>NZ_JARGEK010000001.1 GCF_029211165.1 Roseisolibacter sp. H3M3-2
AGCGATGCCGCCCCGAGCCCTTCACCTCGCTACAGCGCGCCGTGATCTGCTCTAGTCGGCAGATCCGCCGTACCCCGGGGTGCGTCCTACCCCTGTGTTCGCCCCATCCCGCTCTGCGCCGTCCCCGGGTCTGCGCCGTACCCGGAAGTACGCCGTGAGACGGCGGTAGCCATCCGCCCCTCCCCCCGCAACCCGTTGTCGCCCGCCCCCCTGCGTGGCAGCTTGACGACCCCTCGTCCCTCCCGCCTCCCGTCGCATGCTGTCGCCGTCGCTCGTCCAGCAGATCGCGACCGAGCTGTCGCTCCCCGCGCGCTCGGTCGCCAACACGCTCGCCCTCTTCGACGAGGGGAACACCCTCCCGTTCGTCGCCCGCTACCGGAAGGAGGTCACGGGCAACCTCGACGAGGTGCAGCTGCGCGACGTGCGCGACCGCGCCGACTACCTGCGCGAGCTCGAGGAGCGGCGCGCGGCGGTGCTCAAGTCGGTCGAGGAGCAGGGGAAGCTCACCGACGACCTGCGGGCGCGCATCGGCGCGGCCGACACGAAGCAGGCGCTCGAGGACCTGTACCTCCCGTACAAGCCGAAGCGCCGCACGCGCGCCATGATCGCGCGCGAGCGCGGGCTGGAGCCGCTCGCCGAGCTGCTGTGGGCGGGCGAGGCCGACGACGCGACGGCGGAGGCGGCGGCCGCGGCGTACGTCGACGCGGCGAGGGAGGTGCCGGACGTCGCCGGCGCGCTGCTGGGCGCGCGCGACATCCTCGGCGAGCGGGTCGCCGAGGCCGAGGCGCTGCGCGACGCGGTGCGCCAGGCCACGCGGGCGCGGGGCGCCGTGCGCAGCGGCGCCGCGAGCGGCAAGGAGAACGAGGTCTCGAAGTTCCAGGACTATTACGACTTCCGGCAGCTGCTCGCCGACATCCCGTCGCACCGCGTGCTCGCCATCCGCCGCGGCGAGGAGGAGGGGTTCCTCGTCTGGTCGATCGACGCGCCGGTCGAGGAGATCGTGGCGCTGCTGGAGCGCGACGTGGTCGGGCGCCGGCGCGCGTCGCGGCTGCTCGGGCAGGTCGTGCAGGACGCGTACAAGCGGCTGCTCGCGCCGTCCATCACCGTCGAGCTGCGGCTGGAGCTGAAGACGCGCGCCGACGAGGAGGCGATCCGGATCTTCGGGCAGAACCTGGAGCAGCTGCTCCTCGCGTCGCCCGCCGGCGAGCGCGTGGTGATCGGGCTCGACCCGGGCTTCCGCACCGGCGTGAAGGTCGCCGCGCTCTCGCGCACGGGCGCCGTCGTCGAGACGGACACCTGGTTCCTGCACCAGCCCGACCGCTTCGCCGCGCAGCTCGTGCGGCTGGCGGCGCGCCACGGCGCGGAGCTGATCGCGATCGGCAACGGCACCGCCTCGCGCGAGACCGAGCAGCTGACCCGCGACGCGATCGCCGCCGCCGGCGCGGCGCTCGGCGGCGCGCGGCCGCAGGTCGTGGTGGTCAACGAGAGCGGCGCGTCGGTGTACTCGGCGTCCGACCTCGCCCGCGAGGAGCTCCCCGACCTCGACGTCTCGCTGCGCGGCGCCGTGTCGATCGCCCGCCGCCTGCAGGACCCGCTCGCCGAGCTGGTGAAGATCGACCCGAAGTCGATCGGCGTCGGGCAGTACCAGCACGACGTCAACCAGCCGCAGCTCAAGCGCCGGCTCGACGAGGTGGTCGAGAGTTGCGTGAACCGCGTCGGCGTCGAGGTGAACACGGCCTCGGTCGCGCTGCTGGCGTACGTCGCCGGCGTCGGGCCGACGCTCGCGCAGAACATCGTCCGGCTGCGCGACGAGCGCGGGGGCTTCCGGTCGCGGAAGGACCTGCTCGAGGTGCCGCGCCTCGGCGCCAAGGCGTTCGAGCAGGCGGCGGGCTTCCTCCGCGTGCGCGGCGGGGCGCACCCGCTCGACGCGTCGGCGGTGCACCCCGAGCGCTACCCGCTCGTCGAGCGCATCGCCGGGGACCTCGGCGTCCCGCTCGGCCAGCTGGTCGGCGACGAGGCGCTGGCCCAGCGGGTGGAGCCGCAGCGCTACGTCTCCGACGAGGTCGGACTGCCGACGCTGCGGGACATCCTCTCGGAGCTGCGGAAGCCCGGGCGCGACCCGCGCGAGGGGTTCGAGCTGCCGGCGTTCCGCGACGACGTGAAGGAGCCGAAGGACCTGCAGCCCGGGATGGTGCTGGAGGGGGTGGTCACGAACATCGTGGCCTTCGGCGCCTTCGTGGACGTCGGCGTCCACCAGGACGGGCTGGTGCACGTCTCACAACTGAGCGATCGCTACGTCGCCGACCCGAACGCCGCGGTGCGCGTCGGGCAGAAGGTCCGCGTCACCGTGATGGCCGTGGATCTGGAGCGGAACCGGATCGCGCTGTCGATGAAGTCGAGCCCTGACGCGCGCGCGCCGCGCGAGGTGCGCGAGGCCGGCGGGCTGACGGGCGGGCGCCGCGCCGAGCGGCCGGACGCGCGCCCGGCGGCCAGGGGCGGGCAGGGGCCGAAGTCGGCGCCCAGGCCGGCGCCGTTCGTGCCGAAGTCCGGCGCGGTCGCGCCCAACGGCATCCGCTTCAAGTGAGCGGCGCGGCGCGCGCCTGAGACTCCGGCAGGCGCGCGTCGGTCACGAATGCGTGCGCCGATCGCGAAGTTCGTGCGGCGGCGGCACCTACGCGCGCCGCGCGATCTTGCCCGCGGCGCGCGCGGCGCCTTACCTTCTGCCCGCCGCGTCCGGGCCGGCGCGCTCATCGAGTCTTCGCTGAGGCGCCTGCGCCTCGTCGCGCGCCCGTTCGTCCCCACCGGGACTCCGCGCGGCGGCACGCCCGCCGGAGGTCCCGTCCCCTCCCTCCGGAGACCTCCATGTCGTTGAAGCTCGTCCGGGCCGCGGGGCTGTGCCTCGTCCCGATGGTGCTCGGCGCACTCGTTCCGAGGCTCGTCCTCGCGCAGGGCACCGGCACCGTGCGCGGCCGCGTCACCGACGCCGCCGGCCAGCGTCCGATCGCCGACGCGCAGGTCAGCGTCAGCGGCACGACCGTCGGCGCCATCACGAACGCCGCCGGCGACTACGTGATCGCGAACGTCCCCGCCGGCGCGCAGCAGCTGCGCGTCCGGCGCATCGGCTTCCAGGCCGCCTCGCAGGCGGTGACGGTGAACGCCGGCGCCAGCGTGACCGCGAACTTCTCGCTCTCGCAGGCCGCGGCGCAGCTCGACCAGGTCGTCGTCACCGGCACCGGCGGCGCCACGACGCGCCGCACCGTCGGCAACGCGATCACCACGATCAACGCCGCCGAGATCACGCGCGACAACTCGATCTCGAACGTCAGCGAGATCCTGCAGTCCAAGACCCCGGGCGTGACGATCCTCCCAGGCTCCGGCACGCCGGGGACCGCGGGCGACATCCGCATCCGCGGCAGCAACTCCCTCAGCGGCTCGCGCCCCGTGATCTTCATCGACGGGATCCGCATGAGCAACGAGGGGCTCGGGAACTTCAACCCGACCGGCACCGGCGCGACGGGCCAGGCCTTCTCGGCGCAGATCACGTCGGGCCTCGACTTCCTCAACCCCGAGGACATCGAGAGCATCGAGGTCATCAAGGGCCCCGCGGCCGCGACGCTGTACGGCGCCGACGCCTCGTCGGGGGTCATCCAGATCCTCACCAAGCGCGGCATCCGCGGCCAGCAGAAGCCGCAGTGGACGCTGCGCGGCGAGCGCGGGCTGAACCAGTGGGGGACGGAGACGCTCACCAACTACCTGACCTGCGACTCGGCGCGCATCGCCGGCCGCACGACGGTGAACGGCGTCTCCGAGCCGAACTTCCCGGGCTGCCAGGGCCGGGCCGTCGGCACGGTCATCACGCAGAACCCGCTCGACATCGACCCGGCCGCGCTGCGCGACGGCACGATCCAGCGCCTGAACGTGGGGCTGCGCGGCGGCGCCGACCGCTACTCGTACTTCCTGTCGGGCGACAAGGACGACGAGTACGGCGTGTACTTCAACAGCTTCAACCGCCGCAAGGCGGGGCGCGGCAACTTCACGCTCGTGCCCAACGACCGGACCGAGCTGGCGATCAACGTCTCGTACGCGCAGAACGACCTCCGGCTCCCGCCGCAGGACGAGTCGGTGCTCGGCGTGCTGCTCAACGCGGTGCGCTCCCAGCCCGGCGCGCGCCCGACGGGCAACTTCCGCACGGTGTTCACGGGGACCGACACGATCGTGTACCCGAACCAGAGCCCCGAGCGCGCGAACAACTACAACAACCGCACGCGGTCGGACCGCCTGCAGCTCGGCGCGACGCTGAACTACAACCCGGCCAGCTGGCTGCGGAACCGCCTCACCGTCGGCACCGACCAGATCTTCTCGACCGCCGACGTGCTGGTGCTGCCGGGCGACGAGTTCGAGCCGGTCGGCAACGTGCTGCAGCGCACCCCGCGCTTCCGCGACTACACGGTCGACTACGTCGGCCAGCTGCCGTACAAGATCACGCCGTCCTGGTCGGGGACGACGTCCTTCGGCACGCAGATCATCGCCCGCCTCCGCGAGACGCTGACCGCCACCGGCGCCGGCCTCGGCGCCCCCGACGTCACCGTCATCGGCTCGGCCCAGACGACCACCGGCACGAACACCTACTCCGAGAACAACTCGGTCGGGTACTTCGGCCAGCAGGAGGTCTCCTGGCGCAACCGGCTGTTCCTCACGGGCGCCGTGCGCGCGGACGACAACTCGTCGTTCGGGACGAACTTCGACCTGATCGTCTACCCGAAGTTCTCGCTGTCGTGGGTGCTGAGCGAGGAGCCGGCGCTCGAGGGCGTGTTCAAGACGCTCGCGACCAACAGCTTCAAGCTGCGCTCCGCCTGGGGGCAGGCCGGCCGCGCGCCCGACCCGTACACGGCGACGCGCACGTACCAGATCATCCGGTCCACGCTCTCGCAGACGAGCACCGGGTCGGGCCTCATCACCAACTCGTACGGCAACCAGGAGCTGAAGCCGGAGCGCGGCGAGGAGTTCGAGGTCGGCTTCGAGAGCAGCCACCTCGGCGACCGCCTCGGCCTCGACTTCACGTACTACAACCGTCGCACGCGCGACATGCTCGTGGGCGTCCCGGTCCCGCCCTCGGTCGGCTTCATCTCGTCGCCGATCACGAACCTCGGCACCGTGAAGAACTCGGGGCTCGAGCTCGCGCTGACGGCGACGCCGGTCTCCACGAGCCGGTTCGTCTGGGACACGCGCATCAACGGGTCGACCAACAACGACATCCTCGAGACGTTCGGCGTCCCGGGGAAGACGAGCGAGGTCCCGATCAGCCAGGCCTACGGCGCCGTGCAGCAGCACCGCGTCGGCTACCGCCTCGGCTCCTACTGGGCCCCGGTCATCCAGCGCGACGCGTCGGGCAACATCCGGCTCACGGCCGGCGGCGCGATCGACACCGTCGGGACGACCCAGTACATCGGGCCGTCCGCGCCGACCCGCGAGCTCGGCTTCTCGAACACGTTCACGTTCTTCCGCAACTTCCGCCTGTACGCGCTGCTCGACTACAAGGGCGGGCACTACCTGTTCAACCTGAAGGAGCGCAACCGCTGCCAGACGGCGAACGACAACTGCGCCCGCGCCAACGACCCGCGCTTCCTCGGGGCCCGCAACCCGCGCAACGCGGCCGACTCGCTGCTGCGCCGCGAGCTGGACGCGATCCGCACGATCCCGTCGCTGTTCATCGAGAAGGCGGACTTCGTCAAGCTGCGTGAGGTCTCGCTCAGCGTGACCATCCCGCAGCGCCTGATCGCGCGCAGCGGCGCCGAGACCGCGCAGCTCGTCCTCAGCGGCCGCAACCTCGGCCTGTGGACCGACTACACCGGCCTCGACCCCGAGGTCAACTCGTACGGCGGGCGCAACTTCAACCGCGTGGACGCCTACGCGGCCCCGATGGCGCGCCGCCTGTCGGCGCAGCTCAACTTCACCTTCTGACCCCCGGCGATTCCATGCGAAAGCTGCAATCGGTCCGCCGCGGTCCGCGGGTCCGGCTGGCGACGCTCGGCGCGCTCGTGCTGGGCGCCGCGACCGCCGGCGCCTGCAACGACTTCCTCCAGGCCGAGAACCCCGGCGCGGTCGAGGAGACCGACGTCAACCAGCCGCAGTACGTGAACCTGCTGATGAACGGGATCATCGGCGAGTTCCAGCCGGCGTTCGGCAACATCACCTGGTGGAACGCGATCTACACGGACGAGCTCTACAACCGGAACACCTTCTTCGAGGAGGCGCTGATCGACCGGCGCCAGGTCGGCCCGGAGAACGGCACGCACAACACCTTCATCTACCCCCGCATCCACCGCGCCCGCTTCCTGGCGGACGACGGCGTGCGCCGGATGAAGGAGATCCTCGGCGACAGCGCGAGCCGCGACCTCCGCGTCGCCCGCGCGCTGGCGTACGGGGGGATGACGTACAACTACCTCGGCGAGATGTACTGCGACATCCCGTTCGACGGGCAGGCGCCGCAGACCCCGGAGGCCGTGTTCCGCGCGGCCATGACCAAGCTCGACTCCGCGGTCGCGATCGCCAACGCCGCGAAGACGGCCGCCAAGGCCCGCGTGCCGCTCGTCGCCGGCGACACGCTGGCCGCCGACTCGGTGCGCAACTTCGCGCTGGTCGGCGCGGCGCGCGCCGCGCTGAACGTCAACGACCGGGCGCGCGCGGCGACCTACGCCGGCCAGGTGCCGGCGGCGTTCGCCTTCTTCGCCCAGTACTCGACCAACAGCACGGCCGAGAACCACCGCGTCTGGCAGAACCTGACGGCGGCGTCGGGCGGCACCACCGACAACACGCCGTTCCGCGACATGGCGGGCGACGTGCGCATCCCGCGCTCCGGCGCGACCGGCGTGACGGGGCTCATCCCGCGCTCGCCGGCGTCGTACAGCACGTTCGACGGCACGCCCACCGGCTCGCCGTTCGTCGCCGGCGGCACGATCCGCATCGCGTCGGGGCTCGAGGCGCGCTACATCGTCGCCGAGACGCAGATCGAGAGCAACCCGACGGCGGTGCTGGCGCTCATCAACGAGCGGCGGGCCTTCGGCCGGCTCCAGCAGCCGGTCACGGGGCTCACGGGCGCGGCGCTGCTCGCCGAGCTGCGCGACCAGCGGCGGCGCGACTTCTACCTCGACAACCACCGCCTCGGCGACCTGCGGCGGTACCAGAAGTTCTACCAGATCAACGAGTTCCCCACCGGCCCGTACCCGACCAGCACCACCGGGGACCGCTACGACACGGCGACCTGCTGGCCGCTCGCGCTGGCGGAGATCAACAGCAACCCGAACATCCCGCGCTGATCCGGGATCCGGGCGAACGACGAGGGGGCGCCGTCCAGCGGACGGCGCCCCCTCGTCGCGTGCGGCCGCCTCGGCGCCGCCGTCAGGACTCGCGCAGCGCCGCCATCGGCGTCTCGCGGAACGCCTCGCGCCCGGTGATGAAGCCGATCGCCAGCGTGAACGCCACCAGCAGCGCCGCGATCCCGAGCGCCGCGCCCCAGTCGGGGGCGAACGGCCCGCGGAACACCCACTTCTGCAGCGCCCACGCCCCGCCGAACGAGAGCAGCATCCCGGTGAAGGCGCCGAGCGCGCCGAGCACCGCGTACTCCGCCAGCAGGATGCGCCCGATCTGCGCCCGCGTCGCGCCGAGCGTCTTGAGCAGCACGGCGTCGCGCAGCCGGTCGCGCCGCGTGGCCGCCACCGCGCTCACCAGCACCGGGACGCCCACGGCCAGGCAGAAGATCCCGAGGAAGCGCACCGCGACCGACACCTTCTCGATGATCCCGCCCACGGTGCGCTGGATCAGCGACAGGTCGACGCTGGACACGTTCGGGTGGCGGGCGACGACGTCGCGCTGCAGCCGGGCCACCGCGTCCGCCGACGGCACGCGCGCCATGATGACGAACTGCTTGGGCGCCTGCACCAGCGCCGCCGGCTGGAAGACGGCGAAGAAGTTGGGCTCGAACCGTTGCCAGTTGACCTCGCGGAAGCTCGTCACCCGCGACGGCACCTGCACCCCCTGCACGTCCCACGTGACGGTGTCGCCCAGCGACAGCCCGAGCTCGCGCGCCACGCCGGCCTCGAAGCTCACCTCCGGCAGCGCCCCCTCGGCGGCGTCGGTCTTGAAGAAGGTCCCGGCGGTGACGCGCTCCGCGTCCCCCTGCGTCGTGCGGTAGGTCGAGCGGTACTCGCGGCGGAGCGGCCAGCGCTCGCCGCGCCGCGCGCTGTCGGCCAGCATCGCGGCGGTGGTGCGTCCGTTGACCGCGGCGATGCGCATCGTGACGATCGGCGTCGACGAGACCACCTCGTTCCCGCCGACGCGCAGCGCCGAGTCCACGAACGCCGCCTGGTCCTCCTGCACGTCGAAGAACAGGACGTTGGCGCGCGTGGTCGCGCTCCGCACGTCGAGGGTCCGCAGCAGGTTGGACTGCACCAGGTAGATCGTCGAGACCAGGAACGCCCCGAAGCCCAGCGCGAGCGTCACCGCGCGCGTCTGGCTCCCCGGGCGGTAGAGGTTCGCGACCCCCTGCCGCACCACGTACGGCCACCCGGCGCGCAGAGACCGGCGGGCCAGCGCGCTGGCCGCCGTCGCGCTCAGCCAGAGCAGCACGATCGCGCCGAAGATGGCGGCCGTGATCCCGATCCCGTCGCGCAGCCGCCCCGTGCGCTGCACCGCGAGGGCGGTGACGCTGGCGACCACCGCGAGCCCGACGACGACGTTCGCCCAGTCGATCCCGCGCCCGCGGAGCGCGCCCGGGTCCACCTCGCGCCGGATCGCCTGCAGCGGGCTGACGCGGCGCAGCGCCAGCAGCGGGCGGAGGGCGAACACCAGCGCCACCCACACGCCCACGACCACGCCGGCGCCGATCGCCGCCGGCTCGAGCGACACGCGCACGTCCACCGGAAGGAAGTCGCCGAGCACCCGCGGCAGTGCGACCTGGATCCCGATCCCGATCAGCGCGCCCGCCAGCGCCCCCACGAGCCCCATGATCGCCGCCTGCGTCACGTAGATCGCCAGGATCTGCCGCGAGGTCGCGCCGAGGCAGCGGAGCACCGCCACCGTGTCGATCTTGCGCGCCACGAACGCGCTGACCCCGCTTGCCACGCCCACGCCGCCCAGCAGCAGGGCGATGAGCCCGACGATCGAGAGGAAGTCGGTGAGCCGGTCGACCGCCTCGGTCAGCCCACGCTCCGTGTCGGCGACGGTGCGGCCGCGCACCTGCCACTCGTCGAGGTTGGCGCGCAGCGGCTTCAGGAACGGGGCCGCCGCCTGGCCGTCGGGAAGCTTCACCACCGCCTCGTACTCGGCGCGGCTCCCGAAGACGAGCAGCTGCGTCTCGGCGAGGTAGCGCGCCGGGATGTAGACGCGCGGCCCGATCACCGACGCGATCCCGGCGTCGCCGGGGACGTTGTCGAGCGTGCCGTCGATGCGGAACCGCCCGTAGCCCAGCACCAGCGTGTCGCCGATCTGCGCGTCGAGCGCGACCAGCAGCGAGCGGTCCACCAGCGCGTGCGGCGCCGTGTGCAGCGCCGCCCAGCGGCCGACCGGCTGCGTCGTCACCTCGCCGTAGAACGGGTAGCCTGGCTCGACGGCGCGCACTTGCACCAGGCGCGTGCGCCCGGTGCGCGGCACGAGCCCCATCGACGCGAACTGCGTCGTGCGCGCCACGCGCATCCCGCGCGCCGGCAGCGAATCGAGCAGCGCCAGCGCCGGCTTGGGGAACGGGCGCCGCGACTGGAAGGCGACGTCGCCGCCGAGCAGCGCGCGGGACTGCTCGCGCACCGAGCCGCCGACGTTGCCGGCGAACGAGTCGATCGCCACCAGGGCCGCGACGCCGAGCGCGATCGACGACATGTAGAGGAGCAGGCGGCGCCGCGCGGTGCGGCTCTCGCGCCAGGCGAGGCGGACGAGCGAGGACCAGGGCGAGCGTCGGGCGTCGAGCGTGGAGCGGGTGGACCCGGCCTGGGCGTCGCCCGGCAGCGTGGCAGCCGTCATCAGGCGGCCCCCTCGACGCTCACCGCGCGACGCTCCCCGGTGTCCTCCACCACCCGGCCGTCGGCGACGCGGATCACCCGCTGCGCGCGGGCGGCGAGCCCCAGGTCGTGGGTCACCAGCACGATCGTGGTCCCGTCCTCGCGGTTGAGCGACTCGAGCAGCTCGACGATGCGGCCGCCGGTCGCGCCGTCGAGGTTCCCCGTCGGCTCGTCGGCGAACAGGATGCGCGGCCGGTTCACGAAGGCGCGGGCGATCGCCACGCGCTGCTGCTCGCCGCCCGAGAGCTGGGTGGGGAAGTGGTGGCCGCGCCCGCCGAGTCCGACGCGCTCCAGCAGCTCGCGGGCGCGCGCCTCGGCGCCGCGCTCGCCGCGCAGCTCGAGCGGGACGGTGACGTTCTCCAGCGCCGTGAGCGTCGGGATCAATTGAAAGCTCTGGAACACGAACCCAACTTTCTCGCCGCGGAGGCGCGCGCGCGCGTCCTCGTCGAGGGCGGTCAGGTCGGTGCCGTCGAGCAGGACCTGGCCGCCGGACGGGACGTCGAGGCCGGCGAGCAGGCCGAGCAGCGTCGTCTTGCCGCTGCCGGAGGGCCCGACGATCGCGGCGAAGGCGCCGGTCTCGAGCTCGAACGAGACGTCGCGCAGCACCGCGAGCGGCCGGCCGCCGCTCAGGAACTCCTTGGACAGCGAACGGGCGACGAGCATGGGTCAGCGGAGCGGGGGAGTCGGGAGGGTCGTGCTGGCGGGGGCGCTGCTCGCGGCCGCGCTGGGGTGCGGCGCGGGCGCGGGGGCGCCGAAGGATACCGCCGCGGCGGCCGCGGATTCGGCGGCGGTGGGTGCTACCCCGCCGGCGGCCGGGGCGCCGCTGCGCGTGCTGTTCGTGGGCACCAGCCTGACGGCGGGGTTGGGGCTCGACCCCGACAGCGCCTACCCGGCGCTCATCCAGCGCGCCGCCGACTCGGCCGGGGTGCCGATGACGGTGGTGAACGCCGGGGTGAGCGGGGAGACGTCGGCGGGGGCGCTGCGGCGCATCGACTGGGTGCTGCGCGAGCCCGTCGACGTGCTCGTGCTCGAGACCGGCGCGAATGATGGGCTGCGCGCCCTCCGGGTGGACTCCACGCGGGCCAATCTTGAAGCGATCCTGACGCGGGCCCGGCGGGCGCACCCCCGGGCGCGGCTGGTGCTGGTGCAGATGGAGGCGCCGCCGAACCTGGGTGCCGAGTATACGGGGCGGTTCCGGGGCATGTTTCCCGAGGTGGCGCGGGCCGCCGGGGCGACGCTGACCCCGTTCCTGCTGGACAGCGTGGCCGGGGTGGGGCGGCTGAACCAGGGGGACGGGATCCACCCCAACGAGGCGGGGGCGCGCGTGGTCGCGCGGACGGTGTGGCGCGCGCTGCGCCCGGTCGTGGACTCGGCGCTGGCCGCCCGCGCGGGCGCTTGACCCGGGCCTGGGGTCAGGGCAAATTCCGAGGCTGCAAGCACTTACCGCCGACTCTCCTCCATCCGACGCTCGCCATGGCAATGCCTGCCACGCAGATCCGCCGCGGGATGGTCCTCGTGTTCGAGGGCCAGCCGTGCCGCGTGATCGAGTTCCGCCACCACACCCCCGGCAACCTGCGCGCGATGGTGCAGGCGAAGCTCAAGAACCTGCGCACGGGGTCCTCGTTCGAGCACCGGTTCCGCGCCGCCGACGCGATCGAGAAGGCGGACATGGAGACGCACGACCTGGAGTTCCTCTACCAGGGCGGCGACACGTACCACTTCATGAACGTCGAGAACTACGACCAGCTCGAGATGGACGAGGAGGCGCTCGGCGACAACGCGCAGTGGATGCAGCCGGGGATGCGGATCGTCGCGGAGTACTACGACGGGAAGCCGATCGGCATCCAGCTCCCGGCGTCGCTGACGTTCGAGATCGTGGAGACGGCGCCGGTGATGAAGACGGCGACGAAGAACGCGTCGAGCAAGCCGGCGAAGCTGGAGAACGGGGTGACGGTGAACGTGCCCGAGTTCATCAGCACCGGGGAGCGCGTGCGGGTGAATCCGCAGACGGGCGAGTACCTGGAGCGGGCGAAGGACTGAGCCGGCCGGCGGGGCGGGCGCGGTGCCGGGGTGGTCCCTTGAACGGCCCCCCGGCGGCCGTTAGCTTTCTCGGCCGCTCGGCAACCATGGTGGCTATAGCTCAATCGGTTAGAGCACCGGTCTGTGGCACCGGGGGTTGCGGGTTCAAGTCCCGTTAGCCACCCCTCCGCACGAAGCGCGACGCTGGTCGTGGTAGGTCCCGTAGGTCCGTAGCTCAACTGGTAGAGCACTGGTCTCCAAAACCAGCGGTTGGGGGTTCAAGTCCCTCCGGGCCTGTCCGGCTAATTGAAAATCGTTCGGCGCTAGTTTAGAGTTCTGTGCTCGCCCGGAAACGGGCCGAGCCATGCGGCGGTATCGTCTAGAGGCCTAGGACACAGCCCTCTCAAGGCTGGAACACGGGTTCGAATCCCGTTACCGCTACTGCGCACTGCGAGAGTCCGATAGGAGCGAACGGGCGGCCCCATCGTCTATCGGTTAGGACGCTACCCTTTCAAGGTGGAGAGACGGGTTCGATTCCCGTTGGGGCTATCGCAGCGCGTCGTGCACGAGATGCAGGACCTCGCAATGGATCGCGAGGGTGGTAGGGGGCCGTAGCTCAGTTTGGTTAGAGCACTCGACTGTCACTCGAGAGGTCGCGGGTTCGAGCCCCGTCGGCCCCGTTGGGTTCGTAGCATCCAAGCCTGGTGAGCGCGCGGTTGACGACCGCCGCGCCCCACGCTGCCCTGGTGGTGAAACTGGTAGACACGCCATCTTGAGGGGGTGGTGCCGAAAGGCGTCGCGGTTCGAATCCGCGCCAGGGCACTCCTAGCGGTACGCTGGTTCGGTGGGCATCTTCCGCCACAGTAGCTCAGTGGTAGAGCACCCGATTCGTAATCGGGCGGTCGTGAGTTCAATCCTCACCTGTGGCTCTCGCAGCACGGTCGAAGTGGTACGCGGGAGTAGCTCAGTTGGTAGAGCGCCAGCTTCCCAAGCTGGATGTCGCGGGTTCGAACCCCGTCTCCCGCTCTCTGGTCCGAAACGGCCCCGATCTCCCGATCGGGGCCGTTTTGCGTTCCCGGACCCGCCGGTCGCGCCGTCCGGGATCGTGCGGATGGGGAGCGCGCCGGCGCGACGGGTAGATTCGACGCGAACCCGACCGGCCGTGGAGGGCCGCGCATGTCGACCGAGATCCTGCCCCCCGCCGCCCCGGCCGCGCGTCCCGCCGCCGGGCGGCCGCAGGCGGAGCCCACCGCCCACGTCCCCCCCGCGCTGACGCTGGAGGGGTGGTACACGCAGCACCAGCTCTTCACGATCGACCGCGAGGCGCTGCGCGCGATGACGCCCGCGGCCCGCGCCGCCGCGGCCGATGCCGCCGCGCGCGCCGTCGCCGCGATGGCCGAGCCGTCCGAGGGCGGCTGGAGCGCCGCGGCCCTGCTCGTCGGCTCGACGGCCGACGTGATGGTCCTCCACTTCCGCCCGACGCTCGACGCGCTCGGTGCCGCCCAGCGGGCGGTGCTCGCGTCGCCGCTGGCCGCGGTCCTGCGCCCGGCCGGCGCATACCTCGGCGTCACCGAGGCCGGCATGTACGCGCTGACGTCGAAGCTGGCCCGCGACACGGCCGCACGCGGTGGCGTCGAGGGGGACGCGGAGTACGTGGCGGAGCTGGAGCGCCGGCTGGCCGCGGAGCGCGAGTCGCCGCACCTGCAGCGCCGGCTGTATCCGCCGCGCCCGGGCGCCGACATGCCGTACGTCTGCTTCTACCCGATGTCGAAGCGTCGCGCGCCCGAGCAGAACTGGTACGCGCTCTCCGCCGAGGAGCGCAGCCGGCTGATGTGGGAGCACGGGAAGAGCGGGCGCCGGTTCGCCGGTCGGCTCTTCCAGGTGATCACCGGCTCCATCGGCTTCAACGCCTGGGAGTGGGGGGTGACGCTGTTCGCCGGCGACCCGCTCGAGTTCAAGCGGGCGGTGACCGAGATGCGGTTCGACGAGGTGAGCGCGCAGTACGCGGAGTTCGGCGACTTCTGGGTCGGGCGCCTGCTCGCGCCCACGGAGTGGACGGCGGCGGTGATCGAGTCGGCCGGCTGAGCCGTCTCGGTTGATCCGGGTGGGCGGGGCGGCTATACTGCGCGCTCTGAGGTACGGGACGTAGCGCAGCCCGGTAGCGCACCTGAATGGGGTTCAGGGGGTCGCGGGTTCAAATCCCGCCGTCCCGATACAGTAGGTCTTTACGCAGCACCATCTTCCAGAGTCCACGTCAGAATGCCTTCGGGTCAATTCTGACGTGGATTCTGACGTAGAGGCCCGCTGACGCCGACATTCGCGCGCTGCGCGACTCGTCGACGACAAGCGCGAACGGGCCGCCCGCTGTAAGAAGCGGGCGGCCCGTTCGCGTGAATCAGCGGTGCCGTCGACCCTGGGGGTCGTCGCGAATCTTACGGCGTCTCTCGGCGGTCCTCCTCCGTCACGATCCCACGTGCCGAGAGGGTCGGGCGGCCGGCGAACGGCGGCGCCTCGCCAGTGCGGACCCACTCCGTCCGGGCGTACTCCTGCAGGCGGGCCGCCTGGCGGAGCAGGTACTCGTCGTCGCGGTCGAGGTAGACCTGCTCACGCGTCGAGCCGTTCGCCTCGGGGTCGATTCGACGACCGTGGCCCGTCACGGCGTCGAGCACTGCCGGGTCCATGTACCACCGCCGGTAGAGATCCACGAAGGTACGGCGCCAGGCGCGGTGTGCGCGCCCGGGGGTGCGCTCCAGTCCGAGCGCCACCTCCAGGTCGTGCGCCCACCCGTTCAGCGTCTTCTCGTCGATGTGCCGGAGCGTCGCTCCCCGGAGCGGCACACGGCCGTCCCGCAGCCGTCCTGCGGCGAAGAGCGGGTAGTCCGCGATCTCGCCGGCCCGATACGCGCGCTCGACGTCGGCGAGGTGCCCGACCTCGAGCGCGAACCCGAGCTCGGCCATTTGGGTGGGGCCGAGGGGTCGCATGCCCGAGGGCTTCGTCCCACGCCCGAACTCGGCGAGCGCGAGGTCCTGCGTGTCTCCGATGCGGCGCACGTGCGAGCGGTATGCACGGCGATACTGCCCGAGTCGCCCTTCCGCGCCGAGCGTGAGGAGGAGGCGCCAGCGTGGATCAAGGCTGGGAACGGCGGCATCGTCGGCGCACACGAGGCGCTCGCCTGTCCACTCGTGGCCGGACAGGAGGTAGTAGTCCTCGCCGTCCTGCCCGTACCGCGCCTCCAGCTCGGCGTAGACGGTCGTCAGGAGCAGGCGCACGATGCTGCCCTCCGCGACACCGAGCTCACGGTAGTTCCAGGCGACCTTCTTACGACCGCCGACGTTGACACGCACGATCACGCGAAGCTCGTCGGCCAACTGGATGTCGCTCCGGCGCACCCGGTATGCACCCTCCCCGTTGCACACGGTGGCCAACGCCGCCCACATCTGGTGGCGCGGGTCGCTGATCATCCGGAGCATCCGGCGCGCGGCGCTGGTCGGGTGCCGCGGACGGTGAGGCGCGTCCCGGAGCTCGACGCCGACGCTATGCGCAAAGCTGCGGAGCTCCTTATCGAGGCTCGGCGCGAGCCCCATGTTGCGCAGTGCGCCGTACGCGTCGTGGTCGTGCACCGCGGCGTGGCGCAGCATCGCGCGAAGCAGTTGCGCCGTTAGGCGCGCGCCGGTGAGAGAGATGGCGCGACGACGTGGACGCTCGGCGCCGGGCGAGTAATCGTCACCCGGCGACGCCGCGTCCGTGGCGTCGTTCGCAGTCGCGGTGGCATCACCGCAGAACGTGCCCTCCGGCGGAGTCGTCGCGGCCTCGTAGGCCAGGCGCAGGGTCGCGTCCGATGCCACCTGCTCGTCGCGCTCGGCCATGAGCGGTCGGACGACCTTCTTCCACTTCGAGGTCGTGTAGCCCGCGGCGATCCGCAGCAGCGCGGACTTCGCGGCGGTCGTCGCGAGGCGCGCACCGATCCGCGACGGAGGCAGGCTGAGGTCCAGTACGATGCGCGCGTCCTTCGCCGCGAGCACCCACGCCGAGTGCTGGTCGCTGTCGGCGTCGCGCGCGACCGTCGTCTCAGGATCGGTCGCGACGTCGAGGGCAGCGCCGAGGGAGGGCACTCGGGCCGGTGTAGCGATGGATGCGGCGGGCGTATTGAAGGATTCCATGACTAACATCCTCGCGGTGTCGAGCGCCATACGGACGAGTTGCAGGTCGGGGCGCCCGTTCGCGTCCCGGAGCTCGAGGTCGAGGGTCATGCGGCTGTAGCGCTTTCGGACGGTGTCCCAGGCGCGGACCTGCGGCCGGCGGCCGCGCGGGACCTCTTCCAGGAAGAAGCGGCGCCCGTCCGGCGTGATGTCGGTGAAGCGGAGCAGGCGACGGGGGCGGGGCATGGCGGCTCCGGGAGCGAGGACGCGAAGGACGGCGGCACGCTGCCGGTCGTCCCCGGCGCCATCGCCGTGAGCCGCGCGAGGAGCGCGGAGCGCAGCGTGGCGCCGATGGCGTCCCGAGGCTCTCCCTTCAATTCCACGCGAGCCGAACCCGGGGCCGCGGCAGTGTGCGCGGGCGCGCCGGCTGGCGCGCCCGCGCTGGCCACCCCACTCACGCGCATTCCTGGAGGCGCCGGGGAACGCGGGTCCGGCCCGGGGGGGCCGACTGCGCAGGCGCGCACCCTGCGCGTTCGAGCGGCGCGCCGGCCGGCGCCGGTGGAGAAGCCGGCGGTGTTGGCACCGCGGCGGTCGCGATGGCCGCCGTAGGAGCCGGCGGCGGGGCGGCCGCGGGTGCCTTGGGCGCGCCGTCCTGCGCGTTCGTCATCCCGCCGGGGGCGGAGTCGGTCCTGGCGAGGTGCGCCGGCGGCACGGGCGACTCCGAGCGTCGCAATCCCGCCTCCACGGCCACGGCAGCGGGCCCCTCGCGCGCCAGTTGCGTGGCATCGAGGAAGCGCGAAGGCGCGCGGGATGCGCGCGCGGCACTCGCCTCCGACCTCGTCGGGCCGGTGCGGTCTCCCGTGGTGCCGCACGAGGTCTGGTGACCGATGGCGGACGCGCCGCCCGTCAGCGCTCCCGACTGATCTACGCCGAGGATGTGCGCGAGCTCCGCGTGCAGTGATGCGAGCAGCGCCACTCGGCTCTCCACGACGGCGGCCGGTGGATACCAGGCGAACACGCGCTCGACGCCGGTCAGGATGTCGACCGGCGTCGCTGCGTGCTCGAGGACCGCGACCAGTTCCTCCTCGAACACGCGGAGCCAAGCCTCGATGTCCGGGCAGAGGTGCCCCGCCGGGTAGCGGCGGAACACCCGGCGCACCGCGGCCGCGGGGCAGGGGAGTGGACGGCCGGAGCCGGCGGGGAGGGGGGCGGCGGTGCTCATGGTCGGGGTCTGCCGCCAGCCTAGGTGCCCTACCGTCCCGCGCCCGTTCACGACCCGCGCGCGTCCAACCGGGCGGAAACCCGCCGAGGAGACAGGGGCCGTTCCCCCGGCACGTGCAGACCGAAGGCTGCTGATCCGTGCCGGCCGACCGAGCTATGTCGTGAACTGGCAACGCATTCCGGACCTTTGCGAGGCGCGTTCGCAGGGGCGCGGAACGGCGTACTCGCGAGGCACGCGTCCACGCCCACGAAGCCGCGGCCTCGAGGTAATGTTAGTATTACTATCATTACCGCACGCCTTCTCTCCGAACTCCATGTCGCCTCACCGCCGGGCTCGCAGTCCTTCTCCGGAGGAGGCGTCCGCCTTCGCGTTCCGAGTGCTGCTCGCCTGGCGCCTCCGAGGTGCCCGGCGCGCGGCCGGCCTGACGCAGCAAGACGTCGCGGAGCGGCTGCGGCTCTCTCGGCCGCTGATTGCCAAGTGGGAGCTGGGGGAGACCCTGCCGCCGGTCCACCGCCTGTCGGAGGTGGCGCGTCACCTCGGTGTGGACGCGGCGAGCCTGCTCGGTCCGCACGGTTCGACGCTGCCTGCGGCAGGTGCATCGGCCGCGGAAGAGTCGCTCGCTCGGCGGGCCGAGGCCGCGTTCCTTCGCGCAGCGCGGGATGGGTGCGAACCACCGACGGCGGGCGCAATCTTCGCCGCCGAGCAAGGGGACGATGCGCAGCCGCGGCGTGGACGGCCCGTCGGCGCCGCGCGAGGGCCGATGGCCGTGACGCAGGCGCGAGGGCCCGAGGTCGCCGCGCCGACGTTGGTGCCTCAGACGCTGCGCCCAGCGCGCGGGCCGCGTGCCTCACCAGAGCCGGCGGCGCGTCCCGCGGGTCCTCACGTCCGGGAGCGGGTCACGCTCACCCTGCTGTCGGACGACACGCCCGAGCACCACCACGCGGCTCGCGACCTCGCGCGGTACTGGGGACTGCTCGATACTGTACGCACCGCGCTGACCGCGCAGGCGCCCCTCGACGACGTGGCGGCGCGGGCCCTCGCCCGCGCGCTGGACACGCTCGAGCTCGCGCATGTCAGGTCGGCGGGCGATGCCCAAGCGCAGCTGCGGGCTTGGGCCACAACGGAAGCCACCGGAGAAGACGCGGCGTGGCGCTCCTACTGTGGCCGCGTGGCCCAACGTGGAGCGCCATTCGCGCTTGCATGCGTCGACGTGATCGAACGCGCGCGCGCCTTCGCCGTTACTGAACGCGTGGGTCAACTCCTCCGGCTACTCGGCAACGAAGAGCGCGAGTGACGCTCGCCGTCGCACCGACCGCGCGGAGGCGTCAGTCGTTCCGTGTCGTATCGCGCGCGTACTGCAGGTGCTCGCGTCGCCGGCGCAGCTCGTCGAGCGCGCCGACCAGGGACACCCTCTCCAACCTTGCATCAAGCTCGAGGAAGAAGGCAATCATCACGAGATCGTCGTCCGACGTGTCTGCGTTCAGCCCGTAACACTCCGATGAAGCGAGCCAATCGCTCGCGTGTTTCATGTGCCCAGTCGTAGCGTAGCTCGTCTCCCCAAAATGGCGGCGGAGCGACTCCATGGCCCGAGTCGCGTCGCGGTCGAGGACTCCACGACGGTTGTGGTCATTCTGATCCACCCCGTGCCCGGCAGCGACAGCGACCATTCGGTCGTAGAGCTCACCGCCCGGCGCCAGGGCCGCGCGGAGTGCCGCGACGTTGAGCTCACCTAAACCCGAGAACACGGTCCAAGTGAGCGTCCGCTTGTACCTCTCGTCGAATGGTTCCGAGTCACGGAGGACTCGGCACTCCGCCTCAAGATACAGCTCGCCCGCGTGTGATAGCTTCAGGACAATCCATTTGTAAGGCGTCTCGCCGCCATCCACGCCCTCGAGCGACCAAGTTCCACCAGTCGCGAGGTCCCCGATGATGACGAACGGTGGTGTGTCCTGCATGTGTAGAGTGGGCGGTGGGCGAATGGTTGCGAGAGCGGCAGGCGCGCGCGTGTTATCAACTGCGGTCGTTCGCGACGCAGGGCACACTTAGGTACGTGCTCGTGAGGTCGTGCGACGTGAGCAACGGACTTGAATGCCGCGCTTGAGGCGAACCGTAGACCCGCTCGCGCGTATGCGTCAAGCGTGGTTCGCAACTTCAACCTGGAACTACGCTATTCGCGGCAACTTTGCCCCAGAACTACGCTATTCACGTGCGCCTAACGCTGCGCTGAATCATAGAACGCCAGCGTGTCTGACGTGTCAGACACGCCGGCGATTCGTGTACAGGTGGGCCGCTCGCGCGAGCGCTTGAACCCGACGCGGCGTGGACGTGTGCACGGCCGCGAAAGGCGCACGGTCGACGGGCCATGAGGCGCTCCGGGACGTGCGGTCGCAGGCCGACATTCGGACGTCGACTGCCACGGGGGGACGATGTCGGTGTCTGACGCGTCAGACACCCCGGGATGCGTCGGCCCGTCTGGGACCGTGCCAGCCGGGCTACAGCGTGCCGAACAGGTGGAGCTGATTACGCTTGAAGTCGTCGCGGTTCGACTCGGCGCGCTGCTCGTCAGCGTAGGCGCGCGCCGACATCTGAGCGCTGGCTCGCCGCAGGTCCGCAGCGTCCGCATCGCGCGCAGTCAGCGGCGGGCGGCCGCGACGGCGCCCGGGATCATCGAGTGTCGCCTCAATGACGCGGTGACAGATCGCGCATACGAGGTCGCACTTGTCGAGCTCTGCGCGCAGGACGTCCCAACTGCGAGAGTAGTTGCCGCAGACGTTGAAGCGCTTCGTTCGCCAGTCGCGATGGTGAAAGTCAAACGCAGCAACGTGTCCGATTTCTGCGAGCGTGCGTGTGCAACGCGTGCAGGAACCGCCGAGATACTCAATCATCTGCCGCTTGAGCGCATCGCGTCGCTCGCGCTCCGCTCGCGCGATTTCCTCGCGGCGTATGGCGTGCCGTGCACGCAGACGTGCATTGCGCTCCGTGCGAGTGTGCTCCTTCGTGTATCGCATGCCTGTCCCTGGTAGGACCATGGCGGGCTGCGATCACGGAGCGCTCATCGCGCCGGTTCGCCCGCCGTCGAGGGGCAGGCTCCCGGCGCGCGCGCGGGCGCACCGATTCCGGAAAGCGGCGACGCGACGTGCTCTCTCCGAGCACGTCGCGTCCTTGGTGGTGACTACAGTAGTAGCCGGGGGAGGGGCACGACGCGCCGTCACTTCGAGTCGCCATCAGGGACGATGGTTTTGACGGTCGCTGTGTACTCGGCCGCGTGAGTGGGCGCGTGTCTGACATGTCAGACACGCACGACAACCCCGAGCGCGCCGCCGGAGTTCAGTGGGGCTGACCCGTCGTCGGCCGGACGTGTGTTCTCGAGCGAGTCGGGAACCGCTCTGGCCAACCGTGGGTAGTCTGGAGCATGTCCGAGCGCGTGTGCCGCTGGGGCCTCTCGATTCGCCTACCCCCTTGCGACAGCTTCCGGCTGAGTCGCATGCGTTGGATGGTGGCCGGAGGCTCCGGTCCACTTCGCACGTGATGGCTGCGGGCGGTAGGCGTTTCCTCTTGCTGCCGGTGAAGTGCGCATGCGACCGCGTCGGTCCGTGCACCCGGCTCTCCGCCTAACCCGTCACGTACCATGAAGCACACGATGATGGTGGAGCACTCTGTGCTCCCCACCCTCCTCGAAGCGCTCGCGACCGTCCAGGGGATCACGATCACCATCGGCCGACGCCCGGTCGTGGTGAACGAATTGCCGGAGACCCCGACGCGCCCGGGTGACTCGACGGCGCCGCCGCCGCCGCGGCGGCGCTCGCCGAGAGCGAGTGCGGCGATCCGCGGGCAGCCCGTGGCCGAGCCGCCGGCCGCCACGCCGCCGGCCGCCACGCCGCGTGCGGCCGAGCCGCCGGCGGGCACGCGGCGGGCGATCAGGCAGCGGAACCCCGTCGACGCGTCGCTCCTGCACATCCGGAAGATCGCCGACGAGACGCCCCGCCTCTCTCGTCGAGTCCGCGCATGGGCGAACGAGGTCGGCCTCGGCGAGCGCGAACTCGGGCGCGCGCGTGATCGAGGGTTGCTCGCGCCGCAGGGCGAGTCCGGCGGCCCGGCGCGCATGCTGATCGAGGCCCAGGACTTGATGCGATACCTGGAGCTCGTCGAGCGGGTCGAGCGGGGTGAGGTCGAGCAGCCCGACTGGTACGCGGAGGTGCGTCGGCCGCGGTAGCACTCGCCGTGAAGCCAGCGAGCTAGCGGGGACGGAATCAGTTCGCTGATTCCGTCCCTCGCTTGCGGTTAGGCACCGACCAAGTTCGAGCCACACGGCGGCGCTAGGACGGCGCAGTGGATTGCCGGAGCAGCGCATTGGCCACGCACGGTCAGCCGTCTGGCCGGTCGCGCTTCCGCGACGCGTTGTCGCTGCGTCCCGCGCGTAGCGCCACATGGCAATGAGGGCAGGTCCGGGCGATCCCGGCGATGCTTCGCTGGCAGTTGGAACACGTGCGATGCGAGCGATTCGCTCGTGCGCTCTTGCCGGCGATCCTGCGGAACCGTGCGGCACGGATCCGGTCAGCATCCTCAGCGCTCATCCAGTGGGCGCCGGTCGCGTCCTCCCACACGCGGCCCCGTGCCTCGAGGTCGGCGCGGTAGTAGTCGTCGTAGGTCGTCTTGCCGATCTTCGCCCGCTCGAGCCACATGGCCTTCGGGAGGATGTCTGCGGGCGGGGGCGGGGCTGCGTCGTCGGTCAGGGGCATGGTGGCGTGGGTGTCGGTCGCGGCGCAGGACGTGTGACGCCGCATGCCGCGACCGTACCACGAACTGCGGGCAGCCCGCCACCTCGCCGCCGACGCTCACGCCGCCCGGCGCGGACGCCCCGACTCAGGCGGCGGCGACGCCAGGACTGCCTCTGGGCAGTTCCGGTCGAAGCGACACCAGTCGATCACGCGCCGCGCACGAATCGCCCGCATGACCGCATCGAAGTGGTTCGGGTGGTCGATCCCAGGCGTGTGCATCCGACGTTCAAACACGGCGGGCCGCACCGCGTAGTGACGCTTGAGCGTCGGCCCGACGTCGTTCGTGACGAGCTTCGCGTACTCCATATCCTGCTCCACGCGGACCCAGTGAGACCCGTGGAAGTACCTCCCCCCATGGCCACCGAAGAGGCCCGAGCAGCGGTTCCGAAACTCGCCGCTTCGCCACGCCGGCACGTCATGCCGTCCCATGACGTGCGGCGACACGATCATGTCGTACACGGCACGACCGAACTTCGTGGCGAGCCGCGATTCCGTGTAGCGCGCCCACCGATCTGGCGAGGCTTCGTGGATGAAGAGCCCGAACGTGTCGTTCGCCGGGTCGTAGGCTTCTCGGCACGGTAGATCACCGCGCGCCACGAGGATGTCCACGCGATGATCGAACAGCCAGTCCGCCAGCAGCTCGAAGTCTACGATGCCGGGAAGCAGGTCCCAGTCACGCTCGTTGGCCCCGCCGCCTTCACCCTGATCTTTCTTGAGGCACGCGAGCGAATCCGGATCGTCGCCCCAGAAAAACGTGCGGGTGCCGGTAATCGTCAGCGAACGCACCCCGTGGATTGTGCGCTCCTCCGTCTGGAGGAAGAGATGCACGTTCACGCGACAGCCCGTGTAGTTGCTGATACGCAGCCCGTCGATCCCGATGGCGGCGACGAGGTAGCGGAGCAGTGCGCGTCGGTAGTTGCTCTTCGCGCGTGCCGCGGTCTGCGGAGCGAGACCGGCTGCGGCGAGTGCGTACTCCGTACGGGCACCAAGCGCGAGCTCGCGAAGCCAGGGCAGCCCCAGGCAGATGAACTGCGGGAGCGAGAGCCACTCGAGCAACTGCTCCTTGTCGCGCCACGGCTCCTGCGGGTGCGCCTCACGGACCAGCTTCACGTGCGCCTGCAGGTTCTTGCGCTCCTGAACGAACTGCTCCCAGAGGTCGGGAGCCTGCACGGAAAGGCTCGCCCGTAGCAACGCGTCCACCGTGTAGTAGGCGTAGTCCATGTCGCTGACGACCGTCGCCGTGTACGTGGGCACGAGGGTGGCCGCGGCCTCGGCGCTCTTCAGCTTGCGCGGGGAGTGCCGGTACGAGGGCGCCGCCCAGTGGTCCATCACCACGCGCATGATGCTCCGATGGTCGACCGGCGCGTAGTTCTCCCCGAGTTCGGCTTGGAGCACTGAGTCCAGGGGCACTGATACCGAGACGCGGGTGACGAACGTCTTGAAGAGGCTCACGTTCGCCGGGTCGAGCCCGTGGACGTCGGCGGTCGCGTACAGCGCCGCGACCAGGCGCGATGCCATACCGAGCAGCCGCTTGGCCCAAGCGCGCGAGTACCGCGCTCGGGCACCCTGCTCGAGGCGCTGGCGCACGGAGTCCGCGACGAGCGGATTCAGACGGCGCAGCTGTTCAAAGTCGGCGAGCTGCCTCTCCGAGAGGAGTGCTCGGGCGCCGTCGCTGAAGGTGAGCGGCGTCGCGAAGAGTGGGCGCGTGGCGAGGATCTTCTCAAGGTCGAGCGTCTTGACGTTACGCGTCCGCGGGTGCACGCCGGCGCGCAGGTCCGGCAGGTCGAGGCGCCCGGCGGCCCTCCGCGCCTGCCGGTACCCGGACAACCAGGAAGCGAGTTGGCCGGTGCAACCTGACTTCTCGGCCGCGGCGGCCAGCACGTCCCGCGTGAGGTCTGCCAAGGGGATACCGGCCGAAACGGCGAGATCGTGCACCTCCCGAAGACCGGTGCGGTAGTGCCGGCAGTTCGGATGCCCGCGGAGCGCCTCGTGGAGCGGCTGCCACTCCGGGAGGAGCGCGTTCGTCGGCGTGCGACCGCTGTCGGCGAGCAGCCCGGCCTCGCGGAGCAGCGTGCGGACCGCCGAACGCGCTTGGGCGGCGTAGGAGAGCTGATCGTCGGCGTGCCCGCTTCGGCCGGCGGCGCCCTCGAGCGCCCGAGCGTAGGGGCGGAGGTCCACGTGGTCGCACGGCGCGCCCTCCGGCAGGCCTGCGGCGAGGCGGGTGGCGCGGTCGAGATGACTGAACGCGACGGCGAGTGTCGCCGGCGTGACGCATGGCTTCCGATGCGCGGTGAGCGCGCCGGCGTGGTTGCGCTCGCGAACGAGCGCTTTGAGGGCGCCGTTGGTCATCGAGGCGTTGGGGTGGGTGCTTGGCATGCTGAGGGAGTCCGGGTCGAGGGTTCAGAGGAGAGCGTGCAGCGACTTTGGATGGCGCGCCGATTCCGCCGTGTGCCGTCTCGTGCCGGAGCCCGTAAGTGCTTGGGCTTAGGAGCGAGAACCGGGTGGGTCTGAACCCGGAACCTTTCCTGTTCGGCGTTCCTAACGGCGCTTCCGCCGAGTGCCGCCAAGAGCCAAGTCGTTCCGTGACATCCCCTTTCCGTTCTGAACATGGAGGCGAGCGGGCGCATGGGGCGTTCGCTGACGAGCTCTAAGTCGGCGGCGTACGTCTTCCTCCCGACCTACCCGTGCTGTGTGGCAGCGCGCCAGCGAGAACGGCCGCCCTGGTGGGCGGCCGTTCTCGCTGCACAGGATCCCCGGACGCCGCATACGTGGTGCGTGTACCGTCCCCCTCCGCCCGGCCCGCGCCCGGAGGCCCGGGTGCCGTTGCCGGGCGGCTCGCCGATGAGCCGTTCCCAGGATTGAGCGGAGCGGCGTGGCGCTACGCGGCGTCCGCGCCCGGATTCGCCGCCTCCTCGACGCGCGCCCGACAGAGCTCGAGGTACGGGCATGAGCGGCAGCGCCAACTGCCCCACTTCATCGGGTACTCGTCCGCCGGCCGCGCGATGTTCCGGTCGGGGTCGGCCAGCACCTTGCGCATACGCTCGACGCTCGCGCGAATCCGCGTCTCGGCGTCCGCGAGGTCCCGCCCGTCGAGGGCCAACTGGTGCTCCTGCCCCTCGGAGAGGCCGATCACCCGGGCGGTGTAGCGGTCGTCGACTGGCGCCCAGCCAAGATGGTCGCGCACGAGCAGGCCCTGGACGGCCATCTGGTCCACGACGCCCAGAAGCTCGCCGGTCTTCCAGTCTACGATGACCGGCCGGTCGGCCGGACCGCCCCGGTACGCCAGATCGGGCGCGCCGTAGATCGTGAGCTCGCCGAAGGAGAACGACTCGCGCCCGTCGACGACGCGGGCCTCGCCTCCCGCGTCGAGGCAGCGCCGGAGGTCGTTCCACAGCGGCGACGCCAGCAGGTTCAAGGTGCAGCGGACCAGCTTCGAGCGCGTGCGCTCCACGACCTCGGGTCGCACGCGGCCGAAGTAGTAGGTCTCGTGCAGCATCGGCTTCGCGGTTGGCCGGGCCAGGAATCCGGTGCGGTCACGCATCGTGCGGAGCTGGTTCAGCTCCCCTCGTGAGCGCTCGATGAGATCCGCGGCCGAGCGCAGCGCCGCACCGGCCGTGACGGCGGCCACACACTCGAGCGCTCGCTGGTGCACGGCGGCGCCGAGCGCAGACGGCACGCCGGTCAGCTTGCCGAGTGCCCACGCGCGGTGGGCGGTCGGCGGGGCGCCGTGCTCCCACCCGTTGTGCGAGCCGTAGTACCGGAGGTAGTACGCGTGGCGACAGGAGGTGAAGAGACAGTCCCGCGAGTGGGACCAGCTGAACTCCGGGTACTCGCGCCGGCGATAGCCCGCCATGGAGGCCTCCACGAGGGAGTGCGTCTCCGCGGATGCGACGGACCCCGCGCCCGCCGCGGTGCTCCGCGAAGCGGTGGGGTCCTCCTGGCGTGTAGCGCCGCGCGCCAAACCCGGCGGGGGACGCCCTGCATCCGCGGCGAGTCGGGGCGCCACGGCGCGCAGAAGTCGGCGGGGCCTCCGTGCCCAGGCATGGAGGCCCCGCCGTGTTCCTTGCCGCATCCCTTGCCGTCATCACGAAGAGACCGCGGCTGCACCGGCTACCGAGCCGAGAGGGGCTGACTCCACCCTTACGCCGTTCCGATGCCCCGCGCGTCGTGACCGTGTCGGTGACGCTATAACAGCTGACCGTCGGCGGTAACCAGGCGCTGCCGTCAGCAATCCGTTCGCCGAGATCGCGGAACTCCCGATCGCGTGGCTACCCAGACCCTCGACGAACGGCTATTCACCCGAACAGCGGTCGCGGATCACGAAAGCCTCGGTCGAACGCGTGAGGGACAGAACCGGGAGCCCGCCCGACTCTTCAGACGCGGTGACGAATTGCGCTCCTACAACCCGCATCTGCGCCCCAGCACGAATGAGCGCCCCGAAGTGCTCGTCGTGTGGCCGCGCGCGCAGTAGAACACGCGCTCCCTCGGAGATCTCGTCCGATAGTGCTCCGACTTCCCGAACCCGTGCCACCCAGCTCCATGTGCCCTGCTGCTGTAGGATTTGCACGCCAGCATCAATTCGGTGCCTGAGTCGATCCGCACTTGAGGTGATCGCGGCACGGGTCGAAGGTTCCCAGTACGCAGGACACATGTGACGCACGTCGCACCACTCGCAGGCCTCACACGAAGGGCGCGCCAACGGCGGGTGATGCTCGACGGCGGCACGCGCGTGTTCCGTGCGCTCGCCGAGTTCCTGAGCGACTCCGTCGAGATCCCGATCCGAGTGTGGAGCGGGGATCTCAACCGCCGCGTCACCATACAGCACGGTGAGCTTGCGTGCTCGTCGTCCCGCTGGGTTGCGTCTCGCATCACGGGCCCAGAGCAGGGCATAGATACGGAGCTGAAAAGCATGGTCCGGCTTTGGCTGGCCGGTCTTGAAGTCCAAGATCGCGTCGTCTGCGTCTCCCGTACCTCCCCCGACTCGTAGGAGGTCTGCCTTTCCGTACCATCCGAGTCCTGCATCGACGAGTGGCACCTCCGCGTAGACACCCGGAGCGAGTGGCCGCACCTCGGAGTTCGCCCGCACCTCGGAATTTGCCCGCCCGCTCACGTGCGCGCCGCCCGGATCTCGCCCTGGACGGAGGCGACTCAAGTCAACGCGATTCAGGAACTGCTGCACGCGCGGGCGCAGCGCAGGAACTTGGCGCTGCAACTCGGCGGCGATCTCCGTCGCACGCGGCCAGAGACGTGGGTTCATCTCCCGCTCGCCTATGGTCTCTCGCACCACGATATTGAGCACCGCAGAAATGCCACCGAGCGAACGCAGAGCGTCGACAACGAGTACCATCGGGTCGGCGTTGCCTGCTGCATGAGCGTTCGGGAGCTCATGGCGTACGGCTCCCACCGCGCGCACGATCCGCTCAAGCGCGACATGCACAACGTGACCCGCGATCGTCGCGCCCGCTGGAGCCGATGGATACCCCTTCCCCGTCCAGACGCCAGCGTATTCCCCGTGGCGCAAGGCCCATCGTAGCGGGCAAGTCTCGATGTCGCGCAGTGCCGTGTAGCTCATCAGCGGCGGAGGCGAGGGCCAAGACGTCGGCCCCTGCGTCGTCCACACCGAGCGTTCGGCCATCGCACTTGCCGGCGTGGCGGACGATCCTCCGCCGGCGACCTCTGGTGCGGCCGCGCTCATCAGCCACCCGCGATGCCAAGAGACGTGAGCACACCGCGCGTGACCCACGGGAGGCTGCGCCGAACCTTGATCTCGTGTACGGGGTCAAGCGGCACGGACGTGAACTCCCCGAGGGCCTCAAGACCAGCGTCAGATGGCGTAGTGGCCGTGAGGGGGTGTGTGATGCAGATCGCGCGTTGCTGGCCAGCGGGACCCGACACAAGAATGGGGACCGTCACGGGACCGACGGTGGGAACCTCGATCGTGGCCGCACACTCTACTGTCAGGGCCTCACCGGCTTGACGGCGGAGATCCTCCGCCAGAGCGGTTACAGCGCGCGAGGCACGCGCCGCGTCAACCACTGGCCGCGTTTCGTCGAGCAAGTACCGCAACAGGTCTGCGGCCATGTGTCGGTCGAGGCGGTCGTGCTCGAACTTGTTCTTGAAACTCCGCAAGCACTTGTAGCACGACACATCACAATCGCAGCTACCGAGTGTATTGAGTGCGCAGCGGAACACCTCCTGCGCACGCTCGCCGGCGAGGCGGGCGAACCCGGCGCCACCCGGAAGCGTGTCGTACAAATAAACCTCTGCCTCGTAGCCGTTCTGTCCGGCCTCCGTGAGCGCGGCGCGGAAGTCCGCCTGTACCTCGCCGGGCTCGAGCCCGAGCACATCGCACGCGCTAGCAGCTAGCGCCTCGGCGAGCGTTCGCAGTGCGATCTCCGTAGGTAGGAAACCCGGCGCGAGCCGCACCGGGTGATCGACGCGCAACGAGAGGAGCAGGATGTCGGTGATGAAGTCCATGCCGAGGCAGATACCCTTCGCCACCCGGCCACCAGGGCACATGGAGTCTCGGTCGTCCGGGAACGGCTTGCGATGAGCGCCTCCCAACTCGCCGCCAGGAATAGCTGACGGCTCGATCCGACCGCAGGTCGTGCAGTAGGTGTAGCCCTCGTTGCGGGGGCCGCTATTCGTGACGAGCAGTTTGTCTCGCATGTAGTGCCGGCGCACGCGCGACGTCACAGCCGACCAGGCGGCGTCCTCTCGCGGAGCGGGCGCCTCCAATTTCGCTCGTGTTGCATAGCTACGCGCCGGCTGGTCGTCTGGCGAGGTATCCTCATCCCATCCTACGGGATGCGCGAAACCCGGCGGACGAATCCAATACCGTGCTTCGCCAAACGCGTCACGGGCGCCGCACGCGGGGCAGTCGAGCTTCTCGCCCCGATGGCCCTCGGCGACAGACTGAGTCCGAGCATAGCGACAGTTACGGCATTCGTAGTACAGTTGCTTCTGCTGCCAAGCGCGCGAGCGCTCTCCCTTTAGCGGGGAGAAGAGCGCGCCAGACGCGTAGCGCTTGTTCGCGATCCACACTTCCTTGCCAGGTGCGTACTGCGAGAGCGCCACGGCAAGGCCCTGAGATGGCGTGAAACGGAACGCTGGAAGGCCGCGTCGCGAGTTCGCCGGGTCGAATACGTAGAACGTCGCGACATCGGTGGGGAACGCGTAGCGCGGCAATACGCCCTTGTACAGAAGCCGGTCTAGCAGATTCTCCTGCAGTACGTCCCCTGCCGGCCGCTCCTCGCCCAGCTCCGCCGGTGCCTCGACAGGTGGCGCCTCGGCGGAGTCTCCCGGTACTGCCTGCGCGGCGCCACCGGCTGGTGTTCCCGACCCGCCGGACGTAGCCGGCCGTCTTCCGGCGACGCGGCCGCCGTGCTGTCCTTGCGTGCGTCTAGTCATCAGGATCCGTCTCCGCGGTAGCCGTGGCCTGGGCGACAGTCAGCGCCTCTCCGTTGTTACCTACGGCAGCATCACTCGCGAGTGCATGGTCGATGCTGCCGAGCGTGTTCTCGACAAGGCTATCGAGAAGTCGCGCCCGTGTTGCCGCGCTGAGTTCCACGGGCAGCCATCCGTCTACCTCCGTCCTCAGTGCAGCCTTGTTGGCGTTCAGCCAGACCTCTAGGTCGTCACGATTGAGCGGCGACGCCGGGTGCCGAAAGCCGTGCACCGTGCCCAGCACCTCGAAGAGTTGCGGCTGCGCCTCCGGCGCAATGTCCGGCAGCTTGGCGCTGTGGTATCGCTGGAAGAGGTAGGCGGTAACGTGACGCCGTGAGATGTCTTCGTTGTCGAGCGACAACGTCGGATCTTGCACCTTGCCAGAGATTAGGTCCGCCGGGTGCGCGAAGTAGTGCTCGTCATGGCTATCCGCGCCGGCGAGTGCCACAACGGTCGCGATTGCGTTGCCGCGGCGACCTGCGCGTCCAGCGCGCTGCTGATAGTTCGCCCGCGCAGGCGGCATGTTGCGCAGCGCTACGCCTGAAAGCGAGCCGATGTCGATACCAACCTCCATCGTGGTCGTGCACGAGAGCACGTCGATCGCGGGTCGTGGGCGACCGCGCTCGTCCGGATCGAGCGCCACGTCTTGGAATAGGAGCTCGTGCTCCTCCGAGCGGGAGTAGATCTCGTGCACCTGTGCCGCGCCGATTTGCGCGGTGTGCTCCGCGGCGATCAGCGCGAGCGGGGGAATGCCCGCCACCGCCTCGATCGCGCTGCGCCGGTAGTACCCCTTACGCGCGGTGAACACCGGATCGGCATCTGGGTTCAGCGCCTGCACGTCGGTACTACCGCACCGGCCACAGAGGGAGGCATTGGGCCACGGACGCTGCACGCCGCGGCACAGTTGGCACTGCTCCCATTGCCCACCGAGGAGAAGCGTGACACGCGAGCTCTTGAGTCGGTACTCGCCCTGTGCAACGGTCCCGCCCACCCGCTCACAGAAGTGTTCAAGAAGTTTCGGCAGCCAATCGCGGTTGAAGGCCGCCTCTGCACCACGCGTCGATGACAGCAGTCGCTTGATGCGCTTGAACTTTCCGCGATGGGTGCGGACCACCGTGTCGGCCCACTGCGGCGGCGCGGCGGAGAGGTGTAGGAAATCACGAAGCCACTCGACCAGCCACGTGCGCACTAGCGCCTGCTTCTGCTCCGTGGTTTGCGTCGTGGGGGAAAGCGCCGGGAGCGCGGCGATCAGCGCAGTTGCCGCTGGAAGCTCCTGCACCGTCGCGAGGGCGAGCGCCTCCAATCCCCAGAATTGGTCAGTAAGCGCATGGTGAATGCTGCGCAGGAGCGCCTCCGGCGGCCGAGAGCCCCGCACCTCAGCGAGCAACATCACAGCGCGTACGGGATCCTCGAGCACGCCGCTCGCGAGCTCGCTATCGACGCGCTGGTCAATGTCGAAGCTCTCGCCGAGGCGCACCTCGGGACGAAGGCGGACGCCAAGGTCCGCGCCCGCGACGAGTACGGCGAAGTACACGTCGTCCAGCGAGAGCATAGCCCCCGCTTGCGGCAGCGACTGCAGACGTGTCATGCCCGCGATGATCAGCGGTCGGACCACGTCGCGCATCGAGTACGTCTGGATGTTGGGCGCAAGCCGCGCGGCCGTCTGACGAGAGTCAGAGAAGATCAGCACCTTGCGCCCGCGGTTTGGCGCGAGCGGTGTTGCCGGTTTCGGCCCGGGCGGCTGAACTTGGAGCTGGCGCGCTACCAGTGCTTGAAACGGCTGATCGCCCTTCGTCTGGTGGTCCTGCACCGAACTTCGACCGTACCCGGCCCGGCCGCCGCAAACACCGCACGGTTTGAACTCGCCGAGGTTACCCTCGTTGCTGCCCTGATCATCATCGTCATCGTCCCGTCGGGCGTCGACCGTTCGGTCGTTCCTCAAGAAGACAGTCCGTGTCCGATCGCCCGCCGGCGCATTTATCCGCCCGGTGAGCACGTCGTAGTCCGCCGTCTCAACGTCCTCGCGCGGTTGTTGAAGGAGCAGGTCGATCGGCTGGAGTTGTAGAACCTCGCCGGTCTCGTCCCGGAACGCCTCGCCCCCCTCGCCCCATAGGAACGTGGGCTGCTCCACGTTGTCGGTGTACCCCCTCACGTACGCGGTGCCGCAGTGACGGCACGTATAGAACTCAAGCACCTGCGCGCCGCAATCGCACCGCTCACGTGGTTGCGCGTATAGCTTGCCGCAGGGCCGCTGGTCGATCCCACGCTCGGCCTCTGGCACCGCGCTGCAGTCTGGGTCCATGCAGACCCAGAGACCGGGTAGACCGCGGAAGAACGCATGCACGCGGCATGGAAGCAGTCCCGGCTCGTTGCCTGATGGGCGGGCGGCGCTACCGAGCGTCATCAGCGCGGTGGTCGCCTGCGCGGCTACCGAAGGCGCAGCCGTGGGGAACAGTTCGCGTTCGAGGTAGGAGAGCGACTGCGCACTGCCCATGGTTACGTTGACGAGCCGGTTCATCGGACCGTACCCCGCAAGCGCCTGGTGCAGCAGCTGTTCGAGCTCCTCGACTGACGACACGGCATCGGTCTTGAGTCGCTGCGGGGAAATCCCTCGCGCCTCTAGGAATGCCCGCAGCGGTGCAAGGCGCCCACCAGGCGAGTCGGCGTTGTGATACGCCTCTAGGTCGATGGCGGCGAGCAGCGCAGCGTCTTCGTAGGTACCGTGCGCGTCGGGTGACCGGAGGTCCAACTGGCCAGCTACGACCTCAAAGCCGTCCGCCGACTTGCCGGTCAATTGTGCGGCGAAGGCCGCTGCGTTCGCGGCATTCGAGAAGCTCGCGGACGTGCAGATGATTTGCAAACGGTCGGCTGGAATACCGAGGCGCGTCCTCAACCGGCGAATCAGAAGCGCTACCTCAGTGCCGGCAGCTCCGCGATAGAGGTGCGCCTCGTCGAGCACGAGCAGGAACCGCTCATCGGGATTCTGCTCGAGCCACTCTCGCGTACGATCGAACACGGGCCGCTCGAGGGGGCGCATCAACATGTACTCGAGCATCGAGTAGTTGGTGATGAGCACGTCGGGCGGGTTCGCGTGCACCTCGTGCCTAGTGAGGAGCTCTGCGTCGTCGTTCATCGTGTTGCAACGGAGGAACCGCCCGTCACGCGAGCGCCAATGTGTCCCTGCGGCACCGTACCACGCGCGTAGGTCGGACTTCGCTGGCCACTTCCCGCGCTCCTGAAGCTCGCGCACCAGTGCCTCGGAAGCCGCGCCCTCTTCCAACTTCTTCACGTAGTAATCCCCAATCGGACGGAGGCGCGTTTGATCGCGCTTTGCGTCTCGCACCCCTGGATACAACGTGCGGCTGGTATAGCGAGCGAACCGAGCAGGTCGACCCGACACGCTTTTGAATGCGCTCACGACACGCGGGTCCGCGAACAGCAATCGCATGCGCCCGAGCTGATCGTTTACGAGCGCGTTCATGGGATAGAGCACGAGCGCCCGAACCGCCGGCTGCGCACCGAACGCATGGCCGCGTGTTGTTGCCTCGCGAACGAGCTTCCCGAGGATCGGCAGGAGGAACGATTCTGTCTTCCCTGAGCCCGTGCCCGTCATGACCACGAGATCCTGCCGACGACCACCTTCGGCGGGGGTGCCAACGAGCGCCGTCTCGACCGCCTTCGCTTGATGCTCGTACGGCGGATCGAAGATGAGCCGCTTCGGCTCCGCGGGGCTCCCGGGCGCTCGGCTGATCTTCTCGAAGAGGTCGAGCACAGGCGCCGGGAGACCTACGATGTCACGGAAGAACCGCTGCTTCCGGTAACGCGGGGTGCTCTCGAAGAACGGGCGTTGCGAGATCACTCCGCTCGACGCGAGGAGCGCCCGACGCTCCGCGACAAGCGCCGGATGGCTCACGTGGTACGTGGCCTCGATGTAGTCCTGCAGTGCTTGGTGGAGCTCGGTAATCGTCCCGGTAATGGTCAGCGCAGGCTTCGGTGCTGCATCGGACCCGTTCCCGCTTGGCGGAGAAGGCGGCATGAGGGGCGGTTGGGGCATCAAGAGGCTTCGTCCGGAGGCTCAAGAGGAGCGCGTCTGACGGGGGTTCGCTTGAGCGGGTGTAGAATGCAGAAGGGGACTGACAGCAGGAGGGCTGATCAGGGATCAAGCTGGGAGTCGCTGCTGAGTCCGCTATGCGGGGCGGTCTCTTCGGCTTATATTCGGCGCGGATTCCGACGACGGCTGATGGACGTCGAGGAACCTTCGCTGGGAGGCCACACGGCGCTCAACCGAGCCCCGCACTCTTGGAGGAACCACGATGCGTCATTACGGAGGTGTGCCTGATCGGGCGATCGTGTTTGATGGAGACGACACGCTCTGGGACACGCAGGCACTCTACGATGAGGCTAAGACTCGGTTCTTCGCGTTGCTTGCCGAGCGCGGCTACAGTGCCGTTAGCGTTCAGTCGACGTTCGAGGAAATTGACGTTGCGAACGTCGCGCGCTTCGGATTCTCACGCGAACGCTTCCCGCAGTCGATGCGGGAAACTTACGAGTATCTCTGTCGTGAGGCTGACCGACGGCCAAAGGAGGCGGTCGTACGTCAGGCGATGGCACTCGGGAGCGCAGTTTTTGACTCCCGGCCTGCGGTCCGCGCGGATGCTGCTCGTACTCTTGCACAGCTGCGAGAGCACTACCGTCTTGTGCTCTTCACTGCTGGTGACGAAAAGGTTCAGCGGATGCGCGTCGAGCAGTCACAGCTTGGCCAGCACTTCGACGCGGTACGAATCGTCGCACAGAAGTCTAGTGAGACCTGGCGTGAACTCCTGCGAGCAGAGCACCTGCCTGCGGCTTCGACCTGGTCTGTCGGCAACAGCGTTCGGTCGGACATAAACCCAGCGCTCGAACTTGGGATGAGATGTGTCTTGGTTGCAGCGCGCAGTTGGGCATACGAGCAGGCGGAGCTCGGATCAACGATTTGGCGAGCCGCTGAGCTGACCGAAGCAGCAACGATTGTATTGAGTGTGGACGGCCGCCGGACGGACTCCGAAATGAACGGTGCCCATGGCTATGAACGCTTGCTGGCGCTCAGGCGGCGCTTGGAATCCGTATTTTCCGAAGACACTGCCCTCCCAGGATCGGTAGCTTCGACACCTAGTGCCGGTCACTGCGCAGCTGTGGCGACGATCATTCACGAGATGCTCGGCGGCGAGTTGCTCAGCACGCATGTGAATGGAGAGCCCCACTGGTTGAATCGGTTGCCGACGGACGTTGGGGCTGTCGACGTCGATTTGACTGGAGACCAGTTCAACCGCGCGCCTGTGCAGGTAGCAAGCGCCGGAGCCCTCTACCCTCACGCAGTTCTTCGTCGTTTTGATGAACTTGAGCCTGAGACACTGGGTCGTGCATCCTTACTGGCCACTCGAGCCGGGCTTTCAGGCGTTACTAAGTCGCTTCAATCGCGGCAGGCCCGGTCGCGCGAATAGGCCCACCTCAGGCTCTACCTTCAGCGCCAACCAGGACCGCGGAAGCTGATTCTGCGCTCTGCCGCTACTGTCGCATGTGAACTGCACCGCTCCGGGCTCATGTAGCGCAGCCTCCGGCTGAACACGAGCAACGGCCCTCCGACGTCGGCGGACGGCCAGCACACGCTGCGCGCGCGCGTGGGCTGGGCCTTACATCGTGCGCACTCCGCTCAGGGCGGTCGCGAGCAGCGCGGTGGGATGCGGCCCACCGCTCCCCCGAGCTGTGGGGAACCCCTAGACATTCACGTGGCTGGTCCGACTGGATCTTGCTCCGTATCCGGGGACACGCGCTTCGCTCGGGACCACCCCCCGAGATTGATGTGGCGCTCGTGGCGATCGCCCTGAAGGGCGCGTCCCAGACCATCGACGGAGTACCGCGTCGTCGCGCCACACGCGAATGCGCTCGCCTGAGACGGCGGGGCGGGCCCAGTGCGTCACCGCAGCCCGCTACACGGCCGATGCCTCGAAGTTGAATGAGTCGAGCCTAGTGAATGCTGGTGGGGCTACGTCATTCAGCTCCTCCTGAATCGTCGGATAGAGGGTGTCGCTCCCTTTGAACACTTCGCCCACGTCAAAGGGAAAGTTCCGCAAGTTCCGAAAGGGTGACTCCTCGAGCCCATCGAAAAGCAGGCAGAAGCCTCGGCACATGGCGACCAAGGGAGCTACCTGCTCGCTCTTCGCGAAGAAGTTCAGAGAATGCGCATCCGCGTACAACACGAGCACAGTGTGCGAAGACTGGCCCAGGAAAGGGATTGCCAGCCAGGACAGCGGTAAAGTTGTGATGTCCCTCCTGTCCTTAGTCCTTTCCATGTCCTTCGCAAGATCGGCACGCAACAGGGACACCGTGTCGTAATGGCGAGTGCGCCAAACTCGCTCGGTCGCGAATGCCGCCCCGATGATTCCCTCATTTACCGGGAAAATGCGGCCCACGCCCGAGTGGTTTGCTCGCTCCGTCGGTCCAACGTAGGGACAGAGCTGCTGAAGGTAGATTCGGCCGCCCCGGTTCATCCGGCGGTGCAGCGTCAAGCGAAGCGCCACTGTAGGATCGCTTCGCCTGAGGTAGCCTTCCAATGCGGCGAGAAACGGCAGGACGGCAAGTTGCGACGCCGAAGGTACCGGCTCGGTGTGCGGGACTTCACTCTGAACGGTCATCATCCTTTGCGTAGTCAGGGAAAACGCCGGGAGCCGACTGAAGGTATACGCTTTGCGAGCGTAGCTCTTTCATCTCTCGGAAGCGGTCCGCGAATGCAGCTTCGTCTGTGAACACAGTCGCTAAATGCGCCATCGCGCTTGGACCATAACGACAAATGACGTTCGCTGATGGCAATGAGTGATCATCAACGATCGACTGTAGTTCATCGAAGCGAGGGATGAAGGCACCACACCGATATAGCAGGAAGAGCAGCAACCTGTTTGCAAACGAGCTTGTGTCGCCGAACACATCCGGCAGCGAGGTGTTTCCGGGTTTACCGCCCCCGCGGATATGAAGAAAAACCCTAGTGTCTTTACGAATGCGCTTGCGTAGTTCATCCCTCGCACCCTTCAGCACTGAATCTTCCATCGCGCGGAGCAGGTCGAATACGTTCTCGCCCGCCAACGCCTTCGCCGCCGCAGGCCCGAGCATCTCCTCGATCGGCTCTGGGTTGTGGCCAAAGAGCTCGTAAAGAATCCGATCCTGCCTGAAGCGCTCGATCGTCAGCCTGCACAAGTCGACAAGTGCGCCATCGCCGTATCCCGACACGACGTAGGTCTGAACCGATCCGTCGAGACGCGGCTGCGCCAAGGTGTCATTACGCCAGTATGACGGAGTGCGAAACTGAGCAGGGTACGACTCAAGCCCGAAACCCGTCGCGACGATGATCCTATCAAACACCTCGGACTCGCCAGCAGCAGGTCCTTGGCGAAAGAACTCCCCATCGCGAGTCGCGCGTCGTCCGACCCACTCCACTTGTAGATCTCGTCCCGTAATTCTGAGGTGATCCACGCCAAGAATGACTTGCAGCCGCTCGTGGGAAACGCGACACGAATACTCGTGAAATCGACGAAGTATCTCGGCAGCCACGTCAGATGCTCTACCCTCGCTCCAGTCAAGCACTGGCAAGGCGGCGCTCGGTGCTCGACTTCCGCGTGCGGGCCAATCGTAAATGCGTGGGTGGAGCCAACGGGTATCACACCCTTGTTGAAGCGAGCACAGGTCGGGGCTACGCTCAAATAGGTGCACTCTTGCGTTTGGAAACAGGCCAAGTATGCATGCTGCAGCCGTTAGGCCTGTGATACCACCTCCGATCACCGCAACTTCGTGGACTCTCTTAGGATCCTTGTCGATCTGGGACAGAGCCCACACCAGATTGTGGGCTCTTACCTGCTGGCGGTATACAGTTACTCCTCGTTCGAGACTGCCGATCAGGTACAGCTCACCGACGACTCTGAACGACTTGATGGTCTCTTCTGCAGTGATGGTCATTGTGAAAGAGGTGGTCACGAGTCGCCGCATGGCATCATCGGCCGCCGATCTCTGCTAACCAAAGTTGTTTCGTAAACGTGCACTCTACGTCTCCGAACACGTCGGTGGGGAATCGGTATGCGAAGAGGCTCTTGCTAGGGGTGATTTCCTCTCCGAGAACGTCCCACCGACGCCGCGCCCAGAGCGGCACCGGTGAGAAGAAGTCGACTAGGACGGCCCCCATAAGCGGAGCGGACCTCCGCCGGTAGAACTGCGGGCGTCCTGCCTGCGCGTCTATCGCCATTTGGAGGTGCCACGCCGCGTCGCACGGGCGCACTCCTGTCTGCCCGCTGAGGGGGAGGTCCGTGAGGTGGGTTACAGCGCCGTTCGCAAGCTCCACGTACGACCAGAGGTCAGCCCCATAACGCTGCTCGCGTCGCGCGACGAACCTTCCAGACTTTCGTGTGGGCTCCTTCCAGCGTCCTCGGTAATACGTCGTCGGCGCCTGCGGGTCTAGCACGCTGAGCCCAGGCACCTCACCCGCAGTCGGTTTGGCGGCCAGCGCCGAGTTAGCACGCTCAATGAGTTGTTTGGGCTCTCCTTGAATCGGTGCTGGAAGCCAGAGGTCACGGCGCAGCTCAACCCAGCCGATCGCGCGAAGGCGCTTGCTAGCGTCGGCCATGTCGTTGGGACGTACGCGACGCGTATGGCTTCTGTATTCCACGACGGCCCGGAGGTCGGAGGGAACTGCGTCCCCACCATCTTGCAGGCCGCCAAGCAGAAAGAGCACGTCGTCGACACACACGTACGTGGGTGGCGCCAGGTACAGGACCCGCGCTAAAGCGCTCTCGTTAGGGTCGTCCGCAGGAAGCTCGAGCAGATCTCCATAGCTCGTTAGCGCCTCGACTGTCTCGTCGATTGACGTGCGTAGCTCCTCGCGTGCATTCGCGCCCGAATCCGTGAGTTGGGAAAGGGCGCGAAGCACATTGCCCCGGAGCGCCTGCGGGGAGCATGGCGAGGCGAAGGACGCTGCACGGCGGACCAGGGCCGCGAGCGCCTCTGGTGATTCAAGATCGAGCGCCTCTGGGTCCAATCCGAGTGCACGCACGCTCACGGCGTGCACGTCAGCGACGGACATCACACGCCAGTCGGCGGAAGAACCCGCAGGGCTCACATTTGCGGTCGACATTACCGCTCCCACGGCATGCCGCGCTCGCCTTGCACACGACCGCGTGCTAACGCCCGAGTCGCGACTACGAAGTAACGCGCGGCGCGGAGGATGACTGGGCAGTTGAGCAGCCCGTCGATGAGTTCTTGCTCGCGGGCGTCAGAGCTGCCGTCGATGTTCCGCTGAGCGTCCACTAGCGCGCGTGCTTGGGCTGGGCTGGCGGCAAGACGCAGCGCGTAGGCGGCGAGCGCGTCGAGGTTCGGAGTTCGGACAAATGGGCGGAGTGCATCCACGAGCGCGCGCTCGGCGTCAACGGTAGAGGCTTCGGCGCTCGGTACAACCCGCTCAGCCAGCATGACGCCTACGGCACGCTCATCGGGCCGGCTTGTGATAAGGCCGCGCATTAGATCGGCTACAGCCTGGGGTCCGCGGTTCCGTAGAATCTCCTCTGCTTCCGCCCAGCGCTCTCCGCCGACGACACTCGCCAGTCGACCGGCCAACGCTTCGACTGCGGCCACCCGACGCACTTCCGCCAGGGAACTCCCCGCAAGGCGAGCCCGCTCCCACAGCGCCGCCTTTCGTGCGAGTGCCGCGAGCGCGGACGCCTCCCGAGCAGGCGTGGGTACGTTTGGCCGAACGCCGGACAGCGCGGCTAGGCTGTTGACGCGCTGTGGCGGCACGACGACGGTGGCCACCTCCAGGCGCCCCGATCGCGCGATGATGAGCGCCCCACCGTCGCTGATTGCTACTCCGTCCAGGGCGGCTGTGGGCTCAACACGCTGCTCTAACGACGGTGCGGCGCATGGGACGAGACAAATGGCGAGGTCGGCGCACCCTTGTGAGTCGATCAGGACTGCCCGGTGGCCATTTCCGCGGATAGCCCACCGCAATGGGGTGAAGTCCCGCTCCGCTGTCACGCGCCCGCGACCGAGCGAACCTGCGTCGAGCTCCAGCACGCAAGTCTGCGCGTCATCGTACTTCGACTCAGCAGCTTTCCGCACTGCGGCGAACTGCCGGCGCCAAGCGTCGCTGTCACACGGCGAAGGGAGCGAGAGCGACCACCTAGCCTCCTGCCCTCCGGCTGCGCGGAGCACAACGCAGCCCTTGATAGATGTGGCACCTGGCGCAGCCACGTGGATCTCGATCCGGTCTTCCCAGACGTCTTCCAATGACGGCGATTCGGGCAGCACCGCGAACGAGAGCGCTCCTCCTTGCCCCGCGGTGGCGCTGCGCGGTTCCCGAACTACGCAGAGCAGCTCTCCACGCAGTCCTGGGCGCGCGCGCACGCTCCCCGAAATCGAGGTGCTCCCCCCCGTGTCGTCATCGCCCGTCGCTGCCTCGATGACGATCCGGTAGGTTCCGGGCTGCAAGGCCGGGAGTTGAACGAACATCGGTGTTCCGGGGGACGTGTCTGTGGCGCAGACCACGTCTGGCTTGCCGGTGCCGTCGACGGTGAACGTCAGCGACGTGAGGCGGTGATCTGATCGCACACCGAGGATTACGGGGTGGCCGGCGACCCACACGGCGTTTCCATCACCGCTCCAGTCAGGAATCGGCAGGCCCGCGGGCCACACATCGAGCGTCTGCGCGACTTCAAGCCGCAGGACGCTGGACAACAGCTCGACTAGGACATCAGGGACATCCGTGGGCACGTCGATGCGGAGACCATATATACCGGCGCACGCGACCTGTACTGCCCGGAGCCCAAGTCCCGCGGGCGGGTTCCGCGTCTCCGCCGTCTGGAGCAGCAGGTACGATGCGCCGGCGCGGAGGACACGCGTGGCGAGTTCGCGCGCCTGCCCGTCACTCCCGATCGAGAAGAGCCAGCTCTCCCTAGCTTCGATTCGGAAGCTGGCGTGCAGTACGGCATTCAGTTCCGGTGGCGCGCCATCGAACGAGAGCAACTGCGTGTCCGGTAACGGCCACGCTGCGAGGGTGACAGTCGGCGCGGCGTCGCGGACGATCCTGCCGGTAGCGAGGACAGGGCCGGTCGCCCCCGCCACGCGCCCTTGGCTGCGTGCGAGCACGTTCCGCGTTCGAGGTGATGTCGCAGCTACGTGAGCCAGATTGGGGAACTGCAGTCGGACTTGCCATTTATTCAGCGATTCCTCACGGAGGAGGAGACGCGGGCGAGGGAGAGCCTCGGCGTCCTCGGCGATCGAGGGCGGCCGGCCACCGTGTGGCGTGGACTCGTTCGTCCGCCCCCGCAGGGGGATACTCGACAATCCGCGCACGCGGAAGCGTGCGGCCGATCGAGCGTCCGCAAGCCATTGGCGCGCGTCGCGCTCGCGGTTGAGGTCCCCCACAATTCGCGCAAGCGTGTCCGTGTGGAGGACTGCCGCCCCACCGAGGGTATCCCCGCTGTCCTGCAGCAAGAGGGCGAGCGCTATCTGTCCCACGAGTATCGTGTTTTCCGCGAACTGGCGGAAACGCGACGAGTAGCCTAAGCACCGCGCCTGCAGATGCCGGCCGAGCGCCTCCGCGGACGAGAAGGTCTCGGCGCGGAAGCTCATGCTCGCGTCGTAAAGCAACTCGGCGAGCTGACGCTGCAGGTCTCGCGGGAGAATCCCGTGTGTGATTGGCCAGGCGATGATGTTGAACTGGTCCGCCCAGTCGCCATGCGGTTCCGCTCCGTGATAAGTCGCGGCGAACGCGGTGAAGCGCGAGCGGATCCGGCCCCGCCATTCCTGCTGCCATCCAGGTGTCTTCGACTCAAACGTCTGCCAATACTCGAACCCGGAGTAGTCGTAGCCGATCTCCACCGCGTACACGATCCAGGGCAGCGGCACGTCGCGCGTCGGCCCAATCACCGCGCACTCGCGTACGTCGCGCATGAGCGTATCGCGATCACTTTCATGGAGACCATGCTCGAGCGCGAACACCGGCCAACCCGAGTCGCGCCGCGTGCCTGCGAGCCGGCCGAAATGCCCGGCGAGGCGCTCCTGCCACGCCTGTAGCCGCACTCGCGGATCGGCCGCTAGGAAACGCCCGTCTCGTGCTCCGTTGTCGGGTGCAGGCTCGCTCACGGCTGCACCGAGGGAGAGGGCGATCTGGCCCGCTGTCACATCCCGCGCCTCAGACATCACGTTGAGGGGTGGTGCCCAGTTGGCAGCGCCCACTTGCTTTCTGAAATGGGAACCGGTCATTCATGTCGCTCCGGCTTTCGATGGGGCGCCTGTCCTCGACCGGCGAGGTCGCGCGGCCGGGGTCCCGAACTACCGAAGCGTACGACCAGGGACTGACAATGCGGCTCCTTCGCGGGAGGGCAGGACGGGCTCCGAGCTGATTGTGCACAGCCGCGCCGTTCACCGTCCCTCCTAGGACTCGAATAGGTCGGCCATGTCCCGCGAGCCTTCGGTTCCGTCCCCTCGCGGTGGGAGAACGACTCGGGCCCCGTGTGTCAGAGGGAGCGACAGGGAGTGCTCTGCGATTGCGCGGAGGACCTCAGGACGCTGCACGCGTGGCGTAAGCCAGCGATCGCGCCAGTAGGCTGCGATCGCTTCAGCCGCGGCTCCAGCCGGCGCCTGCGGGAGCAGATACTTGGGTCGCTTCGCCTTTCCGAGGAGCACCTCTCGAAAGTTGCTGGCCAGCGGAACGCCGTAGATCAGCCGGGGACTGCCATGCTGTAGCAGAGCCTCCGACGGCAGCCCGACACTATCGAGCGCGCCGCGCACCTTCCGGAGCTTCGGGTTGACCCCCTCGCCGAAAATGCTGTTCACTTGGCGTCCGCGACGTGCACTTGCCGCGACGGCCTCAAGCTCCGCCATCGTCTCGCGCGAGAAGTGATATGATCCGTAGCCCGCGGTGCGGCCGAGGCGGATGAACTCGACGTCGTCCGAGGCGCCTACTCTGCTCGCGGGTATCCGGATGCGGTTGTATTGACTTGAAGCCACACCGAACAGGCTCGTGGTCCCGAGAAGCACCAGGTTGGGACGGCGCCGGATGGCTCGGGCGGCCATAGCGGAGGCGATCACGCTGCACGCACTCTTGTACCGCTGCGCGTACGCGGCGACGACCTCTGGGCTCGTCATCAGCATCGAGACGAGTTTCCCCCCGAGCAGTGCGTTATAGGGCGCAACCGCGCCGCAGACGGTGATGTCTAGCATGTCGATGCCAACATGGGCCGCGCGTACATGCCGCAGCACAGTTTGCACGGCTCGACGCCCCAACGGCTTGGCCAGGGCTGACTTCAGAGCTTTCTTCGACGGCTCATCGAACCCTGATGCTGCCAGCCTGATACGCACTTCAAGCAGGTCCGCGAGCGCAGCTGCTCGCTTGGATCTGAAGAGGTGCGTGAGAGCTTGGCGCTGCCAGTGTGCGTCGTCGCTCTCCGACTTGGACACCGGCTGCTTTCGACGCGCGCTTGTGGTGCTCCCTGTCCTGTCTCCGGCTGTCTTGTGCTGTGCGGCCTGTCCATACAGACGGTGGGTGCTCCGTGCGACACGAGACGCCGCGCGCAGCCGTTCGACGGACTTCACCGTCGGCGCACGCAATTCCGACCGACTCACGACTTCGTCGCGCACGAGGTCCACTGTGTAGATCCCCGCGAGGAGCTCAGCGAGCGCATCGTTCAGCCAGCGTGCCCACTGTCCCGACGGACGCTCTTGCATCTCAGAGAGGAATGCGTCGCTACTCCAGCCAATCCAGCGGTCGCGCTCCGACATCTGCACGATAGAGCTGCCGAGCGCGGCGATGCCGATCACCGGGTGCTCCGGCACTGCACGATCTCGGATCAAGACGTACATCTTTCGACCCGGGGTGCTGTTGTACGTCGTCGTCCACGTATGGCGGAAGTAGCGCCAGACGTCCATGAGCCTGAGACCCGTGACGTGATCGACGGCGTCCGGCTCCACGACCTGGACGTACGGTTGCACGCATGCGGCGAGGGCGGCCTGGCGCGCGTCGGGTGTGTCGGAGGCTGCCGCGGCGACCAGTTGGTCGCGCAGTGCTCGTCCATCCCGCATCAGTGTGAAGATCGACTGCCAGCCGTCTCGCGTGGGCCGGCGCCGCTCCATGTCCTGAATGAACCGTCGCGTCGCTGGCTGTGCGAGCTGACTGTCGCGCTCAACGAGATGCGCGGCTCGGACGCGAGTTTTCTCTTCGGAAGGCGAAGCCGCCGCGTTCGGCGGCGCAGCATAGATCCCGGGCGCGCTCACCTTGAGCAGCCAGCCCTGTCCCACGAGGTCACACAGCACCGACGAGCAGACGCGTACCGCTTGTGCTTCGCTCGGAAGCAGCGCTGAATCTTCGACCGCTGCGAGCAGACGCGACCTGGCCGTGGTGATAGCCCTTGCGTCACCGACGGTTTGGGCAGCCCGAAGCCAGCGCGCACCTGCGCGAAGCATTCGTACGCCGTCCGCACCGCAGCTGAGCGACCCATCGAGTCGCACCCAGGCGGCATCCCGACCAATACCGGATTGCTGCGTTGAGGACGCAGCCCCGCGCTCTCTCTCAGCGGCCTGGCGCTGTAACAGCGTGGCGGATTGCGGAGCAGGCGCGGAAAGGGAGGTAACAGGATGTGGCGCTGTCATGTGCGGCCACTCAAGTACGCGGCGAGAGCATCGCTCCAGGCTTCGAGAAACTGCTCAGCCGCGTCAGGAGTGGACCCCGGTTCCGGCCTCGCGTGCGGAGTTGCGAACGATGTAGGGCGCGTCGCGACCTCCGCACGGGCTGCGGCGAGAAGAATGAAGTCGAAAAGCTCGCGAGACCCGGCGCCTGTGCTGGTCACTGCACCGTACAGCGGATGCTCGCTGTTGAGTGTGACTTCCAATTCTCCCTTCTCCAACGCCGTGACAAAGAATCGCGCCGATGTGAGCGGTGCGTGGCGAATGCGATAGCGGCGGATCCGCCGATCGGATGTTGGAAGAAATGGCTCCCGTTCGTTCGCGATCTTGACCGCCCGCATCGCTAAGATTGGAGACGGGCCCGGCGATGCCGACTTCTGAGCAGTGACTCTCGCGTTCTCGCCGGTTGAGACTCGGACGAACTCTCGACGAACGAGTACGTTCAGCGTGCGCGCGATCCGCTCGAGATCGGCCTCGAGCGCGTCCTGCAGGAGAGGGTGCGGGGTAATCCCTTGCTTGCTGTGCGTCACGCCGAAGTATTCGTCCAGTTCGGGTTCAAAACGCACCTCACAGCGCCACCAGTCATCGTAGTTCTCTCGGCGCTTGCCACCCATAAGGTGCCACCCAAAGTCCACCTCCCGCCCCGCACGCACCACGGAGACGCCCGCGCCGCCGATGACCCCCAGCTCGCGCCTGACCTCAAGTGGCAGGGGCGCCCACTGGCGAATCGGGAGGACGGTGAATCGCACACGAACAACTGACGTGCGTGATGGAGATGAGGGAACCTTGAACTCGTAGCGGAGCTCCTCTCCGTACTGCGTAGCAGGGCCGTGTTTCTCCGCCACGCTTCCCCAGTCCATCAGCGGATTGGTCGCCGGGACTTCTGCACCGTCGACAAGCAGCTTCGTGCCGTTTCGAATAGCATGGCGATAGGTCCTTCCGAGCGCGCCAATGAGCTTGGTGCGCACAGTGGACGCCTTGCGAAAAGGCAGCCGGTCGCACTGAGGCCACAACACGAAGGTGCCGCTGGCAGGCATACCATACCCCGTAACCGCAAGCGCGCTGGGTACCCACTGAGGGACTGCGCACGTAGCCGGTGCCGGCACCTCGCGCATGGTGCCGCGTGCGATCTCGTGCACGTCGAGGTAGCTGTACAGGGCACGCTTCCCATCGCGCCACGAGTAGAGCTCGATCCGCCCAGACTGGCTTACGGAGCTGTTGGGAAGACCCATCCCGAAACGACCAGCGCCACTTCGGTCGTTGAATCGGTCTGACCCGCCGAACTGCAGCGCGGTGCGAAGGGCCGCGGCCGTCATGCCAGAACCGTTATCGAGGACCGCGATAGATACACGCCGCCTGGACGTTCCCGTCACGGCATCCGCGTCGAGTGCCTCACGCACGAAAATGTGTATCGTCGTGGCACCTGCCTGGAGCGCGTTGTCGATCAGTTCCGCTACCGCCGTCGAGATACTGCGATAGCCCGTATCGCGGGTTGCGAGGATGAACTGTTGATCGGCAACCAGCGGGAAAGGTCGCCGACGACCTGACGAGGGTGTAATCGCGCGCGCAGCACTCATGTCGGGCTCCTCGCATCGGACTGCCTGGCCCCGCCTAGCTCGTTAGTGCGAGCAGTCCGTAGGTGTGAGACTGAAGCTCCGGTTTCAGCGTCGTCGCTTAGTGCGACGCGCAAATCCCGTTGCAAGTCGGCTGCGGCCGAAGCGTCGACCATACCGGCTCGTCGCGCTTCTTCCACTGCATGTGCGAGGAGCATCCCGTCTAAGCGCGCGGCGATGCAATCCCGGATCGTACGAGTGGCCGTAGTAATCGGCATGCCCTCGAACCGACCTATGTCCGAAGGCGTCAACTCCCCGCGATGCACGACGAGGTACTCGGGGACGTCTCGCTGGATTCGGAAGTCCGCGGCGACCGTGATGTGCACTTTCGCCGAGTCGCCCCCGGCCAGCTTGTGGAGAGCGAGCGCCGTCCCGTGCGAGAGAACACCCGGTCGCTCATACGGCCAGAGCGTGGCCTCCATGTACGATCCGAGTGGCTGCGCTGGGAAGTCCACAAGGCGGTACACCCCTCGGCTAACGCGCTCCAGTGCCCCGCGGCGTGTCATCATGACCAGCGTCATCGGGCGCACACCGATGGCGGCGGCTTGGGCGGTCGTCACGTAGCCCATCTGGTCCCGGGCAAGACCGAATAGGGCACGGTAGGCGGAAGACGGCATCGCTTGGTGTATAACAATCCGTTATAAAACGTGCCGCCTGAGGTCCCACAGCATAGCGCTCTGTTATAAATCAAGCAATACGCTGGAGTCCGCTAAGTGTCGTCCTCCTCTGCAGCCGAGGGCCATGCGGGGAGGATGGTTCCGAAGATGGCCTGCGGCGGCCACATACTGGGTGGCCGCCACAACCGCGATGCGGGCCGGGCGCGGGACGGGTCGACTCACCTCGGCGGCCAATGCCGGCCCGGCGGCGAGCGTCAGTCGAGAGCGTCCGCCGCGTTCGAAGAACAGGCCGAGCATGGTGTGCACTTCGCCGGCTAGCCTAGAGCGGCACGACCAGCGGCTCGCGTTTGCGCTACCCCGGCGCTTCACCGGCCCGGTTCGCTCACGTCTCCATTTCTGTGCAACGCATTCGGCGAGATGAACGCCGATCAACGAATGGAGAGAGCGCTCTCCCTAGGGCCAACTCTCCATCCGCGGCCAACCTAGACCAACGCAGTCCAGCAGAGCCCAAATGGAGAGCGGCACTTCGGCGCCGCTCGCGGTCCGCGAATGGAGAACGGCTAAGTCGTTGGGCTGCAACGTCCTCTCTGGCGCGTCCACTCCAGCGGTCGTTCGACCGGGCGCCACTCTCCATTCCTGATGCTCCTCAGGGGCGCTCGGTGGCCTCCGTCTCGACGACCGGGACCGAGGGAGCCGAGATGATCGGGCCCGCTGACGTCACTGACTCGAAGGGGTCGGCCACGAACGCGAGCATGCGGCGCCGGCTGTACTGCCACTGCGCGCCCGGGAGCTTGACGCCGCCCCACTCCGGCACGATCAGGCAGGCACGCACACGCCAGGCTCGTTCAACGCGCGGATCGTCGAAGGTGGGGACGGTACTCCGCGCGCCGGTCGTTCGGTCGAGGACCAACTCGAGTGCCCGACGCCGGTGCTCGAAGGTGCTCGGTGCGTCGCCGAGGATGGTGCGCGCCTCGCTCGCGTCGATGGCGTCCGCGGAGGCGGTCGCGAGGGATGGGGAGGACGGGAAGTCGGTCATGTGCCGAGCGTAGATGCGCCTGCGGGCTCGGCTCCACCCCGCTCCTTCACACTCAGGGCGGTTGCAAGCGGCCACGAACCGGCGAGAGCATGTCCGGAGCCGCCGCTCCCGGGACCCCGGCCCGCATGGCGGGGAGAGGCTGCCCGCGCGAGCGGCGCCCTTGACGGTGACGCTACGCACGTGATCCTGAACGTGAATCGGACGTGTGCGCGGCGTAATCGACGGGGGGCGCGTGGTCCGGCTGGTTCATGCTCCTTCGCAGTAACGACCTGGCGACCACCCCATCCGGCACTGCATGACATAGTTCGTGGTGCGTCTCGTAACAGCAGTGGCCGCGAGACCGGCCTCCTTTGGCTACTCAAATGCGCGAGCTGGCCGCAACGGGCCGCCGTGGCGCCGTGCGCCCAGCCTAGCCGCCCGGCCCCGCGCCGCTCGCGCCGCCGGCCTCTCGGCGATCCGGTGGTCATCCGGCCCCGCAGCGGGACGGAGTAGCCGGCGGCGAGGAACGCGGCCGCCGAGCGGCACCGGCGCGTCTCGCGCGCACCACACGAGGGCCGGACAGGCTCTCGCGGCCGAACCGCGCTGCGGCCGGAATCCGGCTGCCTTACCCGAGACTGCCCAGCAGCCGGAGATCCGCGGCGTCGCCGCTCTCGGCGGTGTAGTGCGCCGCCACCGCCGCCAAGAGGGGTAGGAGCGCCGAGTGGAAAGCGCCGGCAGCCTCGCCGTAGGTGAGGCGACACCGCACGCGTACGAGCGTGGAGCCACGGCCCTCAGCCGCGGCGCGGGCTATCGGGTCGCGTGCTGCCGACTCCTCGATTACGCGAGCACCCGGCGTCGGCTGGGGCGCGAAGAACCGAGGGAGGCCCCCCTCGCCCGCCTCCACCTGCCGGAGATAGTCCTCATACCAGAAGGACGGAACGTAGACTGCGCAATCGAGGGGGCGGGTCCAGGGGAACGCCGCGAGGGCGGACAGCGAGGTGGCGCCGCGCCAGGCGATGGAGCAGGACTCCGCTGACGCGGCTCCCGCTTCCGAGGCGCGCGGTCGATAGGGCAGGATCGGGGTCAGCCCCGCGCCGGTGCCGGCGCTATGCGAGCTGGCGAGCACCGCGGCCGGGACCGCCACGCCCCCCCGCGCGATGGCGCCGCCGACGTCCGGGCACTCGGGCGCCGGCGCCGCGGCGCCTATCGTGCCCGGAGAGACTTCGATCCGTCCGGACTCCGAGACCTCGGAGAACGGGAGGCCGGTGAGGAGTGTGTTGAGCACCACGTCCCCCTTGGGGTACCACCGCCCGTCGTACCAGCACGCCGGCACGTCCGGCACGCCGGCGCGTGCGGCCAGCGCCGGCCAGGCCTCGTAGAGGGCCGTCGGCGACAGCGTGCGCCACCGGCACCGGCCGAGCACCTGGACGGTCAGCCGAACATCGAGAAACGGGAAGTAGGGGGCGAGGAACGGGACGTAGGAGGCCCAAGCGCCCGACAAGCTGGCGGCTGGGGTACCGAGGGGGGGTGCAGGGGCACCGGAGGTGGGCTGCTCGTGCTGATCTGCGGGCATCGTCCGGGAAGGCTGGAGGGCACGCCGAACCGTCATGGGTCCGGGGGACGGCGCCAGCCTAGGTGGATTCGCCGCAGCGCGCTGCCGCCGGGGCTCGCGGGCGCTCGGCAGTTGACGGCAGGCCGAGTCCGCACACCGCTGGCTCCTCGCGCGGGTCACCCGAGCGGTCGGTTCTGCCTGCCGCGCGATCCCTAACCTGCGTCCGTGTCGAGCCACTCCCGGGCGCCAGCGCGCGCGAAGCGAGTGAACACCTCGCCCTCTCGGGTCGGCCACGAATGCGAGCAAGCGCCTCCGGCTGTACTGCCACTGCGCCACGGAGCTTGATCCGTCCCCACTCTGCCACGACGAGGCAGGCGCGCGCACGCCAGGCTCGCTCAGCCTTCTAGTTCTTGAACTCAGGGACGGTACTCCGCGCGCCGGTCGTCCGATCGAGGACCAACTCGAGTGCCCGACGACGGTGCTCGAAGGTACTCGGCGCGTCCCGGAGGATGGCGCGGGCGTCGCTCGCGTCGATGGGGTCTGCGGGAGCGGGCCGGGACGCAGGGGACGAGAGAGTGCTGCTCGTGTCACGAGCGTAGGCACACTCGCAGGCTCGGCTCCACTCCCTGCCGATTCAACCGGTCGTCGCACACCTCTTCAGACCAGCAGGGCTAGCAGGTCTCATTGAACGGGCCCGCCACTCGGATCACGGGCAGCGGTGCCAGCGGCTCGGTCGCCCCGCGTCGGCGGCCGGGCCGTTCGCAGGCACCGTACGAGTCGCAGATACTCTGAGGCGCATTCTCGTGCTTGCTGCTGCAGGTCAATGACATGCCCAGCCCGCGATCCTATCCGGGGTTCTGCTCGGAGCCTGTGAGCGTGCGGTCCCCCAGGACATCCTCCACGTACAGCATGCGGACGAGCACGAGCCCGACTGCGGTGAGCGGCGCGGCCAGGGCGATCCCCAGGACACCCGCGGCGGCCCCCAGGAGCACCTGCACCGTGAGCGTCAGCGCGGGTGGTAGGCTCACCGTGCGGCGCTCGAGGTACGGGGTGATCAAGTAGCTCTCCACCACCTGCACCCCGAGGTAGAGCAGCACCACCCAGAACGCCAGGCGGGGGCCCTGCACGAGCGCGAGCAGCACGGCGGGGACAGCCGAGACGATCGGCCCGATGTTCGGGACGAAGGTGAGCAGGGCCGCGATGAGGCCCAGTGAGAACACGAGCGGGACGCCGAGGAGGTAGAGTCCAACCCCGGTGCCGACGCCGATCACGAACATCGACACGACCTTCGCCAGCAGCCACCAGCGAAGCGCGCGCCCGACCTCGTCCATCACGACGCGCGCCCGTTCGCGATGGCGCGGCGGAACGAGCCGCACCACGCCTCGCACGTAGAGCCCCGGCTCGACGGCGAGGAAGAGGCCGGTGAACAGGATGATGAGCCCCGTCGAGAGCAGGGCGAGGAGGCGAGCCGCGAAGTCACGGGCGCGACCGGCCAGCGCCTGCTGGTCCCCGACCACTTCCGCCATGGTCGGGACGCCGTCCAGGAGCCGCGGTCCCCAGGGGTACTGCGCGACGCGATCACGCAGCGCGTCGAGCGCCCGGGGCAGCGAGTCGCGCAAGGCGTCGACCTCGGTGACGACCGCCGGTCCCCTCAAAGACACGGCGACTGCGATGGTGCCACCCAGCAGCACGAGCACCAGGAAGAGCGCGACTCGATAGGGAAGCCGCGCACGCTGATGGAGGAGCGCCGCGGGCGTCGAGAGCAGCACGGCGACCAGCACGCCGGCGAAGGCGAGGAGCAACGCTCGGTGCGCGAACCAGACGAGCAGCAGCACGCCCGCTACCGCCGCGAGCACCCCCGCGATCACGAGCGCGCGCTGGGAGAGGGGCACCCCATTTGGCAGGCCGCCGGAGGGGATCGGTCGTCCCATCGTCCGCTACCGAGCGGCGCGGCGCAGCGTCAGCAGGGTCAGCTCCGGCGGACAGTTGATCCGGATCGGCACGTCGCTGAAGCCGATGCCGCGGTTGACGTAGAGGCGGTTCCCTGCGGCGCCGAAGGTGGCGTCGCTCCAGCCGTCGGCGTGGACGGCGTCTTCCTTCACGAACGTGAGCCAGCTCCAGTCCGGGGTGAACGGGAGGCGGATCTGGCCGCCGTGCGTGTGCGCGGCCAGCGCGACAGGCGCAGCCCCGGCGCTCAGGCGCGTGAACGAAGCCGGGTTGTGCATCAGGACGACCGACGAGGCGCCGCGGGGCACCTGCGCGAGCGCGGCCGCGGGATCGTCCTCGCCCGCCCAGTGTGAGCCGACGCCGACGAGGTACAGCGCCCCCGCGCCGGCCTCGGGGGCGCCAGGCGCCTCGAGCGGCACGGCCTCGTTCCGCAGCACCCGAACCCCCGCCTGTTCCAAGGCTCGCCGCAGCCGCTCGGCCATCGCGCTCTCCCGTCGGTCATCCTGCTCGTCCATCCCATAGTCGTGGTTCCCGAGCACGGCGTACGTCGGGATGCCGGCCGCCGGCAGCGGACGCACGATGGCCACTGCCTGCGCCACGTGCTCGGCGAGGTCGTCGCCGGCCTTGTACAGGAAGTCGCCAGCTATCAGGACGGCGGCAGGGCGATCTGCTGCGAGGCGCGCGACGATGCGTCGCGCGGTCCCGGTATTCGCGCCCCACATGCCGACCTGCAGGTCGGCGATCAGCGCGATGCGCCGTCCCTCCCAGGCGGACGGCAGGCCGGGGATCGGCGCCACCTCGTGCTCCGTGTCGATCAGGCGCGGTTCGACGAGCGCGCCCCAGAGCAGCAGTCCTGCCCCGGCAGCGCCGAGCACCGCGGCCGCACGCTTCGTGTATCGCGCCAGGACTCCCGCCCTGAACGAACCGGCGGCACCCGCCGCCGGTGGCGCGGCCCGGGTGGCGCGCGGAGGGTCGCCCGCGTAGGTCATGGAAGGGGAGGGGGGCCTGAGGGTGCGGACGGGGGGGCGGGCGGAGCACCGCGTGGTGTCTCAGGGGCGGCGCCGACACGAGACCTCGCCCCGTGCGCGGCGCTCCGTCCCACGACCCGGTGTCAGCGCGCGTCAGCGCGTGCCACCATCGGCGCCGTCCACGTCGACGCGCTCCCGGCGGAGGTCGGCCTCGACCACCTGCTCGCCCTGGACGACGTGCTTGCGGATCACCAGCTCCTCCTTCGGCACGACGCGCTTGTCGGTGACGACCTCCTCGGCCATCAGCGGCACCCGGATCTCGCGCTCGCCGATCACGGTCCTGTCCCCGCGGGCTGCGTCCTCCGCCGAGATGGGGCGTCGCGCGACGGTCGCCTCCTCATGGGCCAGCGCGACGGTCCGTCGCACCTGCTCCGTCTCGACCGTCTTGCGGAGCTCGACCGCGCCGTCCTCGACCTGCCGCTTGCCGATCGCCAGCTCCTCCTCCGAGCGCGTCATGACGTACGGCGCGTCCTCGCGGCCGCTGCGCCGAGCGCCGAAGAACGACCTGTCGTCGAAGCGACCGTCGCCGTCGTACAGGTCGCCGTCCGCCCGGGCGGTGCGCGCGTCGACCGCGCCGCCGCGTCCGTACGTGTCGCGCAGCGTACGCTCGCGGTCGGGCGACATGGCGTCGCGACGGTAGGCCGGAAGGCCCAGCATCTCGGCCGCCGGCCCGCCCAGCACGACCACGTCCTCGTCGTCGTTCAGGCGCGCCGCCCCTATGGGCACGAGCACGTGCCGGTCCTCGCCGAGGTCGAGCGCCTTGCCGTCCAGCTCCACCTCCATGTAGCGGACCTTCATGGCGCCGCAGTCCACGACCAGGTCCTTCACCTCGCCGACCTCCCGGTCGTCGCTCGTCCGCACGGACCATCCCCGGATGTCGGGCTCTCCGTCGGCGACCTTGAAATCGTCGAGATCGTCGAGGTGCGCCAGCCGCCCACGGGACACCGTGTCCATGGTCCGCGTGGTCTCGTCGTAGCCGACATGTCGGTCGTTCCCGTCTCGCGTGCTCATGATGTGATCCTCCGTGATGTGGTGTGGCCCTGAATGCGTGGCTGGTGGTCGAAGCCCGGGCGCGCTCGTCGCGCGGATAGAGGGCCCGGGCGTTGGACGTCGCGCGTCAGCGCGACCGCGCCAGCTCGCGCACGGCGTTCGCGCTGCGGTCGAAGAAGCGCTCCACTCGCTGCGTCTGGTCGAGGAGCCGCGTCCGCGCCTCGATCGCGGTCGCGGCGTCGTGCGCCTCCCGCACGGCGCCGACCGCCGCGTCTCCGCGGCCCTGCTGCATCTGCTGCATCAGGCTGCTCGCGACGAGGAACGCCTCGCGCGTCTGGAGCGCGTGCTCGGTGGACGCCGGGTCGCGCTGCATGGCGTCGGCGTGCTGGCGGATCTCCGCGATGCGCGCCTGCACGTCGACGTTCCCGGCTGTGCTGCCGCCGACGGCGCCGAGCGCGGCGGCGAGGTGGCGTAGCCCGGCCGCCGTGTAGTCGTGCGCCGGACCGGCGCCGTCGGCCGCGCGGGTCTCCGTGAAGCGCACCAGCTCGCTCACCTCGGCGGGCAGGTCAGCAGCGCCCATGCCGTCGCCGACGACGGCGCCGGCGCTCACCGACGTCGTCGCGTCCGGCAGGTCGACCGCCACGCGGTCGGCGCCGTCACGGGCGAACAAGTACCAGAGCAGGAGCGCGAGCAGGAGCGCGCCGGCCAGCACCCAGGGCCAGGCGCTTCGCTCCTTTCGCTCGATATGTAGCTCGGCCATTTGAGATCTCCTCGTTGAGGGTGGCGGGTCGCCGCGTTGGCACGGTGCTCCGTCAGTTCAAGGCCCCCTGACGGCATGCCCGGTGCCAGGAGCCGCGCGAATGACACACTCATAGTGCTCAAATACGCCTCTGTGCCGATTTATACTACATCAAACATGCTCCATGTCTTTACCCGGTCCGATGGTTGACCCTCATCACCTCTGATCACACTCGACCTCGGCTGGTGACTGGACGGCTCGCGCGAACCCGGCGCGCTCGTCCGCGCCCGAGTCGGTGTGGCCTCGCTAGCGGGTGCGAGACACGTGTATGGCGTTCCTTCCGCCGTTGAGCCGCGCATTCTGGCTATATGACGCACTTGGCATGACGTATAACGGCACCGATGATGCACGCTGCGGGGCCCGGGTCGACGATTCGCTTGCTCCCTCGCGCACGGCTTCACCCAGGGCGCCTCCGGCGCCGGATCACCAACGCAGGAGACCACATGCGACAACCGCGGATCGTGCGAGAACGTCGGTGCGAGGCGAGGAGCAGAGACACGGTGCCCGGCGTGCGCGGCCGCTGGGCGCTCGTGCTCGGCGTCGCGACGACCGTCGCCGCAGCCGCGTGCACCCCCCGCGCGACGCCGTCCGGCCCGGCGGTGCCGTGGGGCGCCACCGTCGACGCCATCCAGTCGAACCCGGCGCAGGCGGAGGGCAGGGTGGTGACCGTGAGCGGAGAGGTGAACCGCGTCTTCGGCCCCCGATGGTTCTCGATCGGCGGCGAAGGCTTCGGTGCCGGCGAGGAGTTGCTCGTCGTCGGCTCGAGCCGATTCCCCGCGCTGCTCGACGATCTCGCTGACGCCGGGCGCGTCGAGGACGACATCGTGCAGGTGACCGGCCGCGTCCGCCTGTTCGACCAGCGCGCCATCGAGCAGGAGCTCGGCGAGGCGCTGGGGGGCAACTGGTGGCGCCTCTACGAACGGCAGCCGGTGGTCGTGATGACCGCGCTGGCCCTCACGCCGAGAGGCGGCGCGAAGCCGGCGCCGATGGCACCGATCACCATCCCGGAGCCCGTCGCGCCGCTCGTCGATCTGGACGCCATCCTCGACACGCCCGATCCCGCCGCGCTCTCCGGACGCGCGGTCGCGCTGCTCGGCGTGACCGTCCGGAGCGCGGTGGGCAGGAACGCGCTCTGGGTCGGGTCGAGTGCCGACCGGCAGCTCTTCGTCGCGCTGGCGCCGGCGCCGGCCATCGAACTGGGAATCCGGCCCGGGCAGACGGTCGTGTTGGCGGGCGTGCTCCGGCCGGTGCCGCGCGACCCGGCGACCGCGCGGGCCGTGTGGGGGCTGAGTGCCGCGGAGGCGGCGACGCTCGCGCGGGTGCCCCTCTACGTCCGGGCGAACGGACTGCGAGTCGTGAGCGCCGAGCTACCGGCGGCTGGCGTCGTGTTCCCCTCGCGAGGGGGTGATCCCGCCCGACCGCGGTGAGCGTCGGAAATCGCCGAGTTGCGGAGGCAAGGCCCTCCAGGGCGCCGCTCACGGGTGCCATGACGGCGCGATGTCAGGAGGTGCAGGTGTCGTCCTGGTACCGGCTGCTCGACGATGCCGTTACCCACTCGTCGGAGCGGGAGCGCGTCCCTCGGAGCGTGCGGTCCGACGTGCGTGGGCGCACGCTGCTGCGCGGAGTCGTGGCGGGCGTGGGCGGCACGGCAGTCTCCACCCTGTGGCTGCTCGCCGTCGACCTCGGGCGCGGGCTGCCCTTCGACACGGCGGCCACACTCTGCGCATACGTCACGCGCGCCTTCGGGTCGAGCGGGTGGCGGGGCACGACGCAGCTCGCGACGCTGTTCACCGGTCTGGAGTGCGGCGCGTTCGTGCTGGCCGGCGTGCTCGCGGCGACCGCGGCCCGGCGCGTCGACGGTCGCGCCCTTGGAGTCCTGGCCGCGACCGTGGTGGCACTCGTCGCCGTGGCGGTTCCCCTCGCCGCGCTGTACGTCGTGACGAGCCACCAGGTCGCGGATGACCTCTGGGGGCACGTCCTGGCCGCCCATCTCGCGGCGGTGGCGCTCATGGCGATGCTGCTGTGGCAGATGGCGCGCGCGCCGCGTGCGCCGGATCGCACGACGACGCGCCACGACCCGGCGGCACCGGGACCCGTGCCGGCGCCCGCGAGTCCGGAAGCCGGTCCCGCGACGGCGCGCCCCACGGTCCGCGAGACCGGTCCCTCCGGCGGACGTTCGGCGCGCAAGCGCAGACGCCGTCGGGGCACCCATCCGCCACGCGCGCACGTCGGCCCATGAGTCGACTGCTCATCGTCTCCAATCGCTTGCCGGTCACCGTCTCGATCATGGACGGGGAGACCCACGTGCTCCCCAGCATGGGCGGTCTCGCCACGGGGCTGCGCGGCCCGCACGAGCGGACGGGCGGCCTCTGGATCGGCTGGCCGGGGCAGGCGGCGCCGGCCAGCGCCAAGCGCCGGGCCGAGCTGACGCAGCTGCTCGCGGCGCATCGCACGGTCCCCGTGTGGCTGACGCGGAGCGAGGTGACGCACTTCTACGAGGACGTGTCGAACGGCGCGATCTGGCCGCTCTTCCACTACCTGATCGACCAGGTGCCGCTTCGCGTCGAGCACTGGGACGTCTACGAGGCGGCAAACGCCCACTTCGCCGAGGCCGTCGTCGCGCAGTACCGCCCCGGCGACCGGATCTGGGTGCACGACTACCAGCTGATGCTGCTCCCGGCGCTGCTCCGACGGCGTCTTCCCGATGCCCGCATCGGCTTCTTCCTGCACATCCCGTTTCCGTCCGACGAGGTGTTCGCCACGATGCCCGCGCGCGACGCAGTGCTGCGCGGGCTCCTCGGGGCCGACCTCGTGGGCTTCCACACGCCGGCGTACGCGCGGCACTTCGCCGAGTCCGTGCGGCGCATCCTGCGGATGCCGGCCGAGCCGGATGCGGTCGTGATGGAGGGACGCACCGTGCGCGTCGGCGTGTTCCCGATGGGCGTGGACGCCGCCGCGTACGAGGAGCGTGCCGCTCGACCTGAGGTGGACGCGCAGCTTGCGGACCTCGCGCTCGGCACCGCGCCTGGGCACGACGTGGCGTTGTTCGTCGGCGTCGACCGACTCGACTACACGAAGGGCATCCCACGGCGCCTGCTGGCGTTCGAGCAGCTCCTGGTCCGACACCCGGAACTGCGGGAGCGGGTGCGTCTCATCCAGGTGGCGGTGCCGTCGCGTACCGCGGTCGGTGCCTACCAGAAGTTCCGGCATGAGCTCGATGCGCTCGTGGGCCGCATCAACGGCGCCTTCGGGACACCCAGGTGGACGCCGGTGCACTACCTCTACCGCAGCGTGCCCGACGCGCAGCTCCTGGCGCTCTATCGCGCCGCCCGCGTCATGCTGGTGACGCCGGTGCGAGACGGGATGAACCTCGTGGCCAAGGAGTTCGTGGCGTGCCGGGCCGACGAGGACGGCGTGCTGGTGCTGAGCGAGTTCGTCGGCGCGGCCGCCGAACTCACCGACGCGCTGTGCGTGAACCCGTACGACGTCGACGGCGCGGCGGCGACGTACTACCGCGCCCTCACCATGCCACGCGATGAGCGGCAGGCGCGCATGCGCACGCTGCGCGCGCGTGTGCAGAGCTACGACGTGCACGCGTGGGCCGACTCCTTCCTCGCGGCGCTCGAGGAGACGCGCCGTGCGGCAGCGAGCGAGTGAGGCGGCCGGTCGGCCCGACGGGCTGACGGCGGCGCCGCTGCTGCTGATCCCACGGCCGCGGCCGCCATGACGGCGCGGCGACCTGCTGGCAGCGCGTCGAGCGCGCTGAGCTCCGCCTAGCCTGGGGAGGATCTGCCGTATGACGCAGATACATGTCTCAGCGGTCGCGCTCCCCACGATATGATGCGTCGACTGCGCTTCATATGGCATCCCTGATGCGTCGTGCGCGGGCATCTCGGACCGGGGGAGCGATGACGCAGCAGCGTGTGGGACGAAGGAGGAGTCGGTGGTGCCGCGAAGGCGTCGAGCTGCGGCCCGCAGCCGCGTCGAGTGGCAAGCGCCGGCGGGGCGCACTGGCGGGCACGCTTCTGGGGTACGCCCCGGGAGACGCCTGAGCCCATGGCCACCTGGCGCACTCCGGTCCTGCTCTCCTCGGTTTCGGCGAGCCTGCTCGGCATCGTCGCGGCAGCGCCGGCAACGCGAGACGCTGCCGCGCCACCCACCGTGAGCCCGTCCGCCCCTGCGCGCTCGGTCGCCGTTTCCGTCCCCGGGGCTCCGAGTGCCGACTCGTTGCGCGCAGCCATCGAGCGGCAGCTGTCGAACACGCCGGCCGCCGCCATCAGCCAGGCGGCCTGGCACCGGACCCGCGCGCTGTACGCCGCCGCCGGCGGTGCCCCCATGTGGACCACCCCCGGCGACCGCCTCCTCAGTCCGCGCGCGGCCGCCCTGCTGCAGGCGTTGAGCGATGCGCACGCGCACGGGCTCCGCCGATCGGACTATGGGCTGCAGGGCCTGGCCGATGCCCTGGCTGCGGTGGAGCGCTCGGACGCGGGCGACGACGCACGCGCGCGCGCCGACGTCGCACTCACCGCATCGCTGGTCGCCTACGCGACCGACATGCTGACGGGCAGACTCCGGCCGAGCGAGATCGAATCCGCATGGCACATCGAGACGCGCGCCGTCGACGTGGACAGCGCGCTCCAGCGCACGCTCCGCGCGCCCGACCTGCCGGCGGCGCTGGCGCGGCTCGTCCCCTCAGACGACGGCTACGCGACGCTCGTAGGCGCCCTCGGGCGCTACCGGGGCATCGCCGCCGCCGGGGGGTGGCCGCTGGTCCCGGAGGGCCCCACGCTGCGGCCCGGCGCGTCGACGCCGCACTTGGCGGCGCTCCGCGCCCGGCTCACGGCCGAAGGATACCTGTCCCGTGGTGGGGCGGTCGGCGCCGGGGAGTCGACGGCGGTGAACCCCGTCCTGCGCACCGGCGCGGAAAATGGCACGTACGTCGGCACGTACGGCGGGGGCCTGGCGGTCGCCGTGGCCCACTTCCAGGCGCGGCACGGCCTCGCCGTCGACAGCGTGGTGGGCCCGCGCACGCGCGCGGCGCTCAACGTGCCGGCCGAACGGCGCGCCCGGCAGGTGGCCGCGAACCTCGAGCGCTATCGGTGGCTGCCCCCGGCCATGGGCGAGCGCTACGTCGTCGTGAACGTGCCGGCCTTCCGCCTCGACGCCTACGAGGGCGAGCGGCGCATGCTCAGCATGCGCGTGGTGGTGGGGAGTGAACTCGCGTCGCGGCGCACGCCGATCTTCAGCGACTCGATGAGCTACGTCCAGTTCGGCCCGTTCTGGAACGTCCCGCGCAGCATCGCGGTGAACGAGATCCTTCCATCCGCGCGCCGCGACCGCGGGTATCTCGCGCGCAACGGCTACGAGATCGTCCGCGGTTGGGGCGACGGTGCGCCGGTGGTGGACCCATGGGAGCTGAGCGACGGCGCGCTGTTCTCCTCACGCTACCGCGTGCGACAGCGCCCCGGACCCAGCAACGCGCTCGGCCGGGTGAAGTTCATGTTCCCCAACGAGTACGCGGTGTACCTGCACGATACACCGGCGCAGGCGCTGTTCGACCGGCGGGAGCGCGCCTACAGCCACGGGTGCGTCCGGGTCGCGGACCCTGCCGCCCTGGCGCGCTTCGTCCTTGCCGAGCGCGCCGGCTGGACCGCGGAGAGGATCGACGAGACGCTCCGGGAGGGGCGCCGGGTGCGCGTGAGCCTGCCGGCGAAGATCCCCGTCTACCTGATCTACCTCACCGCGTTCGACGAGGGTGGCGAGGTCGCGTTCCGCGATGACCTCTACGACCACGACACCACGCTCATTGACGCGCTCGGCGAGGAAGCCGAGGCGCCCGGGACTTCTGCAGTGGTGGGGAGGCTGGCCCGGCTCGCGGATCGGCTTTCGGAGGGATGACGCCAGCGCAGGCGATGGGGGATCGCTCACCCCGAGCGCCCCGGCGCACGGCGACGGAGGCCAGCATGGATGCGGCTCGCGCCAGACAGGTAGTGCTCGCGACGGGCACGGACGGTGACGCGCTCCAGATCTGCGAGGCGTACCTGCGCCACCACGGCTACGACGTGGTCACGGTCGACGATCCGGAGGTGACGCTCGAGGCCGCGCGGCGTCTTCGGCCCGATCTCCTGATCACCATGCACCCGACGCGGCTGAGGAGCGGATGCTGCGTGACGCAGGCGGTGCGGGCCGACGCCGTGCTCGCTGCGACGCCAGTGCTGAGCCTCGCCAGCCGGGTGCGCGCATCCGAGCTCGCGGAGGCTGCCGAGGCGGGCGTGACGGAGTCGCTCCCGATGCCCGTGTCGCTCGCGATACTCCTCGACGCGGTACGGCGGCTCGTCGCCAGTCCACACCGGACGCCCGTGGCGGAGTCCTGACCATGGAGGTCATGCTGTTCGACGGATGGCGGCCGATCCTCCGCACGCTCCTCGTCGGGGTGCTCAGCTACTCGGCGCTGGTGGCGATGCTGCGCATGACGGGAAAGCGGACGCTCTCGAAGCTGAACGCCTTCGACCTCGTGGTGACGGTGGCGCTGGGCTCCACGATGGCCACGGTGCTGACGTCGCGCGACGTCGCGCTCGCCCAGGGGATCGTCGCGTTCGCCGTGCTCATCGGGCTGCAGTACGCGATCACCTGGACCTCGGTGCGGTCGCGGCGGGTGCGCACGCTCGTCAAGTCCGAGCCGCGGATGCTCGCACGCCGGGGCGAGATGCTGCCCGATGCGATGCGGCGCGAGCGCGTGACCGAGGACGAGCTGCGCGCCGCGATGCGCGAGGCCGGCATGGACGACCTCGCGCGCGTCGAGGTCGTGGTGCTCGAGACCGACGGGTCCCTGAGCGTCGTGGAGCGCGACGTGGGCCCCCGAGCCGTGTCGTCGTGAGCGGCGGCCCGCGCGCGCTCTGGGTCCGGCTGACGGGCACCCTGTGGTTCGTCCCGAGCGGCATCGCGGTGGCGATGGCCGTGCTCGCGGTCGCGATGATCGAACTGTCGACGCGCGTGGACGACGACGTGCTCCGCCGGTTCCCACGCATCTTCGGCGCGAGCGCCGAGAGCTCGCGGGCGATGCTCTCGGCGATCGCCGGGGCCATCATCACCGTGGCCGGGCTCACGTTCTCGCTGACGATGGTGGCGGTCACCCAGGCGTCAAGCCAGTACACGCCGCGCATCCTCCGGAACTTCATGCGCGACCGCGTGAGCCAGGTGGTCCTCGGCGCGTACGTGGGGATCTTCGCCTACTGCCTGCTCGTGGTCCGGACGATCCGGAGCGGTGACGAGGGCCGCTTCGTGCCCTCGATCGCCGTGGTCCTCGGCATCGCGCTCGCCATGGCCGGCGTGGGTGCGCTGATCTTCTTCATCCACCACCTCGCGAGCGCGCTGCAGGCGTCCACCATCGTCGCCCGGATCACGCGTGACACCGTGCAGGTGGTCGACCGGCTCTTTCCCGAGGACGTGGGGGAGGAGGCGCCGCACGACGAAGCCGATGCCGCGCTCGCGGTCACCCTGGACGCGCGATGGACGGCCGTGACGGCACCCGCGACGGGCTACGTGCAGGCGGTAGACGCGGACGCGCTCCTGCGCGTCGCCGACCGGCACGACCTGGTCGTACGCCTGGTCGCGGCGGTTGGCGAGTTCGTGGTCGAGGGCGTTCCGATTCTTTGGGCGCTGCCGCGCGCGCCCTCCGACGCGCCGGGCCGCGAGCAGGGAGGCGACTGGTGCCGCGCGCTGCGCGAGGTGTTCACGGTGAGCAGCTTCCGCACGGTCGAACAGGACGCCGCGTTCGGCGTGCGGCAGCTGGTCGACATCGCGCTGAAGGCCCTGTCGCCCGGCGTCAACGACACGACGACCGCGACGACGTGCATCGACCACCTCGGAGCGATCCTGGCGCGCCTCGCGCCTCGGCGCGTCGAGTCGCGCCTGCGCGCACGTGACGGCACACTGCGAGTGATCGCGCCCGGGCCGACGTTCGATTCGCTGCTCGCGCTCGCGGTGGACGAGATCCGGGCGAGCGCGGCGTCGAACGCCGCCGCGGCGGCGCGTCTGCTGACGATGCTGGAGCTGGTCGCGTCGTGCGCGGCGTCGCCGCAGCGGCGGCAGCTCGTCGCCGCACACGTCGAGCGGGTCCTCGGTGATGCGGAGGCCGGGGTGAGCTCGCCATATGACCGCGGGCGGCTCCGTGAGCTCGCGGCCCGCGCGCTGGCGACCGCTCGCGAGGCACGCGCGCTTCCCACGGGCGCGCGGGCGGAATGGGTCAGGAACGGGCCCCCAGCGCCGCCGCGTTCCCGCGCAGGATGAAGCGCAGGATCTCGCGCTGCGTCTCGGGCGCGAAGGCGCGCAGCGTGGAGAGCGGGCGCAGGTGCGCCGGCACCCCGCCGAGCAGGTCGCGCGCGGTGCGCAGCACGTAGGCCGGCGCCCCCTCGGGAATGGCGCCCACGTCGTCACGACCGACCAGGATGGTTCGTACGTGCCCCGTGGGCGCGTCAGGAAACAGCGACTGCAGCTTGCCTTCGAGACGCGGGTCGGTGCCGACGAAGTAGAGGGGGCCCTCGGCGAGCAGTCGCGCGATCTCGGCAGACAGGTCGGGTCGGATCGTCGCGACCACGACGGGCTTGCTTAGGCGCTCGCCGAGGCGCTGTACCTCCTCCGCATGGCTGGCGGACGTCACCAGCAGGTCGGCACTGCGGAGCGCCGGCGGCAACGGTTCGTCGTCGCGCAACGCTTCGATCTCGACGCCCGTGGCGACCACCCCGTAATCCTCCTGCAGTTCGCGGCACAGCCAGACCAGCTGGTCGCGGTTGCATTCGACGCAGACCGCCCGCAGGCGCAGCGTCTCGAAGTGCCGCCGCGCGTGCTCGGGGAAGTCGGGCGCGGGCACGCCCCGAGCGAGACCGCCCGCGAACACCTCCACCAGCCACTCGGCCGTCGGGGCGAGCGCTCCGGCGGCCGGCCGCGTCTCGACGACGAAGTGCGCCCGCGACGGCGGCCGCCGCTCCACCACCCCTTCGGCCTCCAAGCTCCGATAGGCGGCGATCACCACGCGCGGATCCGCGTTCAGCTCGGCCGCGAGGACGCGCGCGCTCGGCAGGCGGCTGCCGGCGCGCAGGGTGCCGAAGTGGAGCGCGCTCAGCACGCGCTGGCGCAGCGTGTCGCTGATGTCGTCACGGCGCGCCATCAGCGTGCTCCGGGTCTGGCGATGAGTCGTCTCGCATGCTCTAAGGGTCGACGTAAGCGTCGGGCGCGGCAAGTCGCCGCGGACGCGAGCCCGCTCGTCCGCGCTGTCGTGCTCCGCGCACGCCGAATCTGCTCACTCGCTGGGCGTGCGCGGCGCCCGCCGGCCGGCGCCCGTGCCGTTCGATCTCGGGTCGCCGGCTGCGGGAGCCGCCGGGGCGAGCGCGATCGCCGTGGCGTTCTCCGGCAGGCGGCTGAGCAGCACCAGCTCGTCCCCCGCCCGCCAGGCCAGGTCCGCGGTCACGATCTCGGCGCTCTGCCCCTGCACCCGCGCCACCGGCACGACGCCCTCGGGGAGCTGGCTCGCGCGCGTCGGCCCGCCGGCGGGCACGCGGTACGTGACGAACGTCGCGGTCCCCTCCTCGAGCGACGCCTCCCACGCCCGCACGTCGACGGGCCGGCCGAACGCGATCCGCCCGCCGACGCGCTCGAGCAGCCGGGGGCCTGCGCCGCGGCTCGGGTGCCCGAGGGCGGGGAAGGTGCGCTCGACGCCGAACGCGTCGTGCGCCAGGTGCGTGGCGAACGCGTTGACCTCCGAGTTCGTCGTCACGGCCACCACCGTCGCCGCCTCCTCGGCGCCCAGCTCGGCCAGCACGTCCTCGTCGAGCGCGTTGCCGACCCGTGCGTCCAGTCCGGTGGCCCGCGCGCCGTCGACGAGGGCTTCGTTGCGGTCCACCAGCGTCACCGCGCGCCCGTGGCGCTGCAGCACCTCGGCGAGGCCGCGCGCCAGCGGCCCGGCGCCCACGATGATCACCGCCTGGTGCGCGAGGCTGCGCAGGCCCAGGAGCCGCGCGACCGTGGAGGCCGTGAGCCCCTGCAGGGTGACCGTGATCGCGATCGCCATGAAGGTGATCGCGAGGATGCGCGTCCCCTCGGCGAACCCCGCCTCGTCGAGCACGACGGCGAACAGCGACGCGACCGACGCGGCCACGATGCCGCGCGGCGAGATCCACATAACGAACAGCCGCTCGCGCCAGGTGAGCGCGCTGCCGTGCAGCGAGGCGAGCACGCACAGCGGGCGCACGACGAAGACGAGCGCGAGCACCGTCAGGATTCCACGCCACCCCTCCGCACGCACGATGTCCAGCGGCAGCGCTGCGGCGAGCAGCACGAAGAGGATGCTGATGCCGAGCACCGTGAGCTGCTCCTTGAAGCGCCGCAGCCGACGCTCCTCGGGGACCGTGCCACGCTGCATCATGAGCCCCATCACCACCGACGCCATGATCCCGGCCTCGCTCTGCGCCCACTCGGCCGCGGCGAACGCCGCCCAGACGAAGGCGAGGGATACGAGGTTCACCAGCTCCGCCGGCACGAGCCCGCGGCGGCGCAGCGTCCAGGAGAGCGCGAGCCCGCCGACGCCGCCGGCGACGAGGCCGACCAGCAGGCGGCCGAAGTAGCCCCAGGCCCCGCTCAGGACGCCGATCGGATGCACGCCAGCGAGGCCGAGCACGACGTCGACCACGGCGACCGCGAGCACCGCGCCCACGGGGTCGATGAGGATCGCCTCGCCCTCGAGCACCGTGCGGACGCGGCGCGGGATGCTCACCCGGCGCAGCAGCGGCTGCACGACCGTCGGCCCGGTGACCGTCATCAGCGCGCCGAAGACGATCGCGACCGACACGCTGAAGCCGGCGATGAGCCAGGCCGCGAGCGTCGCACCCACCCACGACACCGCGACGCCGATCGTGACGAGGTTGCGGACCTCCTTCATCGCGCGACGCAGGTCGGCGATGCGCAGGTTGAGCGCACCGTCGAAGAGGATGACGGCGACGCACAGCTTCACGATCACCGACAGCCCGCCGCCGAGGGCCGACGGCACGACGACCCCCAGCCCCGACGGGCCCAGCGCGACGCCGAGCACGAGCAGCGGGACGATCGCCGGGACGCGCAGCCGGTGCCCGATGATCTGGGCGAGGAGCCCGGCGGCTACGGCCAGGGCGATCGTCAGGAGGGCGGGGTCGACGCTATGCACGGAGGGAGGGAGGGGTCCCGTTGCTGCGAAGGCGTCATCCTGGATGGTGTCTGGCGCCCGCCCGCGCGATGCTGCATTCCGTGTGCCTCATCACCGCAGGACCCGCTGGAATGGCGCGCGATAGCTGCCGCATCTACGGCGGCCTGGCATTCTTGCTGCAGCAGCCGGTTCGGGACGTGATACGCCGGTGTAGGCCCGCCGAGCCCGGACGAGGTCACCGGCGCGAGCGGCGTCCCGGTTGCCGCACAGACGATTCGAGGTGAGGGAATGACCGAGGCACACACCAGACGGGGCGGGTCGACTGCAGCGTCCCGGAGCATCCCGGGGCTCGTGCTCGGTGCGGCCCTCCTCGCGCTGGGGTGCAGCGCCGAGCGCGGCGCGGCCGTGGCGTCGGACACCGCGCTGCCGGCGCCGCCCGGTGCTGGGGTCGCCGCCGACCCGGTAGCGGCGGCCGCCGTGGTGCCGGCGATGGACAGCGTGCCGGGACCGTCGGCGGCCGTGACCGCGTTCCTCCAGCACGTCGAGACGCAGCGAGCCCCAGACTCGACTGCCGTCGCCCGGGACTATGCCGCCGTTGGCCTGCGCCTGCTGGCGTCGGGCATCGAGGAGCTGGCGACGCGCGACACCGCGGTGGCAGCGCGCGTGGGGGACCGGCTCGGGACGCTCAGGGCGCGCGCGGACAGCGTGCAGCGCGATCCGGAGCCCCTGGTCCGAGCCCGGATCGCGAGCGAGTCGTTCGTGCTCGCGGGCGACCTGCTCCAGACACTGCAGGAGGGCGGCCCGCCCGCGCTGACGGACCGCGCGGCCGAGGTGCGGCAGGCCGCCGCGGCCGTCCGCTCCGACCAACCGCTGTCGGCGCAGACGGAAGCCGTCCGTCGGTTCTTCGAGCGGTCGGCGGCGGCCCTGCGCGGGCTCACGGGGGCGCGCACCTCGTGACCGCCGCCCGAACCGTGCGCAGGACTGCGACGCGGGGTGTGAGCGCATGAGCTTGGACCTGTCCGCCGCGTGGGAGACGGTGCGGCGGATGCTCAACGGCTTCGCGGCCGCACTGCCGCGCGTCGTGCTGGGCCTCGTCGTCGTCGTCCTGTTCTTCTTGGTCGCGAAGGGCGTGCGCGCGCTCATCCGCCGTAACGCGCAGCGCCGGGGCGAGCACCGGACGCTGGAGCTGGCGATCGGCCGGCTCGCGCAGGTGGCGATCCTCGTCGTCGGCGTGCTGATCGCGGTCACGGCCGCGTTCCCGAGCTTCACGCCCGCGAACCTGGTGAGCACGCTCGGCATCGGCGGCGTGGCGATTGGCTTCGCGTTCAAGGACATCTTCCAGAACTTCCTGGCCGGGCTGCTGATCCTCGTCACCCGCCCGTTCCGAGTGGGCGACCAGATCCGGTACAAGGACTACGAGGGCACGGTCGAGGACATCCAGACGCGCGCGACGTACCTGAAGACCTACGACGGGCGACGCGTGATCATCCCCAACGGGGAGCTGTACACGAACTCGGTCACGGTGAACACCGCGTTCTCGCGGCGGCGCTGGCAGTACGACGTCGGCATCGGCTACGGCGACGACGTCGAGCGGGCGCGCACGATCATCCTCGACGCGCTCCAGCAGGCGCAGGACGTCGAGCCGGACCCGAAGGCCGACGTCATCGTCGTGGAGCTCGCCGGGTCCTCGGTGAACCTGCGGGCGCGCTGGTGGACGAAGTCGCCGATGGGCGACGGCCTCGCGGCCCAGGACCGCGTGCTCACCGCGGTGAAGCAGGCGCTGACAGCGGCCGGGATCGACCTGCCGTTCCCGACGCGGCAGATCCTCTTCCACGACCAGACCGAGGCGACCGACGGCGACCGCGGGCGCCAGCGCGAGGGGTGGCCGGCGGGCGAGGGCGAGGTGCCCGAGGCGCGCGGCATCGCCGCGGCGCTACTCGCGCGGCACGACGCGCGCGGCGATGGGGCGAATGGCGGCGCACGCGTCGGTCGGTGATCGCGCGGGGCCTACGGCGGTCGACGCACCCCGCCGTGAGAGCCTCGAGCCCTCGAGTGCCGGCCTGCGGCGCCAGCGTCGCCGCCTGCCCCTGCGAAACGAACTGGCGCTTGCGGCGCTCCCCACAGCCACCGTGCTCGGGGTGCTGTCGCTCGTCGAGGCGCTCACCATGCAGCGACTGCTGTTCGCCTCGCTCGCCTCCAGCGCGTTTCTCATCTATCTCGATCCCGAGCACGGCACGAATCGCGTCAAGGCGCTCGTGCTCTCGCAGTCCCTCGCAGCGGGACTCGGCTGGCTCACCTTCGTCACGCTCGGAGCCGGATACGCGGGTGCGGCGCTCGCGCTCGTGGGCACGATCCTCGGCATGGTGCTGCTCGACGTCGTGCACCCACCCGCGGTGGCCACGGCGATGAGCTTCGCATTGCGGGCCGAGGAAGCATCGAACCTCGTGCTGTTCGCGCTCGCGCTGGCCGTCACGGTAGTGCTCATCGGGCTGCAGCGTGTGGCGGTGTGGAGCCTGCTGCGCCTCCGTGCGCGACCGGAGAGGCCCCACGTACCCCCGCACGCGAATGATACGGGCAGGAGGAGTGGCGCTGACGGGCGCCGAGGGCGTGCATGACGCATGACCGTCGCGGTCGGCGCGCGGCGAGAAGTCCGGCGGAGCACTCGTCGGCCCGCGTGGCAGCCCCGCGAGCTCGCGGCGGCTACTTGCGGCGATCCTGTATCTCCAGCAGCGCTTCGACGCGCCGCGTGAGGGTCGCCACTTCGGTCCGAAGCGCGTCGATCTGCTGAGAGCCGGCCAACTCGCCCTCGTCGGTCTCCGCGTCGCGCGCCACGAACAGGCTCGCAATGGACGCGGTCACGTAGCCGAACACCGCGAAGCCGTAGATCGCGAGCAGCAGGCCGAGGAGCCGCCCCTCGGCCGTCTGGGGAAAGGTGTCTGCGCCCATCGTGGTGAGCGTCATCGCCGTCCACCAGAGCGCGACGCCGAAGCTCGTGATCGCGCCTCCCGCCGCGTCGCGCTCGAACGCGTAGATCCCGGCGGCGCCGAGCACGTTGACGAGCAGCGTGAGCGCGACCACGTAGCCGAGCCCGCGCCGCCCCATCACGCGCCCCAGCGTGCGCATGCCGCGGTTGGCCGAGCTCACGACGCGCACCAGGCGCGCGCCGCGCGCGGCGCGCAGCAGCCGCAGCGCGCGCACGAGGCGCACGGCACGCAGGGCGGGGAGCAGCAGCGAGACCGCCGACAGCCAGTTGCGACGCAGGTAGGCCAGCTTGCGCGGCGCGAGCGCGAACTCCAGAACGAACTGCAGGACGAAGAGCGCCCAGATCGCGTAGTTGACCGCCGTCAGGAACGGTGAGAGCCCGACGGTGAGCTCGACGACGACCAGCACGAGCCAGACGACTCCGAGGACCGCCATCGGCTGCTCGAGGAACGCGGCGACCTGCTCGAGCAGCGCGTGCCGCTCCACCTCGAGGCGCTCGGCACCTCCAGGTTCATCGGCACCGACTGGGCCGGTCACGGTGCGTCCGCGCGGTGTGGGTGGCCGGCGCGCCGAGCCGCGCGCGAGGTCTTGGGGTCAGACATGGAAGCCGGAGTCGTGTGGGTCACGCAGGGGGCTGTGCCTCGGAGACGGTGCGATGCGGGATCGTACGCCACGTTGCCCCGGCCTGTCAGCCTATGGGGTTCGCCGCTGACCTTGGGCTTGCTCGTGCACGGAGCAGCAGGGTGTAACCAACCGCGCCGGCAATGATTGAGGCGGCGAAGACGCCGAGCTTCGCGATGTCGAGCACGACGGGATCTGCGAACGCCAGCCCGGCGACGAAGAGCGACATCGTGAAGCCGATCCCGCCGAGCCAGCCGGCGCCGTGCACGTGGCGCCACGCCACGCCGGTCGGGAGGTCGGCCGCGCCGGCGCGCACCGCCAGCCAGCTCGCCAGTGTGATCCCCAGCGGCTTGCCGAGCGCGAGGCCGAGTACCACGCCCCAGGCGATCGGGCTCCGGGCGGCCGCCGCGGCCCCGCTCCCCAGCGCGACGCCCGCGTTGGCGAGGGCGAAGATCGGCATGATCGCGAAGGCGACGACACCGTGCAGCGCGTGCTCCATGCGCTGCAGCGGCGCCTGCGCGGCGTCGGCGGCGTTCTCGATCGCCTGCAGCGCGACCTGGTGCCCATGGTTCGTGAGCACCGTCGTCCCCGGCTCGTCGGCGGCGCGGAAGTCGGCCAGGCTCGCCTCGGCGCGCGCGAGGAACTCGTCCTCGTCGATGCGCGTGCGGGCGGGCACCGTGAGCGCGAGCAGCACGCCGGCGATGGTGGCGTGGATGCCGGAGGCGAGCACGAACAGCCAGAGCCCGACGCCGAGCAGCGCGTAGGTCAGCGGGCGTCGCGCGCCGGCGCGGTTGAGCCCCACGAGGACGGCGAGCACCGCCGCGGCGCCGGCCATCGCGCCCCAGTCGAGCGCGCCCGTGTAGAAGAACGCGATCACGAGGACCGCGCCCAGGTCGTCGGCGATCGCGAGCGCGGCGAGGAACACGCGGAGCCCGCTCGGCACCCGGTCGCCGAGCAGGGCGAGGATGCCGAGCGCGAAGGCGATGTCGGTCGCCATCGGCACGCCCCACCCGGCCGACCCCGGCCCGCCGGCGTTCAGGGCGGCGTAGAGCGCCGCCGGCACCAGCATCCCGCCCAGCGCGGCCGCGATGGGAAGGGCGGCAGTTCGGCGTGACGCGAGCTCGCCGACGAGCACCTCGCGCTTGATCTCGAGTCCCACCAGGAAGAAGAACACGGCCATCAGGCCATCGTTCACCCAGTGGTGCAGCGAGAGCGTCAGGCCGAACCCGGGCGCGCCGACGGTCACCGGCGTCTCCCACAGGTGGTGGTACGCGTCGGCCCACGGAGAGTTCGCCCACACGAGCGCGATCGCGGTCGCCGCGAGCAGCACGAGCCCCCCGGCCGCGCTGGTCGAGAAGAAGCGCTGGAACGGTCCGAGCAGGCGCTCGATGAGCGGGAGAGATTCCTCAGTGCTCATGACCGGGAGCGCGCTCACACGAGCACCCGCGAACTGAACGGTGACGGGGTGTGGGGAGCGGCCCGTGAAGTCGCGTGCGCGGCATGGGCTGGGTAGTACACGTCGGTCATGATCAGCGGTGCTGGTGATGCGGAGATCGAGGTCGCCCGCTCGGCGCACCATCTACGCCGGGCGGGGGTGGAAGGTGGCACTCACCTCAGCAGCAGAGTGCGCGGTCGTACTGATCGGCTACTGCCGGTGCGAGAGAGGTGCCCGGCCCTAATGGGCGGCAGTGCGTCAGCTGTCGCGGATCGACGTGCAGCTCGACACACGGCGCCGGGCTACGCGTAGGGTTCGCATCGTCTACCTCTGAGTCCCCATGCGCACCGCGCACATCGGCCGTCTCCTTCTCCTGATCGGGTTGCTCGTCGGCGCAGCAGCCAGCGTCGGCCTGCTCGTCGGCTTCGAGCCTGCCCGGTTGCCGCCAACGCTGCTCAACGTGGCCGCCTACAAGCTGACTTTCATTGCCGCACTTGGCCTCCTCGCCGGGGGAGCAGTGTTCCTCCGACTATCGCGCCGCATGGCACCGGGAGGAACGGGGGCGCCGGCCGTGGGCGATCTGAAGCCGCCCGCTCACGACTACGACTCGCGCCCGTTGGGGCTGCAGCAGCCAGCCACCAGCGCTGTCCATCCCCGAGATGAGCATGCCGACGTCGCTGACGTTGTGCAGTCGGCTCGCGAGGGACCTAGGAAGCCATCGGCCTGAGGCGGTCGCACGGGCCTGCTTCGCGGGATCACTGCCTTGCTGCGGCGGACGGTCGAGAGCACGCCGGGCGTTGGCTCTACCTTCACTCTGACGCTGCCGCGCGCCTAACGCGGCGCCCGCGCCGGCGCCGACCCGGTGACGGCGTCGGCGGCTGGTCGCGCCCCGATCCGCGCGAGTGCCCACGCGGCGTGCTCGCGCACGACCGGCTCCGGGCCCTCCAGCGCGCGCGTGAGGTCGTCGACGTTGTCCGGGGTGCCGACGTTCCCGAGCACCACGGCCGCGTTGCGCTTTATGGCCCGCAGCGTGGCGCGCTTCTTCGCCGAGCAGCGGAACGCGGCGCGGTAGCCCTCGACATCCATCGCGAGGACCTCGCGCGCGAGCGTGCGGGCATCCTCGCCCGCGGGCATCCTCGCCCGCGGGCGCCTCGCGAGGGCGCCAACCGCGAGCCCCCGGCAGCTCCTTGGCGAACGTGACGTTCCAAGGGCAGCAGGTCTGAAAGGCGTCGCACCCGTTGCGGGAGCCGGGCACCGGCGGCGCCGGGGGCGGGGCAGGATATTCTCTCCACGAGCGTGGCGACGTGGGCGGCGACGTTGTGTACCGGATTCTGCGCGTTTTGCGCTGGCGACCCCCTTAATCCGCGCAACGTATCCGCTAAGAAGGTGCTCAACTCACTGCGCAGCAACGGTTTGCGCTGGCGGCCCGGAGCATGGGGTTCAGGGGGTCGCGGGTTCAAATCCCGCCGTCCCGATCGACGTACGACGCACACGGCATCCAGACTGGCGGGCACCTCGCTTCGGCGACGTGCCCGCCTTTCGTTCGTGGCGTCCCCGGTTGTCGGCGTCGCGCCCACACGCGGTGCGGGTCCGCCCCGACTGTCGACCGCGCACGGAGCGGCCATCGTGCGTCCGTGCCCGTCGACCGGGCGCGCTCGCGGGCGCTCGCCGGCGGGCGACCGATCCCGCCCATCCGGAGGACGCGATGAAGACCCTCGCCCTGGCCACGCTCGCCGTCGCCGCACTCGCCACCGCGGCCGCCGCGCAGACGCCACACAACCTGCCGGCGGCGCGCACCACCGACGCCGTCAACACCGTCACCGTGCGCAACGAGCGCCGGCATCCGGCGGTCGTCTACCAGACCTACGGCCGCTTCGATCGCCGCATCGGCGTCGTCGGCCCCGGCGCGACCGCGACCTTCGCGCTGCGCCTCTCGGCCGCGGAGACCGGCGCGCGCCCCGCGCTCCGGCTGCTCGCGCACGTCGCGGGCGACGCCGCCGACCTGGTCACCGAGCCGCTGGCCGTCGGCGCGCCGGCGCGCCTCGAGCTGACGATCCCCGCCTCCGAGCTCGACGCCGGGCGGGAGCGCGAGTACGCGGGCGCGGTGCGCCTCGCGACGGCCGGCGAGGCGACGGTGACGGTCGAGAACCCGCGCGACCGCGCGGTGACGGTCTACGGCGAGCGCGGTACGCAGGCGGTGCGGCTGGGGCGCATCCCGGCCGGCGGGCGGGCCACGCTCGCCCTGCCGACGGCGCTGACGCGGGGCGGCGAGAGCATGCGCCTCTTCCTCCGGCCCGACGGCCGCCTGCAGCTCGCGACCGAGCCGCTGCGCGTCGAGCGCGGCGCGCAGCTGACGCTGCAGGTGCCCGCCATGTGAGCGCCCCCGGCCGCGCGGCCGGACACTTGCTCCCACCTCACGACGGCCCGTCGAGCGCGCGCTCGGCGGGCCGTCGTCGGATGTGTTGCGCGGGGGAAACACCTCCCCATACGCGGTACGCGTTGTGCTGCAGAGCGCGGCGAGTCGCGTCCCCTCGGGGAAGCGGCGCGGACGACCCGTCGAGTCGGACGGGCGACGCCGCGTGTGCCGCGCAGGGTGGTACACGTAGCACCGCACGTCCAGGCGAATCGGACGTCCCGGCAGGTCCGGACGATTCGCACTTGACGGTTCTGCAAGGTCACGTCAGGTTCGCACGGGCGAAATGACGTGAGTTCACCGGAGGCAGGCTCGCCTCCGAAACCCCCAGGGGAGGAGACGCGGAATGAACACCATGCGTAAGGCCGTGCTCGCGGCCGGGCTGCTGGCCGGCTTGCCCGGCATCGCGGCTGCACAGGTCATCAGCACGACGGCGGGCGAGATCACGCTCTCCGGCCTGTTCACGACGGACGGCCCGAACGGGATCCCGCAGGACGGGGATGACGGGCTCGGCGCGCCGAACGCCACGCAGAACATCAGCGGCGTCGGCTACATCACGGGCGGCGCGTTCTACAACCCGGGCCCGCTCGGCCCCGGTTACCCGGCCTCGCCGGTCTTCCGTGCCGGGCAGGGCTTCACGGAGCAGGCCGCCAACTACACGTTCTACTTCATGGCGGGCCCCGGGACGGTCACTGACCCGTTCAGCGGCGCCGGCGACACGCGCGTCGTGACCACGTACAGCTCGGGCATCCTCGAGATCTGGCGTGAGACGGACGCGGCCGGCCCGACCGACAACAACTTCGCCAACCGCAACACCTTCCGGAACGGCACGCCGTTCCTGACGGCCAACATCACCTCGCTCACGTCGGTCTTCGACCCGACGCTCGGGCAGGGCTCGGTGTCGGGCAGCCTGTTCTTCACGGGCGGCGAGCTGTACACGGCCTTCCTGCTGCCGAACAACATCCGCACGGGTGCCATCGACGCGGTGACGAACCTCCCGAACGAGAACGTCGGGAACTACGACTTCATCGCCGACGGCCGCATCGACGCCGCGGTCATCCCGGAGCCCAGCACCTACGTGCTGATGGGGACGGGCCTGCTCGGCCTCGCGGGCTTCGCCCGCCGTCGCCGCGCCTGAGCGCGACTTGGTAGCGCGACCTAGCGTCCGCGTCCGACTCTAGGAGGGAAGGGCACCCGGGGATCCCCCGGGTGCCCTTCTCGCATCCGGGTAGATCCCGGCGAGCAGCCAGCAGGGAGCGCGACGCGGGGGAGGGGAGGCGGTCAGGCCGCGCTCGGGATCGCCGCGCGGGCACCGGCGCGCAGCGCACGGGCGCCCAGCTCGAACTGCCGCTCGTAGTCACCGCAGAAGGCGACGCGCATCGCGGCGAACATCGACCGCGTCTCGCGGTGGACGAACTGGCCCAGCTCCACCGCGCCGATCCGCCCGTACAGCGCGGCCAGCGCGCGCTCGCACGACAGGTAGACCGCGGGGATCCCGTCCTGCACGTGGCAGGTCTGGAACACGTGCCAGTAGAAGGCCGCCATGATCCCGCCCCCGCGATAGCCCTTGGCGATCATCAGCTTGCTGATCTCCCGCAGCGGCTGGGCCTCCCGGTGCTCGCCCAGGTCGAAGCCGAACGCCTCGGTGGGGAGCCCGGCGGCGGAGTCGTCGATCACCCGCATGTGGCCGATGACGCGCCCCTCGTGCTCGGCGACGAAGTGGTGCGTCGTCGGCTGCTCGTCCCAGCGGTCCCACTTCGCCTGCGTCCGCTGCATCTCGGCCGGCAGCGCCTCCGCGGCGACCATGCCGCGCTCGTTCACGAAGATGTCGTAGTTCAGCCGGTAGACCGGGAGCAGCGACTCCCCGGGGGCCGTGGGGCGGACCACGATGGATCCCCGCTCGTGCGGGACGCGCAGCTCGTGCGTGCCGTCGGCGCGCTGATCGATCTCGAAGGCGGCGGTGGAGCGGCTGAGTCGGAGGCCTGGCATTGCCCTGGGTCGTTTCAGGTGGACAACCTGGTGACGTGCACGGGCGGCGGCCGTGCGAGACTGGGCTCGCACGGGGGTGCTACCTCTGCCGGGCGGTGTCCACACGCCGGCGTCGTGTATGGGCAGGACGTGTCGTGGCGTCTGGCGGGACCAAGCTTCGGTCGCGCCCCACGTTGTCCACGACATCTCCGGGACGCATTCACGCCTGCCCGGTCACCGGACGCCAGTGTGCAATTGCGGTCGCCACGCGACGTGGATCACAATTCGTGATAGTCCTTGCGTCCCGGCGTGACGTTATCGCCGATCGACCCATTGCCTGGGGAGAACTCGTGAAGAAAGCGTCACGAGAGGAGCCCCCGGCGGGGCCGACCGTCACGCCCCCGGCCACGACCCGCCACGACGCGAAGAAGCCCGGCGGACCGTCGGGTCCGCCGGGCTTCGTGTGCTCACGACGCGCGCTCGGCGCGTCGACGGGCGTCGCGGGTCAGCGCCCCGACGCCTGCCGGCCGTACTCGACGGCCTTGAAGCCGGGCTCGCCCCAGCCGGCGATGAAGACGCTGAACCCCTGCTTCATCCGCTGCTCGACCGTGGCCGGGTCGTTCGCGGGATAGCCGCACGGGACCTTGGCCTCCTTGCAGGCGGCCAGCACCTGCTGGATCGCGTTCTCCCACGCCTCGGTGTCGAACTTCCGCTGCTGCGTCGCCGGGTCGACCGTGCTGAACACGCCCCGCAGCGTGCCGGCGCCCGGGAACAGCACCGCCACGCCCGGCGTCTTCGCGATCTCGCGGACCCGCGCCAGCCCCTCCTTGCTCTCCACGATCGCCCACGCGGTCAGCTCCCCCTGCGGGTTGAGCGGCCAGACGTCGGCCTTCGCGCGGTACGTCTTGTCGTCCATCCCCCACACGGCCGGCGCGCCGCCCACCGACTCGGCGCGCGTCCCGCCCTTCGCGGCGAAGCGCATCGCCGAGATCGCGGTGGTGATCTCCGCCGGGTCCTCGACGTCCACCAGGACGATCGTGCTGACGCCCTGGTCGAGCTGCTTCCCGATGCGGGTGCGCGCCAGCGCGGCGTCGGACCCGACCTTGGCCATCTTCACCGCGAGCGGGTGGTGCAGCTGGGCGAGCGACCCCTTGGTCACCGCGCCCGAGCTCGCGATCGCCTGCATGAACTGCACGAACCCGGCGTACCCCCGGTCGAAGTCGTGCTCCATGCTGCCGTCGAAGATGAAGTCGGCCTTCGTGTAGGCGAGCGCGTCGGCCGCCAGCTCGGCCTGCGACTTCTGGGCGGGCATCGGGGTCGACGCCGCGGGCTGCACCGGGGCGGCCCCGGCGGCGGCCGCCTGCGGCGGGCGGGGGCGCGGGTTCGCCGGCGCGTACAGTCCCAGCACCGGCTTCCCGGCCGCGTGCAGGTCGATCATGGGGTTCAGGTGACGCGGCGCCTGGGCGAACGCGCCCTGGGCGGTGGCGGTGGCGAGGGCGAGCAGGATCGGAGCGCGCACGCAGGGTACCTCGTGGTGAGAAGTCGGCGGAACATGTGGCGCGGACGGCCGCTCGGCGAGGCCTCTGGCCACGCCCCGGTCTTCGGGCCACCTTGCAGGCGATGTCGCCTCCCCCCGTCCAGCCAGCCGCCGAGCCGGTCGTCCCCGAGTCGCCCGCCGATGCCCCGCGGGTCACACTGCTGGAGGATCCGGCCCGACTCGACGCGCTGCGCCGGACGGCGCTGCTCGACAGTCCCGCCGAGGAGGCGTTCGACCGGTTTACGCGGCTGGCCGCCCGCCTGCTGCGCGCGCCGGTGGCGCTGGTCTCGCTGGTCGACGCCGACCGCCAGTTCTTCAAGAGCCAGGTCGGGCTCCCCGACCCGGTCGCCGAGTCGCGCGAGACCCCCCTCTCGCACTCGTTCTGCCGCCACGCGGTCGAGCGGGGCGCCCCGCTGGTCGTCGCCGACGCCCACGCGCACCCCCTCGTCCGCGACAACGGCGCGGTCACCGACCTCGGGATCGTCTCCTACCTCGGGATCCCGCTCGCCACGAGCGACGGCGTGGTGCTGGGGACCATCTGCGTCCTCGACCACACGCCGCGCAGCTGGGCGCCCGAGGAGCTGCAGACGCTCGGCGACCTGGCCGCCGCCGTGGCGACCGAGATCGAGCTGCGCGCCGCGCTGCGCGAGGCGGAGCGCGCCCGCGCCGCGGCGAACGAGGCCAGCCGCGCGAAGGACGACTTCCTCGCCCTCGTGAGCCACGAGCTGCGCTCCCCGCTGGCGGGGATCGCCTCCAACGCGCAGATGCTGGCGATGGGGCTCTGCGGCCCGGTCACCGAGCGGCAGCTCCAGGCCCTCGGCCGCATCAAGCGCAGCGACGACCACCTGCTGTACCTGATCGACCAGCTCCTGGACCTGAAGCGGATCGCCGCCGGGCGGATGCAGTACGACCTGCACGCGGTCGCGCTCCAGTCGGTGCTCCGCGACGCCCTCGAGCTCACCGAGCCGCAGATGCTCGCCGGCGGCATCGAGATCGAGCGCCCGGCGATCGCCCCCGAGCTCCGCGTCCGCACCGATCCGGGGCGCCTGCGGCAGATCCTGGTCAACGTCCTCGCGAACGCGGGGAAGTTCACCGACCGGGGCGGGACCGTCTCGGTCACCTGCACCGACGCCGAGGGCGTGGTGCGGCTCGAGGTGCACGACACCGGGATCGGCATCCCCGAGGACCAGCGCGAGGCGATCTTCGAGCCGTTCGTGCAGGTGCGCGACACCGGCGAGCACCGCCCGCGCGGCTCGGGGCTCGGACTCGCCATCAGTCGTGCGCTCGCGCGCGGCATGGGCGGCGACCTGACCGTCCGCAGCACGCTCGGCGAGGGCTCGACGTTCGCCATCTCGCTGCCGCGCGCCGACTAGGCAACGCCCGGGGCTGCCGGCTTCGGCGAACGTTCCGGATTGCGACGCCGCCGGCCACGTCGCATCCTGGCGTCGAGGGCGGACGACGCGGACGCTGCGTCCTTCCTCGGCTCGTCGGCGGGACGCCGGCGGCGAGCATCCCGTCGAGCGTTCGAACTCGGCGGGGCGGCTGCGAGGTCGCTGGACGCAGCCGGCGCCCGACGCGAGTCGGGACCCGGGGCCGGATTCCGCACGGCATCGGGAAGTCAGGTGGTGGGGCCGCAACGCACGGGCCGAGGACGCACGAACTGCCGAGCGCGCGCGCGAGCGCCGCCGACGAGACCGCGCCTTCGACACCGCACCGAGCGGGTTCGAACCCAGCCGACCACGAGACGCCAGCGGTGTGCGAGCCCCCGGATCGATCCGTCGATCCGGGGGCTCGTCACGTGTCGAGGCCGTGCGACGCCGGCCGCGGTGTCGCGCGCGTACCACGTTCTGTTGGCGCCGTTCGTCGCGTTCGCGCGACAGCGGCCTCGCGCGGTCGAGGGCGGGTGTCGAGCGGCGTCCACAACGCACGCTCCGGTCGCGAGTTGCGCGCGGGGCCGCGCCGCGGCACGGCGGCCCCGGCCGGGCCCCCGACTTGCCCGAGGCGGTGGCACCCGCGGTCCGCCTCTCTCGCGCCCCGTCCCCGTGCTCGCTCCCGCCGTCGCCTCGCTCGCCGCGCTGCTGGCGCTCGCCGCCGCCCCCCCGCCCGACGAGGGCTGGCGCCCGCTGCTGAGTTACGACGAGGTCGCGGTCGACCTCGCGCGGTCCACGGTGCAGGGGACGGGGCCGTACACGGTGCAGGTGCGGTGGACCTTCCGCGACCGGGCGGCCAGCCCGGCGGCCTGGGACGGCGGCGTGCGCTACGCGATCGACGTGATGGAGCTCGACTGCCGGACGGCGGCGAGCCGCACGTGGTCGACGACGGCCTTCGCCGCCAACGGCGACGTGGTCCGCGACCACTCGGCCGACGAGCAGGCGCCGGCGTGGGGCCGCCACCCGGCCGAGTCGGTGGGCGGGCTGCTGGTGCGGGAGGGGTGCGCGGCGCTCGCCGCGCGGAACTGACCGGCGGGGGGCGCGCCGCCCGGCGTCGTCAGCCCTCGGCGCCGACCAGCGCCGGCGTCCGGTCGGCGCGCACCTGACGCAGAATGGCGTCGGCGCCCTCGGCGCGCAGCAGCGCCGCCAGCGTCCGCCCTCCGGCCTCGGGGTCGCGTGGATCCATCGGGACCGCGCCGCGCAGCAGGCGCGACCCGTCGAGCGACGCCACCAGCCCGTGCAGGACGTGTGCGTCGCCGTCCTGCGCCGCCAGCGCGCCGATCGGGACCTGGCACCCGCCGTCCAGCGCGTTGAGCAGCGCGCGCTCGGCGCGTACGGCCGACGCGGTCGGTGCGTGATGCAGCGCGGCGAGGAGCGCGCCGGTGCGCGGGTCGCCGGCGCGGGCCTGCACCGCGATCGCGCCCTGGCCCGGCGCGGGGAGCCACCACGGCGCGTCGAGCGCGGCGGTGATGCGTTCGTGGAGGCCGAGCCGGCGCAGCCCGGCCGCCGCCAGCAGGATCGCGTCGTGCTCCCCCTCGTCGAGCCGGCGCAGGCGCGTCTGCACGTTGCCGCGCAGGTCGCGCACGTCGAGGTCGGGGCGCAGCGCCCCGAGCTGGGCGCGCCGGCGGAGGCTACACGTGCCGACGCGGGCGCCCGGCGGCAGCTCGGCCAGCGAGGCGGCCGCGACGCCCGCCCGGACGATCAACACGTCCCGCGGGTCCTCGCGCGGCGGCGTCGCCAGCGCGCCGATGTCGGCGGGGAGCACGGTCGGGAGATCCTTGAGGGAGTGGACGCAGAGGTCCACCTCGCCCGCGCGCAGCGCGGACTCCAGCTCCGCGGTGAACGCCCCCTTCTCCCCCAGCGCGGAGAGCGCGCGGTCGAGCCGCAGGTCGCCGACGGTGTCGAAGGTGACGAGGACGCTCGCCGCGCCGAGCGCGGCGAGGGCGTCGCGCACCATCTCGGACTGACGGAGCGCGAGCGCGCTGCGGCGGGTGCCGATGCGCAGGGGGGCGGGCGACGGATGCGTCACGGCACGGCTCTCCACGCGAGGAAGGCGTCCCACCACCCGAGGTCTCGCGCGGCGCCGAGCAGCGCGTGCGCGAGCGCGTCGAGCGCGCGCAGCGCCGCCGCGAGGGCGGCGCCGACGCGCCGTCCGGCGGCGCCGGCCGACGCGGC
>NZ_JARGEK010000010.1 GCF_029211165.1 Roseisolibacter sp. H3M3-2
CGACCGCGTCGGCCACGTCGGCGGGGACGTGCATCACCGCGCGGCGGTCGCGGCCGGCCAGACGCGCGCCCAGCAGCGCCTCCACGCGCGCGACCAGCGCGTCGCGTCCCGCGCTGGCGACCAGCAGCACGCGCCGCGCGCCGAGCGCGTCGACCATCTCGGGGAGCGCGTCGACCGCGCCGGCGCCGAACCGCACCTGCGCGGGGAGCGGCGCCATCGCGAACCCGCGCGCCGACAGCGCGTCGCGCAGCGCGACCGCCGGGGCGGCCGACGTCACGCGCCCATCGCCGCCACGCCGTGCGCCGCCGCCGTGCGCGCGTGCAGGTCGCGCAGCACCGCCAGCTCGTGCGCCGTCGGCGGCGGGAGGAAGGCGAGATCCGTCGCGACGCGCAGCGGCCAGCCGGTCGCGCGCACGACCGCGTCCGGGTCCACGCCGTCGTGCACGCCCGTCAGCGTCAGCTCGCACGTCGCCGGGTCCGGCCGCAGCACGCCCAGGTCGGTGATCACGGCGCTCGGGCCGCGGCCGGTGAGCCCGAGGCGCGCGCGGGCGCCGGGCCCGTCGCCGTGCCCCACCGTCGTCACGAAGTCGAGCCGCTCCACCAGCACGCGCGGCGAGTGGCGCACCACGACGATCGTCTCGCGCGCCGCGGCCGCGATCTCGGGGGCGCCGCCGGCGCCCGGCAGCCGCGTCGTCGGACGGTCGTAGTCGCCGATCACCGTCGAGTTGAGGTTCGCGAAGCGGTCCACCTGCGCCGCGCCGAGGAAGCCGACGTCGATCCGCCCGCCCTGCAGCCAGTAGGCGAACATCTCGGGGACGCCGACCACCGCCGTCGCGCGCTCCGCCAGCTCGCCGTCGCCGATCGAGAGCGGGAGCACGTCCGGCCGCGCACCGATGACGCCCGACTCGTAGACCAGCACCGCGCCCGGCGCGTGCGTGCGGCGCGCGAGGTTGGCCGTCGCGCTCGGGAGCCCGATCCCGACGAAGCACACCGCGCCGTCGCGGATCGCGCGCGCGGCGGCGACCGTCAGCACCTCGGTCGGCGTGGGGTGGGAGAACTCAGACACCGGCGGCCTCCGGGCGCAGCACGTGCGCGTCCATCCAGGTCCGGAACCGCTCGCGGTCGCGCGCGATCGCGTCCCACGCCGCGTAGAAGGCGTTGTCGCGCGTCGTGTAGCCGGCGGCGTACGACGGGTGCGCGCCGCCGGGGACCTCGCTGATCGCGTGCACCACGAACGACGGCAGGATCGCGACCGCGTCGCGCGCCCCCGGCCCGCGCACGCCGGGCGCGTCGAAGTCGTCCACGACCTCCTCGACGGTGACCAGCGCCGCGCGTCGCGCCGCGAGCACCGCTTCCTTCTGCACGCCGACGATCCCCCACAGCCGCACGTTGCCGGCGCGGTCGGCCTGCTGGGCGTGGATCACGGTCACGTCGGGACGGAGCGCCGGCACCGCGGCCAGGGACTCGCCGGTGAACGGGCACGTCACCCGGCGCACCGTCGGGTTGTGGGTCGGCAGGTCGGTGCCCGCGTAGCCGCGCAGCACCGCGAACGGCAGCCCCGACGCGCCGGCCGCCCACGCCGCCGCCATCGCGGCGTGCGAGTGCTCCTCGAGCTCGAGCGGGCGCGGCCACCCGTGCTCCACCGCGTCGCGCAGCCGGTGCAGCGAGCCGACTCCGGGGTTGCCGCCCCACGAGAAGACCAGCCGCCGCGCGCACCCGGCGCCGATCAGCTGGTCGTACACGAGGTCGGGCGTCATGCGCACGAGCGTGAGGTCGCGCCGCCCCTGCCGCGCGATCTCGTGACCCGCCGCGTGCGGGATGAGGTGCGTGAACCCCTCCAGCGCCACGACGTCGCCGTCGCGCACGTGCGCGGCGACGGCGTCGCGGAGCGGGAGGAAGGCGGGCATCACGCGGCCGTCAGCGACCGCAGGATCCCCTGCACCGCCGCGATCTCGTCCTCGTTCACGAGGTGCCCCATGCCGGGGTACAGCCGCGCGTCCACGTCGCCGCCGAGGCGCGCCAGCACCTCCGCCGTGTGGCGCACCCGCTCGGCGGGGATGTGCCCGTCGACGTCGCTGCAGCCGAGGAACACGGGCGTGCCGTCGAGCGCGCCAGCGTAGTCGCGCGGCGTGCCGTCGGGGCCGATCAGCCCCCCGCTCAGCCCCGCCAGCCCGCCCCAGCGCCGCGCGTGGCGCGCCACGTACTCGCTCGCCAGACACGCGCCCTGCGAGAAGCCGAGCAGCACCGTGCGCTCGGCGGGGATCCCGGCGGCGGCCGCCCGCTCGACGGCGCGCGTGATCGCGGCCATCCCGGAGGTGATCCCCGGCTCGTTGAGCGGGATCGGCGACATGAAGCCGTATGGATACCAGGTGCCGCCCGCGGCCTGCGGCGCCAGGTAGGCCACGCCGGCGACGTCGATCGCGTCGGCGAGCGTGAGGATGCCCTCGGCGCTCGCGCCGCGGCCGTGGATCGCGATCACGGCGGCGCGCGCGCCCTCGAGCGGCGCGCCGGCGGTGCGCAGCGCCTCGCGCCCGTGCGGGTCGCCGGCGGTGGTGAGGATGCTCATCGGGTCTCCTGTGCGTCGTACGAGGTCGCGCCCGTCGCGGTCGCGACGATCACCGGCTGGCCGTCGGGGTCCGCGGCGGCGACCGCATCGAAGCGTGCGCCGTCGGGGCCGAACGCGGCCGGCGCCGACGTCGGCAGCCCGGCGGCGCGCAGCGCGTCCGCCAGCGGCGCCAGCGTGTCGGGCGCCGCCGCCACCGCGTAGTGCGCCACCTGCCCCGCCCCCATCCGCACGCGCGGCTCGCGCGCCGGATCGCGGTCGAAGTACGTGACGAGCGTCCCCGGCGCGCCCCCGCCGACCCCCCAGTACCAGTGGAACGACGTAGGGTCGTCGAAGTTGCTCGTCCGCTTCACGCGGCGCATCCCCAGCCGGCCGGCCACGAAGGCGTGCGTGCGCTCGATGTCGGCGCCGATCGCCGTCACGTGGTGCAGCCCGCGGATGCGCAGCGCGTCGGTGATCTCGGGGACGGCGTCGGGCCAGCGCTCGGCCTCGATGCGCGCGCGGTCGCGGTTCCCCACCACCATGTCGTCGGGCGGCGCGCGGTGCTCGGCGCCGATCGCGTCGGGGGGCTCGTCGACCGTCCAGCCGGGGCCCAGCGTCGCCAGCTCGACGATCGTGCCGTCGGGGTCCTTCACGTAGATCGACTGGAAGTAGTGGCGGTCGAGGATCCCCGTCACCGGCACGCCGGCGTCGAGGAAGCGCCGCTTCCACTGCAGGAGCGCGTCGCGGTCGGTCACCGCCAGCGCGAGGTGGTGCGTGCCGCCCACGCCCGGGTGCCCGGCGGGCGCGTCGCGGCGCTCGACGACGGCGAGCAGGCTCCCCGCGCGTCCGCCGCCGTCGCCGAACCAGCGCGCGTCGGCCTCGGCGAGCGCGCCGGGGCGTTCGGGGTCGGCCAGCGGCGCCGGCGCGACGCCGAGGTCGCGCAGCCCGACCAGGCGGCCGTAGAAGTCGGCGGTGCGCGCGAGGTCGCGGCTCACGAGCGCGACGTGGTGCAGTCCCAGCAGGCCGGACACCGGTGCTCCTCCGTGGAAGGTGCGCGAAATATATCTCACCACTGAGAGATCGCAAGGTCCGCCGCCGGGGTTAGCTTGGCCGGGGACGCCCGCGCCTCACCTCCGCCCCGACCGCGATGACCACGCTCGTGTCGACCGACGGCCGCCGCCTCTCCGCCACCGCCGACGCGCTCATCGGCTCGGAGATCCTGAAGATCGCGGGCGAGATCCGCGCCCTCGTGGCCGGCGGCCGCACCGTCTGCAACCTCACCGTCGGCGACTTCAACCCGGCGGAGTTCGCGATCCCGCCGCGGCTGGCCGCCGAGACCGAGGCCGCGCTGCGGGCGGGCGAGACGAACTACCCGCCGTCGGCGGGGATGCCGGCGCTGCGCGAGATCGTGGCGGCGTTCTACCGCGAGTGGCTGGGGCTCGACTACGGCGTCGACTCGGTGCTCGTGACGGGCGGCGCGCGCCCGGCGATCTACGGCGTGTACCGCGCCCTCGTGGACCCGGGCGACCGCGTGGTGTACCCAGTGCCGTCGTGGAACAACAACCACTACGCGCACCTCTCGGGCGCCGTCGGCGTGCCGGTGGTGTGCGACGCCGCGCATGCCTTCCTGCCGACGCGCGAGGCGCTGGCGCCGGCGCTGCGCGGCGCGCGGCTGCTCGCGCTCAACTCGCCGCTCAACCCGGCCGGCACCGCGTTCGACGCCGGGCAGCTGGCGGGGATCTGCGACCTCGTGCTGGAGGAGAACGCGCGCCGCGCCGGCACCGGCGAGCGCCCGCTCTACCTGATGTACGACCAGGTGTACTGGATGCTCACGTTCAACGACGTGGAGCACGTGACGCCGGTGCGGCTGCGCCCCGAGCTGGCCGAGCACACGATCTTCGTCGACGGCATCTCCAAGGCGTTCGCGGCGACGGGGCTGCGCGTGGGCTGGGCGGTCGGCCCGCGCGACGTCATCGGCCGGATGAGCGACCTGCTGGGGCACGTGGGCGCGTGGGCGCCGCGCGCCGAGCAGGTGGCGTCGGCGCGGCTGCTGGCGGCGGCCGGCGAGGTGCGCGCGTACCAGGCGCAGATCACGCGCGGCGCGCAGGCGCGGCTCGACGCGCTGTACGCCGGGATGCGCGCGCTGCGCGACGCCGGGCACCCGGTCGAAGCGATCCCGCCGATGGGCGCGATCTACCTCAGCGTGCGCTACGCGCTGGCCGGGCGCCGCACGCCGGGGGGCGAGACGCTGCGCACCAACGAGGACGTGCGCCGCTACCTGCTCGAGGCGGCGGGGCTGGCGGTGGTGCCGTTCCAGGCGTTCGGGCTCGCCGAGGACACGGGGTGGTTCCGCCTCTCGGTCGGCGCCGTGTCGCCCGCCGAGATCGACGCGATGCTGCCGCGGCTGCGGGCGGCGCTCGACGCGCTCGCGTAGCCGCGCGGCGCACGGATTAGAGCCTTTCCGGCACGAATGGCGGGGGCCCGCGTCGCGCGGGCCCCCGCCTTGCGTCTGCGCGCGAACGCGAGGCGCCGGGCGGAGCCGGCGCACGCGTCACCGGACGCGGGAGGAGCGATGGCGACGAAGCGAGCGTCGGGCGGTCGGCGGTACGGGCAGGCCGCGGGGAAGAAGGTCGCGAGCGCGATGCGCCGCCGGAAGAGCGGGACGCTGAAGCGCGGGCGGAGCGGCCGCGGCGGGCGCGTGACGAGCCGCGAGCAGGCGATCGCGATCGGCCTGTCGGAGGCGCGCGAGGAGGGCGCGAAGGTGCCGCGCAAGCGGGCCGCTTCGAAGCGTGGCGGCGCGAAGAAGTCCTCGGCGCGCACGTCGACGGCGAAGAAGTCGGCGGCGAAGAAGGCGACGGGCCGCAAGTCGACCGCGAGGAAGTCGACGGCGAAGAAGTCGACGGCCAGGAAGTCGACGGCGAAGCGCGGCGCGGCGAAGAAGTCCACCGCCCGCAAGTCGGGCGCGCGGAAGTCTTCCGCGAAGAAGGCGACGGCGCGCAAGTCGACGGCGCGCAAGTCGACGGCGCGCAAGTCCACCGCGAGGAAGTCGACCGCGAAGCGCGGCACGACCAGGCGCGGCACGACCAAGCGCACGACCGCGCGGAAGTCGTCGGCCCGCAAGACGGCCGCCCGCCGGTAGCCCCCCGACGGCGCGACGCCCCGGCGACCCCGAGTCGCCGGGGCGTCGCGCGTTTGTTCTCCTTTCGTCATGGAGGGGATCGGGCTGAATCCCGGATGTACACATTTCGTAAGGGGGCGGGCCCCACGGGCATCCCGGCGTGCCGGACCGGCTGTCGTAGCCGCATCCGCACGCCCGCCGTGCTCCACCCGCGACGTTCCCGACCCCATGCGCCCCCTCGGCCGCCTTTCCGCCCTCGTCCTGCTCGCCCCCGCCGCGCTCGCCGCGCAGCAGGCCGCCCCCCCGCGGGGCGCCGCGCCCGGCGGCCCGGGCGGCCCGGGCGCCCGCGCCCAGGTCCCGGCGGGGCCCGGCCAGATCGCCGGCGTCGCCGTCGGCGCCGCCTCCGGCCAGCCCCTCCCCTCGGCCGCCGTCACCATCCGGTCGATGGCCGACTCCGCGCTCGTCGGCGGCGCCCTCGCCCGCCCCGACGGCTCCTTCCGCATCGAGGGGCTGCGCCCGGGGCGCTACACCGTCCGCGTCCGCGCCCTCGGCCACGCCCCGCTGCTGAAGACGGCCGTCGTCGTCACCCCCGACGCCCCGCGCGTCGACCTCGGGCGGATCGCGCTCGACCCGGTCGCCGCGACCCTGTCGGCCGTGCAGGTCGAGGCGTCGCGCGACGAGGCGTCGCTGGCGCCCGACCGCAACGCCTACTCGGTGAAGGACATGCCGGCGACGTCGGGCGGCACCGCGGTCGACGTGCTGCGCAACGTGCCGGCCGTCGAGGTCGACGGCGACAACAAGGTCAGCCTGCGCGGCAACAGCTCGGTCGTCGTCCAGATCAACGGCCGCGTCTCGCCGATGCGCGGCGAGCAGCTCGGCAACTTCCTCGCGCAGCTCCCGGCGAACATCGTCTCGAAGGTCGAGGTGGTCTCCAACCCCTCGGCCAAGAACGACCCCGAGGGGATGGCCGGCATCATCAACATCGTCCTGAAGCAGGAGGCCGACCTCGGGACGAGCGGCGCCTTCTCGTTCGGCGGCGGCAGCACGCGCCAGATGAACGCCAACGGGAACCTCGGCCACCAGCAGGGGAAGTGGACGCTGTTCTCGAGCTACGGCTTCATGCGCGACCGCCGCACCGTCGAGGGCTACTCGACGCGCTCGGTGCTGTCGCCGTCGTTCCCCGGCTCGCTCGACGCCGAGATCGACGGCGTGATGCGCCCGGCCTCGCACAGCGCGACGCTCACCGCCGAGTACAAGGCGGACAAGGTGAACACGCTGAGCAGCAACCTCGTGTTCAACACGCGGGCGATGGACCGCCTCAACGGGAGCTTCTACCGCGACGTCGACGGCGCGGGCGCGGTGACCGGGCGCAGCAACCAGTGGACGAACCAGGACCAGGGCGGGATGATGCTCGACTACGCGGCCACCTGGCGCCGCACGGTCAAGCCGAACGCCAACCAGCTCGTGGTCGAGGGGCGCGTCAACCACCAGCGCGACGAGAACGACGTGCTGCTCACGCGCGAGGCGCTGAGCGGCCTCGGCGCCGCGACGGGCGCCCCCACGGGGCTCGAGACCAACCTGACCGACGAGCGCGGCACCAACGCCTTCGCGCAGCTCGACTGGACGCGCGAGCTCCGCAAGGGGACCAAGCTGGAGACGGGGTACAAGGGGACGTTCCGCCGCCAGACGAGCGACTTCGACGTCGCCACGGGCACCCGGGGCGGCGCGCTCGAGCCGCACCTCGGCCGCAGCAACGCCTTCACCTACGACGAGCAGGTCAACGCCGCCTACGCGCTGCTGAGCCAGAACGCCGGCAAGTTCGACCTGCAGGGCGGGCTGCGCCTCGAGACGGCCGACACGCGCTTCGACCTGCGCACCACCAACCAGGCGTACGACAACGACTACAAGAGCGCCTTCCCGAGCGCGATCGTGTCGTACAACGTCGACCCGAACCGCCAGGTCAAGGCGAGCTACTCGAAGCGCATCCAGCGCCCGTTCGTGCAGCAGCTCAACCCGTTCGGCTTCCGCGAGGACGCGCTGAACGTGTTCGAGGGCAACCCGCGCCTGCAGCCCGAGTACACGCACTCCTACGAGCTGGGCTACCAGCAGTCGCTGCCGAGGAACCTCGGCTCGCTGCAGATCACCCCGTTCTTCCGCCACACGGTGAACGCGGTGCGCCAGATCGGGACGGTCGACGACGCGGGGGTGCTGCGCGTCTCCTTCCAGAACGCGGCCACCAGCGACTCGTACGGCACCGACGCCAACCTGACCTTCCGCGCCGGCAAGATCAGCGGCTTCGGCGGCGCCAGCGTGTTCGAGAACCGCACCGACGCGGCGAACCTGGCCAACGCGCAGTCGGTGACGGCGTTCGGCTGGGCGACGCGCGCCAACGTGACGTGGAAGGTGCTGCCGACGACCGACCTGCAGGCGTTCGGCAGCTACCGCGCGGCGATGCGCACGGAGCAAGGGCGCATGTCGCGATTCCTGATGACCAACCTCGCGGTGCGCCACAAGCTGCGCGGCGACAAGGCGACGGCCACGCTCCGCGTGATGGACCCGTTCGGGACGATGGGGTGGACGATGCGCGCCAGCGACGGCCGCGTGATCCAGCTGATGGACCGCCGCTTCGGCGCCCGCGGCGCGTTCCTCTCGTTCAACTGGAACTTCGGCACCGCCCCGCGCATCCGGCCGCGCCCGCAGGAGGAGTCGGTCCCGCAGACGGGGCAGCCGGGGATGCCCTGAGCTTCCGAACCGCGTCCTGCGACCTGCGCCCTGCGACCTGCGACCTGCGACCTAACGGCTACTGCTGGGTCGCAGGTCGCAGGTGGACGTGATCTCGTACGACCGCAGCCGCGCGTCGTGGTCGAAGATCTGCGCGGCCACCATGAGCTCGTCCGCGCCGTGGCGCTCCGCGAAGTCGGCGAGCCCGCGGCGCACGGCGTCCGGGCCGCCCACGACGGTCGCCGACAGCACCTGCGACAGCGCGAAGCGTTCCGCCGGGTGCAGCGACGCCTCGTAGCCCGCGACCGGCGGCGGGAGCAGCCCCGGGCGCCCGCGGCGCAGGTTGACGAACGCCTGCTGCAGCGACGTGAGGAGCACCGCGGCCTCGTCGTCGGCGTCGGCGGCGATCACGTTGACGCCGAGCATCAGGTACGGCACCTCGAGCGCGCCCGGGCGTCCCGACGCGACGAACCGCGCGCGGTAGAGGTCGGCCGCCTGCTCCAGCATCGCCGGCGCGAAGTGCGACGCGAAGGCGAACGGGAGCCCCAGCGCCGCCGCCAGCGACGCGCCGAACAGGCTGGAGCCGAGGATCCAGACGGGGACGTCGAGCCCCGCGCCGGGGACCGCGCGCACCGGCTGGTCGGGCGCCGGCGGCGCGAAGTACGCCATCAGCTCCAGCACGTCGTCGGGGAACGCGTCGGCCGCCGTCGGGTCGCGGCGCAGCGCCCGCGCGGTGATCGGGTCGCCCCCCGGCGCGCGCCCGAGCCCGAGGTCGATGCGCCCCGGGTACAGCGACGCCAGCGTCCCGAACTGCTCCGCGATCACCAGCGGCGGGTGGTTGGGGAGCATGATCCCGCCGGCGCCGACGCGGATGGTCGACGTGCCCGCCGCGACGTGCGCGATCACCACCGCGGTCGCCGCGCTCGCGACGCCCGGGATGTTGTGGTGCTCGGCGAGCCAGAAGCGGCGGTACCCCCACCGCTCGGCGTGCCGCGCCAGGTCCAGCGAGCGCCGGAACGCGAGCGCGGCGTCGCCCCCCTCCGGGATCGGCGCGAGGTCGAGGACCGAGAGGGGGACGCGCGCGGCCGCCACCTCAGCGGATCTGGACGTACCGCTCCAGCCGCGCGACCTCGGCGGAGTCGACGTACTTGCCGATCTCGCGGCGGAAGCGCGCCATGTCGCGGTACGGGCGGTACTCCTCGAACTCGTGGCGCATCTTCGGGCCGACGCCCGGGATGAGCACGATCTCCTCCGCCGTCGCCGCGTTGAGGTCGAGCGGCTTCCACACCTTGGCGTAGAGCGCGCGCCGCGCCGCCGAGTCCACCTGCGCGGTCGCGAGCACGCGGTCGACCGCGCGCATGTCGGCGAACGGGCGCGCGGCCACCATCGCGTCGGCCGCCGCGGCGGGGACGCCGGCGGCGACCAGCGCGTCGCGGCGGGCGGCGTTCGGGTCGAGCATCGCGCCCGACGCCGGGGCGGCCGCGGCGGCCGCGGAGGCCGCGGCGCTGTCGCCCGACGGGACGACGGTGGCGGTGTTGGTGGTGTCGACGCGGAGGGTGTCGGCCATCTCGCCGGTCTTCCCCTCCCCGCAGGCGGCGAGGGCGGCGATCGGCAGGGCGAGGGCGAGGCGACGGATCATCGGGTGGCTCCGGGTGGGGCGGTCGGGGAACGCAGCACGGGGTGGCGCCATGCGAACAACAGGCCGACGACGCCGAGCTGCGCCAGGGCGCCGGGCGCGAGCGCGGGCGTGGCGCCGCGCGCGGCGGTCCAGAAGAGCGCGAGCCCGCCGAGCGTCGGGTCGCTCTCCCGCTCGAACTCGGCGTTGCCGAGGTAGTGGAGGAGGACGCCGACGCCGCCGGCGACGACGCACAGCCACATCAGCGCCCGGAACGCCCGCAGCGCCCCGGACGATGGGCGCCGCCAGCACACGAGCGACAGCGGCACCGTCGCCCCGAGCAGGACCAGCGGCACCCACTGCCACCCCGGCTCCCAGTGCTCCAGCAGCAGCAGCTCGGCGGCCAGCCCCGCCGCGCCGACCAGCACGACCAGCAGCAGGAAGGGGCGCAGCAGGCCGTCGTCGGTGGCGGCGGTGGCGGTGGGGTCGGCCATGAACGTGAGCTCGGGGTGCGGGTGGAGAATAGCGGCGTGCGCGGCCGGCCGGGCGGTGGTACCTTCGCGCCCATGCCGACCCGTCGCGACTTCGTGACCCGGTGCCTGGGCGCGGTGTGGCTCGCCGCCCCGCGCCAGCCCGCGCCGCCCCATCCCACCCCGCGCCCGGGCGTGACCGGGGCGCGCGTCCTCACCCGCGCCCAGCTGGGGGAGACGCCGGCACTGGCCCCGTTATTCGACCAGGTGCGCGCGGTCCCGCAGGTCGTCGACGGGATCCGCTGCAACTGCGGGTGCGCCGAGCTGCCGGGCTACTACTCGCTCCTCTCCTGCTTCGAGGGGGACGCGATGGTGCGGCACTGCGCCGTCTGCCAGGGGCAGGCGCGCCTCGCCGTCCGGCTGCACCGCGAGGGGAAGACGCTCGACCAGATCCGCGACGCCGTCGACGCCCGGTTCGGCTGAGGAGCCGAGATGCCCATGCGCCACCTCGCGCTCGCCGCGGCGGCCGCCGCCTGCTGTGTCCCCGCCACCGCCGCCCGCGCGCAGATCCGCGCCAGCGAGCGCGCCGCCGTCTCGCAGACGGTCGACGGCACGACCTTCACCGTCGACTACGCGCGCCCCCGGGTGCGCGGCCGCGACCCGCTCTTCGGCTCCCGCGCCGTGCACTGGGGCGAGACGTGGACCCCCGGCGCCAACTGGGCGACGACGCTCGAGCTGAGCCGCGCCGCGACGGTCGGCGGGCGGAAGGTGGCCAAGGGGAAGTACTCGGTGTGGATGGTCCCGCGCGCGTCGGGCAACTGGACGCTCGTGCTCGACCCCAAGCCGGACATCTTCCACATGTCGCCCCCCGACTCGAGCGCGGCGCAGGTCCGCCTCGCGGTGCGCGCCGAGCCCGCCCCGTTCACGGAGGTGCTGACCTTCGAGTTCCCCGAGGTCACGACGGGCGGCACCACCCTCGCCTTCCGCTGGGCGCGCACGCGCGTGGCGGTGCCGCTGCAGGTGGAGCCGTCGCTGGCCGTCGAGCTCCCGGAGGCCGAGGCCGCGCCGTACGTCGGGCGCTGGACGTACGTGAAGCGCGACACGCCGGACGAGAAGCCGGTGACGATCGAGTTCCGCACGCTGTACGAGGGCGGCACGCTGAAGGCGGAGTGGCTCCCCGCCGACCCGTACATGCAGCGGTTCGCGCTCGTGCGCGTGCGCCCCGACCTCTTCTTCCCCGGGCTCTACGACAAGGACGGGAAGATCTACGAGGTGATGCGCCCCGACATGGCGTTCACCTTCACGCGCGTCGGCGGCCGCCCCGACTCGCTGGAGGTGCGGTACTCGGACGACTTCCTGGCGGGGACGGCGCGGCGGAAGCCCTGACGGCGCTCGATCGCTCGTCGACAGCAGGGGAATCGGATTGGACGGATCTCACGGATCGTTCGGATCGCTCCTCGAAACCCGGAGCGCCCATCCGCCGAATCCGGTCTGATCGGACCTGATCCGATTCCCTGCGGCTGACCTTACGGCCGTCCCCGCACCACGTCCTCGATCGCCAGCCCGACCGCCAGGACGCGATCGTCGGCGTCCTGCGGGCCAGCGACCATGAGGCCGACGGGCGCGGCGCCCGGCTCGTGGCACGGGAGGGAGAGCGCGCAGCCGTCGAACAGGTTCACGATCGCCGTGTTGCGCAGCATCCGCGTGTTGTAGCGGAAGTACGTCGCGTCGTCGCGCCCCGCCTCGGCGATCGTCGGCGCGCTGTCGGGCGTGGTGGGCATGAGCAGCGCGTCGTAGCCGCGCGACGCGTCGGCGATCGTCCGCACGAAGCGGCGGCGGAGCCGGAGCAGGTCGATGTAGTCCGCGGCGCTCAGCGCCTCGCCGGGACGGATGCGCGACAGCACGCGCGGGTCGTACTGGGCCGCGCCGTCCGCCAGCCAGCGCCGGTGGATCGCGAACGCCTCGGCGCTCGCCAGCGCGCCGCGCGGGCTGACGGCCGCGGCGTCGGCGATCTCGCGCATCGGCACCTCGACGACGACGGCGCCCGCGGCCGAGAGGCGCGCCAGCGCCGCGGCGAAGGCACGCGCGACGTCGGGCGCCAGCTCGTCGTGGAACACGGTCGTCGGCACGGCGAGGCGCAGGCCGCGCACGCGGGCCGGCGCGGGCGCCCCGGCGTCTCCCGACAGCACGCGGTCGAGCGTCACGCAGTCGGCGACGGTGCGGGCGATCGGGCCGGCGGAGTCCAGCGTGTACGACAGCGGCAGCATCCCGTCGAGCGGCACGCGGTGCGCGGTGGGCTTGAAGCCCACGAGCCCGTTCAGCGCGGCGGGGATGCGCACCGAGCCGCCGGTGTCGGTGCCGATCGCGCCGGCCGCCATCCCGTCGGCCACCGAGACCGCCGCGCCCGACGACGAGCCGCCCGGGACGCGGCCGGCGGCGCGGTCGAAGGCGTTGCGCGGCGTCCCGTAGTGCGGGTTGATGCCGAGCCCCGAGTACGCGAACTCGGTGAGGTTCGTGCGGCCGACGATCACCGCGCCCGCCTGCCGCAGCCGCTCGACGACCGCCGAGTCGCGGGCCGCCGCCGGCGCCCGCGAGAGCACCGTCGACGCGCCGCGGGTGACGGCGCCCGCCTCGTCGAACAGGTCCTTGAGCGAGAGCGGGACGCCGGCCAGCGCGTGCAGCCGCTCCCCGGCCCGCCGGCGGGCGTCGACGCGGTCGGCGGCGGCGAGCGCCGCCTGCCGGTGCACCTCCAGGAAGGCGCGCGCGCCCTCCCCCTGCGGGTCGTCGATCGCCGCGAGCGCCCGCTCGACGAGCTGGCGGCTGGTGAGCGTGCCGGCCGCGAGCTGCCGCGAGCAGTCGGCGATGGTCATCGGGGCGATCGACATCGGGGCGGGTTCGCGTGTGGGCGCGGCGAGCGCGGGCGCCGCGCGCACGAGCGCCGATCCGGCGAGCGCGACGGCGCCGGCGCGCGCGGCGTCGCGCAGGAAGTCGCGTCGGTCCTGGTTCATGGGTCGCGCGGCGTCACCGCAGCGGCGGCGTGCTCGCCGGCGCCCGGCGGTGCTTCGTCGCCTGCTCGTAGGCGTACGCCAGCCGGAACAGCGTCGCCTCGTCCCACGCGCGGCCGAAGAAGGTGATCCCCGCCGGCAGCGTGTTGCCGCGCGTGTAGCCCATCGGCACCTGCACCGCCGGCCAGCCGGTGAGCGGGGAGAACACCTGGCTGTTGTCCCCCGCCGGCGTGTTGAGGTCCCCGATCAGCCGCGGCGGGTTGCTCCACGTCGGGTAGACGAACGCGTCGAGCTTCTGCGCGTCCATCACCGCCAGCAGCGCCGTGCGCACGGCGGCGCGCCGCGCCTCGCCGGCCGCGCATCCCGGCTGCCGGGCGATCGGCGCGGTGGCGCGCAGCCCGTTCTCGAGGCGCGCCTGGATCGTCGGGTGCCAGCGCCGCGACTTCACGATCTCGTCGAGGGTGCGCACCGGGGCGCGCGGGCTCGCCGCCGCCAGGAAGCCTTCGAGGTCTTCCTTGAACCGGTTGCACTCCCCGGCGCTCGTGCGCAGCAGCGAGTCCACCGCCGGCATCGGCACGGTGTCCACGACGGTCGCGCCGGCGCGCCGCAGGTCGGCCACCGCGCGCGCGAACACCGCCAGCACCCCGCTGTCCGCGCTCGGCCGCTCGTACGCCGCCCGCAGCACGCCGAGGCGCGCCCCGCGCAGCCCGTCGGCCCGCAGCGACGCCGCGTAGTCGGGGATCGCGCGGTCGCGCGCCACCGTCGTCGCCGTGTCGGCGGGGTCGTAGCCGGCGACCACCTGGAACACCGCCACTGCGTCGGCCACCGTGCGCGCCATCGGCCCCGCGACGTCGGCGCCGAGGTTGAGCGGGACCACGCCGCCGCGGCTGGTGAGCCCCATCGTGCTGCGGATCCCGACCAGCGCCTGGTGCGACGACGGCCCGCGGATCGAGTTGCCGGTGTCGGTCCCCAGCCCCACCGCGCCGAAGCTCGCCGCGACCGCCGCGGCGGTGCCGCCGCTGGAGCCGGCGGTCACGCGGTCGAGCGCGTACGGGTTCCTCGTGTACCCCGGCAGGATCGAGCTCACCGTCTCGAACGGGGTGAACGCGAACTCCGCCATGTTCGACTTGGCGAGGATCACCGCGCCGGCCTCGCGCACCCGCCGCACCTGGAACGCGTCGCGGTCGGGGACGTACTCGGCCAGCGACAGCGAGCCCGCGGTCGTCGCCAGCCCGCGCGTCTCGAAGTTGTCCTTCACGATGACCGGCACGCAGTGCAGCGGCCCCGGGCGCCCGCCCCCGCGCAGGTGCGCGTCGAGCGAGTCGGCCACCTGCAGCGCGTCGGGGGCGACGACGACGATCGCGTTCACCGCCGGCCCCCGCTTGTCGTACGCCTCGATCCGCCGCTGGTAGGCCTCGACCAGCGCGCGGCAGGTGAGCGTGCGCGCGGCCAGCGCGCGCCGCAGCTCGGCGACCGGCGTCTCGACGACCTGCGGCGCCCGCGGCGTCTGCGCGGCCAGCGCCGCCGGCGCGGCCAGCAGCGGGAGGAGGAGACGCCTCACGCGGGGAGCCCCGCGTCGAGCTTCAGCAGCGTGTGCAGCAGCACGTTGGCTCCGTTGGTGATGTCGTCCGGCCGGCTGAACTCCTTCGGCGAGTGGCTGATCCCGCCCACGCTCGGGATGAAGATCATCCCCATCGGCCCGAGCTGCGCGATCGCCTGCGCGTCGTGCCCGGCGCCGCTCGGCAGCACCTTCGACGACAGCCCCAGCCCGCGCGCCGCCTCGGCGATCAGCGCGCGCACGCGCGGGTCGCTCGGCGCCGGGATGTTGGTGTGCAGCGGCTGGTACGCGAACGTCGTCCCCGTCGCCATCGCGATCGCGTCGGCCTCGGTGCGGATGCGGGCGTACAGCGCCTCGATCCTCGCGCCGTCGAGGTCGCGCAGCTCCAGCGTGCACACCACGCGGCCGGGGATCACGTTGGGCGCGCCGGGGAACGCCTGCATCCGCCCCACCGTCCCCACCTGCCGCCCGGGCGTCGTGGTGACCACGCGGTTCACCAGCTCGACGAAGCGCGCCGCCGCCAGCAGCGCGTCCTGGCGCCCCGGCATCGGCGTCGTGCCGGCGTGGTTGGCGAAGCCGGTGACCGTCACCTCCCACTGCCCGATCCCGACGATCCCCTCGACCACGCCGATCGCGACCTGCTCCGCGTCGAGCGTGCCGCCCTGCTCGATGTGCAGCTCGAGGTAGCCGGCGACGTCCCCCTTCCGCCGGCGCACCGCCGCGAGCCGCGCCGGGTCGCCGCCGAGGAAGCGGATGCCGTCGGCGACCGTCTTCCCGCTGCGGCTGACGTTCGCCAGCTCCTTCTCCCCGATCCCGAGCGCGACGGCGGTGCTGCCGTACAACCCGCCCTCCTCGTTCTGCCAGATCGTGACCTCGAGCGGGTGGCGCGTGGACACGCCGCGCTCGGCGAGCGTGCGCGCGACCTCGATGGCGGCGAGCGACCCCACCGGTCCGTCGTAGTTGCCGCCGTCGGGGACCGAGTCGACGTGCGAGCCGAAGAGGATCGGCTTCCGCGACGCCTCGCGCCCCGCGCGCCGCCCGATGATGTTGCCGGCCGCGTCCACGCCCGGCTCCAGCCGCGCGTCGCGCATCAGCTGCGTGACGTAGGCGCGCGCGTCGCGGTCGGCGTCGGAGTACGCGACGCGGTCCACGCCGCCCCGCTCGTTGCGCCCGAACCGCGACAGCTCCTGCAGCTGCCGGTTGAGGCGCGCCCCGTCCACGCGCAGCGCCGCCGTCGGCTGCGCTGACTGCGCCGGCTGCGCGCCGCCGAGGTCGGCCCCTCGCCGGTCGCTCGGGAGCAGCGACGCCGCGGCGGCGCCGAGCAGCGTCGCCGAGAAGGCGCGGCGGTCGATGTCGCCGCTCATCGCCGCACCGCCGTCACGTCGAGCAGCGCGCGCCGCACCTGGTCCGCCTTCCCCGCGCGGTCCAGCGCCGCCCACAGCCGCTCCACCGTCGCGTCGTCGACGAGCCCCGGCGGGGAGCCCAGCGCGGGGGTCGCGAGCCGCTCGGCGGCGCGGAAGGCGTCGACCGCGGCCACCGCCTCGGGAGTGTAGAGCGTCGCCGTCGAGTCGCGGGCGAGCGCCGGCGTGCCGCCCCGGAAGTGCCCGAGCGCGTGCAGCATCACCTTCAGCTGCCAGACGTCGTTGCCGCTCTGCTGCTCCAGCTGGCGGAAGCCGAGCGTCTGCGACACGGCGTCGTAGACGCGGCGCAGCTCGGCCACCGGCTCGGGGTGCTCGCAGACGTTGATGTTGGCGGTGACGCCGTCGGCGCCGCGCGCGCGCCCCGGCCGCGGGTCCGCGACGACGACCGCGGCCGACTGCGCGCGCCCCTTCGGCGCGTCGCCGCCCGCCGCGTCGGCGGCCGCGCTCGCGTCGATCAGCCGGTCGGCGAGGTGGCGCGGCCGCCCCTCGCTCCCCTCGAAGCTGGCCGCCACCGCCTCCAGCACGCCGGGGCCGACGAGCAGGTTCCCCTGCGTGACGAAGTGCCTCCCGGCCCGGTGCCCCGCCCACGCGGTGGTCCCCGTCCCCGTGTGCTGCGCCGCGCGCCCGGCGAGCGCGGTCACGCCGACCTGCCGGCCGGCGGCGCCGCTGTCGCCGGCCAGCGCGCGGCGCAGCGTGTCCTGCGGCTCCTCCCCGCCGGCCAGCGCGTCGTGCAGCGTCGTCCCGTAGTCGGTGCGGGTGTTCGCCTGCGTCGCCACCGCGCCGACGCCCGCGCGCACCCACGGCACCCCGTTCCCGACGCACGGCACGCGCGTCGTCACCGCCACGCCGGTCTCCCCCGTCCGCGGATCGACCGCGGCGATCGAGAAGGTCGCGAACTGCGGGTCGCGGCCGGCGCCCCACGCGGCCGGCTCCTGCGCGGCGAGGGCGGGGGCGCACAGCAGCGCGGCGGCGACTGCGCGGAGGGGGCGGGGCATCGGCGGGGCGGGCGGGAGGGAGCGGGGGGCTCGTTATCCTCGCCCGGTGTAGTGCGGAACGGCAAGAGCGAACCGTACGGCGCAGTTCAGGATGCGGCGCAGTTCCGGGTACGGCGAAGATCGGGGTGAACCGAAAACAGGGGTAGTGCGCAGACCGGGGTACCGCGGACCTACAGCCCCAAGCCGGTAGGTCCGCCGTATCCCGGTGTTCGGTTCACCCCTCTCTTCGGTTCACCCCGCTCTGCGCACTGCCCTGCACTGCGCCGTACCCCGGTCTACGCCCTGGAAGGTCAGAGCGCGTGCCCGCAGCGTCGGCAAAAGCGCGCGTCGACGTCGTGCCCCTCCGCCGCGCAGCTCGGACACGCCTGCCCCGAGACCGGGTGTCCCCGCCCCTGCGTCAGCTCCGCCGTCACGATCCCCGTCGGCACGGCGATGATCCCGTAGCCGAGGATCATCACGAGCGACGCCAGCGTGCGCCCCAGCCCCGTGCGCGGCGAGAGGTCGCCGTAGCCGACGGTGGTGAGCGTCACGACCGCCCAGTACATGCTCGTCGGGATGCTGGTGAAGCCGTGCGCCGGCCCCTCGACGACGAACATCAGCGAGCCGATGACGACGATCAGCGTGCTGACCGTCAGCAGGAACACCGCGATCTTGCGCGAGCTCGCCCGCAGCGCCCGCGTCAGCGTCGCCGCCTCGCTCAGGAAGCGCGACAGCTTGAGCACGCGGAAGACGCGCAGCAGGCGCAGCACGCGCACCACCAGCAGCGCCTGCGCCCCGGGGAAGAAGAGGCTGACGTACGTCGGCAGGATCGCCAGCACGTCGACCACGCCGTAGAAGCTGGTCGCGTAGGCGAGCGGGCGGCGCACGGCGGCCAGCCGCAGCAGGTACTCCGCCGTGAAGACGAGCGTCAGCGTCCACTCGGTGACGCGCAGCGCGCGGTAGGCGCCGGGGGAGAGCCCGGGCACCGTCTCCACGCTCACCACCGCCACGCTGACCAGGACCAGGACGATCAGCGCCAGGTCGAACGCGCGGCCGGCGGGGGTGTCGCTCTCGAAGACGACCTGGTGCAGCCGCGCGCGCGCCGGGGCGGTCGCGGGCGCCTCCTCGGCGCGCGGCGGGTCGTGCGTCACGGCATCAGGGCGTCAGTACAGCCGGGACCAGATCTGCTCGAGGACCGCACGGGGGACGTTGGTGAAGCTCGGGCGCTCCTCGCCCGGCGCCACGACCGCGCGGCGGACGACGCCGTCGGCGCCGCGGTAGTATACGAACCGGCGGTCGCCTTCGGGAACGGTGCGGACGACCGTGTACCCGTTGCGCCCGAAGACGTCGCGCAGCACGACGACACCGTCGTCGGCCCGGTAGAGCTTCTTCGCCTGCCCCGGCGGGAGGCCGCCCTTCTTGGCGAGCCCCGGCGGGACCTTGTTGCCGTTGCCGTTCCCCTTCCCCCGCCCCTGGGCCTCGGCCGTGCCGGCCGCCAGCGCGAGGAGGGCGAACGCGAGGATGGATCTGCGCATGTGGTCACCTCCTCCCGTCCCGGAGTGCAGGATCGGCGCCCACGAGCCCGGCGGTCGTGCGCCGGGTCACGGCCCGGGCGACCTCAGCCGGCGAACACCGCCGCGAACTGCTCCGCCGCCCACGCCAGGTCGTCGCGCCCGACCACGAGAGGCGGCGCCAGGCGGATGACCGTGTCGTGCGTCTCCTTGCACAGGACCCCGCGCGCCTGCAGCGCCTCGCAGTAGAGGCGCGCCGGCACGCGCAGCTGCATCCCGATCAGCAGCCCGCGCCCGCGCACCTCGACCACGTCCGGGTGCGCGATCCCGCGCAGCGCGCGCAGCAGCCACGCCCCCAACTCCGCCGACCGCTCGGCCAGGCGCTCGTCGCGCAGCACGCCCAGCGCCGCGCGCGCCACCGCGCACCCCAGCGGGTTGCCGCCGAAGGTGCTGCCGTGCGACCCCGGGCCGAACACGTCGAGCACGTCGCGCCGCGCGACCACCGCCGACACCGGGTAGAAGCCCCCCGACAGCGCCTTGCCGAGGACGTACGCGTCGGGGCGGACCCCCTCGTGGTCGCAGGCGAACGTCCGCCCCGTGCGCCCGAGCCCCGTCTGGATCTCGTCGGCGATCATCAGGACGTTCCGCTCCGTGCACAGCGCGCGCAGCCCGCGCAGGAAGCCGTCGGGCGGCAGCAGGATCCCCGCCTCCGCCTGGATCGGCTCGAACAGCACGGCGCAGGTGCGCGGCCCCATCGCGTCGCGCACCGCGTCGAGGTCCCCGAACGGCAGCACGCGGAACCCGGGCGCGAACGGGCCGAAGCCGTCGCGGTACGCCGCCTCGGTCGAGAAGCCGACGATGGTGGTGGTACGCCCGTGGAAGTTGTTGGCGAAGACGAGGATCTCCGCCTCGCCGTCCGGGATCCCCTTCACCCGGTGCCCCCACCGCCGCGCCGCCTTGATCGCCGTCTCCACCGCCTCGGCGCCGGTGTTCATCGGCAGCACGACGTCGAGCCCGCACAGCGCGGCCAGCTCGGCGCAGAACGCCGGCAGCTGGTCGTTGCGGAACGCGCGCGAGGTGAGCGTCACGCGCGACGCCTGCTCCACCAGCGCGGCGAGGATGCGCGGGTGCCGGTGCCCCTGGTTCAGCGCCGAGTACGCGCTCAGGCAGTCCAGGTAGCGCCGCCCCTCCACGTCCCACACCCACGCCCCCTCCGCGCGCTCGATCACGAGGTCGAGCGGGTGGTAGTTGTGGGCGCCGTGGGCGTCCTCCAGCGCGATCAACGAGTCCGTGGTCGCGCTGCCGTCGAGCGTCGTGGTGGCCATGATCACCGTGGGGCTGCGGGCTGCGGGCTGCGGATTCGGAAACCGCAGCCCGCAGTCCGCAGCATCGTCAGAGGATTCTCCGCCCGAACGCGGACGCCAGCAGGTCGACCGCCAGCTCCGCGGTGTGGTTGTGCCGGTCGAGGATCGGGTTGATCTCGACCAGGTCCATCGAGAGCATCGCGTGCGCGTCGGCGACGATCTCCATCGCCAGGTGCGCCTCGCGCAGCGTCGCGCCTCCGCGCACCGGGGTGCCGACGCCCGGCGCCTCCGACGGGTCGACCCAGTCGGCGTCGCACGAGACGTGGATCCCGCCCGTGCCGCGCATCGTGATCTCGATCGCGTCGGTCATCACCGCGCGCAGCCCGCGCTCGTCGATGTCGCGCATCGTGAAGGCCCGGATCCCGAGCTCGCGGATCAGCGCGCGCTCCGGCGGGTCGACGTCGCGCAGCCCGACGTACACGACGTGCTCGGGGCGCACCGCCGGCCCCGGCGCCGCCAGCCCGGACAGCCGCGGGTCGCCCAGGCCGAGCAGGTGCGCGACCGGCATCCCGTGCACGTTCCCCGACCCGCTCGAGTCGGGGGTGTGGATGTCCGAGTGCGCGTCGAGCCAGAGCAGCCCCAGCGCCTCGCCGCGCTCGGCGAGCGCCGTGGCCACGCCGGCCACCGAGCCCGCGCCGAGCGAGTGGTCGCCGCCCAGCACCAGCGGCGTCGCGCCGTTGCGCAGCGCGCCGGCGGTGAACGTCGCCAGCTCGGCGCACACCTCGGCGATCGCCGGGAGGAAGGCGCGCCCGCCGGCCGTGCCGGTGAACGACGTGCGGTCGGGGACGCGCACGTTGCCGTGGTCCTCGACCGCGTGCCCGAGCTGCGCCAGCCGCTCGGCGACCCCGGCCAGCCGCATCGCCGACGGGCCCATGTCCACCCCGCGGCGGCTGGCCCCGAGGTCCATCGGGACGCCGACGATGTGGACGTCGCGGACGCCGCGGCGCGTCTGGTGCGCGGGGAGGGAGCGGGGGTCGTCGAGCAGCGTGGCCATGGTCGCGAGAGAGGAGGGTCCGGCCCGGACCGGGGCATGATGCCGGCCACCGCTGTCAGCAACAAGCGAGAAGGCCGCGCGATCTGCGCGGCCTTTCTAGCGTTTCGCCAGCACCCGCTGACATATTGCCAGGCACGATGGACGACGTCGACCTCCGCCTCGTCGCGCTGCTCCGCGAGAACGCGCGGGCCACCGTGGCCAGCCTCGCCAAGCAGCTCCGGGTCTCGCGCGGCACGGTGCAGAACCGCATCGACCGCCTGGTCGCGCGCGGCGTCCTGCTCGGCTTCACCGTGCGGACGACCCCCGACGCCGAGCCGACCCGGGTGCGCGCGGTCATGATGATCGGCGTCGAGGGGGAGCGGGCGCGCGACATCCTGAAGACGCTACGCGGCTTCCCCGAGATCCGGGCGCTCCACACCACCAACGGGCGGTGGGACATCGTCGCCGAGCTGGCGACGGACGGGCTCGAGCAGTTCGACGAGGCGCTGCGGCGGATCCGCGAGATCCGCGGCATCTCCAGCTCCGAGACCAGCCTGCTGCTCTCGTCGCACAAGCTCTGACGGCGGGCCCTCAGCGCTCGCCGTGCGCCTCCGCGAACAGCGGCGCGAGCGCGAGCGCCAGCGGCTCGCCCGCGCCGGCCGGGTGCCACCGCAGCTCCTCGCGCAGCACCTCGGGCGCCGCCGCGCCCGGCAGCCACCGCTCCACCACGCGCGAGTCGAGGTCGACGATCCAGCACTCGGCGCCCGCGCGCTGGTAGCGGTCGCGCTTCACGCCGCGGTCGTAGCGCGCGGTGGACGGCGAGGGCACCTCGACCACGAGCAGCGGGTCGGCCGAATCCTCCGGCCCCGATGGCACGCGCCCGTCGACCAGCGGCAGGACGAACAGGTCCGGCTGCACGAGCGTGTACGGGTCGAACTCGACCTCGCCCGGTCCCATCAGCAGGTCGCCGACGCGGTGGGCGGCGACGTAGTCGTGCAGGAGGACGATGAGCGCGCGGACCGCGCGCTGGTGCGCCCACTTCGGGCCGGGGCTCACGATCAGCTCCCCGTCCACGCACTCGAACCGCTTCCCCGGCTCGTCGGGAAGCGCGCGCACCTCGTCCGCCGTCCACCGGCGCGGCTGCACTGCGGGCATGGACATGTTGTGGGCTACGGCCCGCCCCCCGCCCGCGAGACGCGCACCGCCGCGATCGCCTCGCGCAGCTTCGCCACCTGCTCCGCGCGCTCGGGGTCGCGCGCCGCGATCTCCAGCAGCTCGCCCGCGCGCGCCATCTCGCCCAGCCGCGCGTGCATGCTCGCCGCGTTGTACGCCGACGCGTGGTAGCTCCGGCGCTGCTCCGCGCTGTCGGCCGCCAGCCGCGCGATGCGCGCCGCCGCGCGCTGCGGGTTCGCCGCCGCCTGCGCCGCCAGCCGCGCGATCCGCTCCCGCGCCTGCGCCACCTTCCGGTCGAAGCACCCCATCGCCTGCGCGAAGTGCTCGGCCGACGGGCGCCACTGCGACTTCCGCGTCAGCACGCGCGCGAGGTACGACATCGCGGTGCAGTTGCCCGCGCCGCTCGGCCCCGCCAGCGCGTCGCGCAGGTCGGTCTCGGCGACGCCCAGGTCGCCCTGGTCGTGCTCGATCACGCCGGCCAGCGTCAGCACGTTGTCGGCGCGGCTGCGCGCCTTGGCCGTGTCGGCGTCCCCGCGCGCCTCGGCCAGGCGCTGCAGGCGCAGGCGGCTCAGCGCGCGCCAGTAGTACCCGTCGCCCGAGTTGATCGCGCGCAGCGCGATCAGGCGCGTCGCCGACGCCTCGGCCGCCGTGTCGCGGTGCAGCGCCGACAGGCACACGGTGCGCTGCAGCCACGCGCGCTCGTGCCCCGGCTGCGCCGCCACCGCGGCGTCGTAGCGCGCGATCGCGGCGTCGCAGTCGCCGCTCACCTGCTCCAGCCACCCGTTCGCGAAGTTGATCCCGGGCGCGTCGGGGAAGCGCGCGCGCGCCGAGTCGAAGCGCGCGCGCGCCACGCCCCCGCCGTCGTCGGCCGCGTCCGCGCTCGCCGCGCCGGCGCGGTAGTACCACGCCTCGGCGAGCCCCGGCACCTCGTCCTGCAGCGCCGCCAGCGCGACCGTGTCGACGCGCGTGCAGAAGGCGGCGCGGTAGCGCACCACCGGCGGCCCGCCGGGGAGCGGGCGGTCCTTCGGCCACCGCCCGGTGGTGCAGTCCACCGCGAGGCGCAGGTAGTCGCGCACCGCCGGCGCCCACCCGGTCCCCGCGAGCCACGCCAGCTCGCCGTCGAGCTTCGGCAGCATCGTCACCGTGCGCCGCCGCTGCTCGCCGAGCGCGCGCAGCGGGGTGCCGTCGGGGTCGGGCATGACCACCGCGGCGAGCGCCAGCAGCCGCGCGCGGTCGAGCGCGCACGCGCGCCGCGGCGCGGAGGCGCGCGCGCGGGCCATCGACGAGTCGGCGCCGAGCGCCTGCTCCTTCTCGCGCAGCGCGATCAGCACGTCGGTCTCGAACAGCCGCTGCGCGACCGCGGCGCCGCGCCTCCCCGCGGCGGCCCGCGCGTACGTCGCGCGCGCCTGCGTCAGGCAGTCGAGGCACCCGCGCAGCACCAGCGTGTCGGCGGCCGCCAGCGCGCGGGCCTCGTCGCGCGCGAGGCGCCGCGAGGCGCACCCGCCCGCGAGCAGGGTGAGGAGGAGGAGCGCGAACGCGCGTCGCATGTGGCCCCCGCGGAAACGTCGACGCGCCGCCACCGGACGGGTGACGGCGCGTCATACTATGCACTTAGTACGTGAGCCGCGCAAGGCGTCACGGCGCGGCCAGCGGCTCCTTCAGGAGGTTGCGGCGCGACAGCAGGAGCACCGCGTGCGCGGTGGCGTCCGTCATCTGGTCGAGCCCGGACGGCGAGACGTTGGCGAAGGTGTCGCAGGCCAGGCGGTAGCAGGGGTCGAACGCGATGCCGGCCGTGCCCCCGAACAGCGCGGCCTGCTCGGCGGTCTTCGGCTCGATCGTGCCGGCGTACAGGCCGCCCGCCGGGATCCCCGCCAGCGCGAACGGGGTGAGCACGCTCCCGCCGAAGCTCCCCGTGGGCGGCGACAGCGTCCGGCTCGCGAGCCCCGCCTGCCCGAAGTACTCGGTCAGCAGGTCGCGGATCGCCGCCGAGCCGGCCGGCGCGGTCGTCGCGTCGAGCACGAACCGCCCGAAGTTCGGCGAGCCGAGGACCTCGGAGCCCACGACGGCGGCGATGCGCGCCCGGTCGGACGGCGCGAGCGCGTTCAGGTAGTGCGTGGTGCCGAGGTTCCCCTCGGCGTAGCCGGAGAAGAAGACGAAGCGCACGCGGTTGGTCGACGTCCGGTCCTGCCCGGCGTACGCCTCGGCGATGGCCAGCGCCGCCGCCGCGCCGCTCGTCGCGTTGATGGCCGGCCCGCGCGCGTCGCCGTCGACCGCCGACGCGACGACGATCACGCGCGCCGGGTCGCCGCCCGGCGCCTCGGCGATGACGTTGCGCCCCGTGCGCGTCTCGCTGCTGACGAAGTCGACGCGCAGCCGCGCCACCACGCCGGTGGGCCCGTTCGTGACCGGAAGGGCGAACGACTGGCCGAGCGCGAACGTCGCGCCCACCACGGGGATCGTGACGCCCGGCGCCGGGCCGAGCGTGCCGGTGACCACGCCCAGGCGGTCCGGCGTGTTCCCCTCGTTGAAGATGATCACGCCGGCGGCGCCGGCCGCCTGCGCGTTCTGCGCCATGAGCGCGAAGGTGCAGCCGTTCCGCTGGAGCAACGCGATCGCGCCGGGCGGGAAGCCCGCGAAGTCGCCCGCCGCGCAGCCGATCATCGACGGGTCGATCGGCGGCGTGAAGTCGAGCTGCACGGCGTACACCGGCGCGGTGACGTCGCCGCTGCCCGAGCCGGTCATGGTGGCGAAGTCCACGCCGGGCGCGTAGGTCGCGGCGGGCGGCGAGATCCGCTGCAGCACCGGCGGCGTCCGGTCGCCCGTGAACGTGAAGCTGAACGACTGGTACGACGGCGCGTACCCCGCCGCGGCGAGGCGCGCGTGGACGTACGCCTCGCTGGCGTCGCCCCCCGCGGTCCCGGCGACGCGCGTCCCGCCGTTCGCGTCGGCGATCGCCTGCAGCGCCGCCTGGTGCGCGCGCACGCGGTCGACGGTGACCGCGCGGCGGAAGCCGAGCGTCTGGGCATAGTCGGCGGTCGCGTTGGCCGAAGGCGCGTCGCGCGGCGCGAGCGCGGGGGTGGTCGGCGCGTCGGCGCACGCCGCGGCCACGACGAACGGGGCCGCCCACGCCAGCGGGCGGCGGGGGCGGGACGATGGAGCGTGCGGCAACGGCACCTCCTGGGCTGTGGGCCCCGGGAGCGAGGCCCGGACACCGGCAGCAGCACCCGCGCGGTCGCGCGGCGCGCCACTATCGGGCATCCGGGAAGCGCCGTCAATCCGTGTGGCGTCCGCGCCCCAGGGATGACGAGGCCGACAGCCGCGGCGCGCGCCGCGTCAGGTCGGGAAGTCCGCCCCCTCCGTCGTCTCCCGCCAGGCGTCGAAGTTCGACTGGAGCAGGTCGAGCTTCCACCGCGCGCCGCGCAGCGCCGCCTTGCCGAGCAGCAGGTGCAGCGGCGGCTCCGGCGCCTCCACCGCGGCGATGATCGCCGCCGCCGCGCGCGCCGGGTCCCCCGGCTGCTTCCCGCTCGCGTTGCGGATGTTGCGGCGGTTCGCGCCCGCGGTCTCGGCGTAGTCCGGGATCTCCACCGGCGCCTCGTTGGCCGAGCGCCCCGCCCAGTCGGTGCGGAAGCCGCTCGGCTCCACCACCGTGACCTTGATGCCGAGCGGCGCGACCTCGAGCGACAGCGCCTCGGAGAGCCCGACGACCGCGAACTTGGTGGCGTTGTACCAGCCGACCGCGGGGAACGCGCGGATCCCGCCGATCGACGCGATGTTCACCACGTGCCCGCTGCGCCGCCGCCGCATCCCCGGCAGCACCGCCGTCGTCATGCGCCCGAGCGCGAACACGTTGATCTCGAACATCCGCCGCACCTCGGCCTCCTCGCTCTCCTCGATCGCGCCGAAGTAGCCGATGCCGGCGTTGTTCACGAGGACGTCGATGCGCCCGAAGCGCTCCTCGGCGGCGCGCACCGCGTCCGACACCTGCACGGCGTCGGTGACGTCGAGGCGCAGCGCCAGCGCGCGGTCCTCGTGCCCGCGCACGAGGTCCTGCACGGACTCCGGGTTCCGCGCCGTGACGACGCAGCGCAGCCCGCGCTCCAGCACCGCGCGCGCGAGCTCGCGCCCGAAGCCGGTCGAGCAGCCGGTGATGAACCAGACCGGCGCGTCGCCGGCGTCGTGCTGCGGTGCGGTCATGCGTGCGTCTCCCCCGGCGTGACGGTCTCCATCGCGAGGGCCAGCGCGTCGGCGAGCCCCCCCTCCTCCACGTGCCCCACCACCTGCTGCGCCTCCTCCAGCGCCTCCGGCTCGCCGTTGGCCGGCGCGAGCGCCCACCCGCCGGCCTCGCGCACCGCGCGCATGGCGCGCGCGTCGTTGCCGCCGTCGCCGACGAACATCACCGCCGACAGCGGCACGCCGTACGCCTCGGCCACCGCGCGCACGCCGGTGACCTTGTCGATCGCCGGGTCGACGACGCTCACGAACGTCGTCTCGGGCATCATCGGCGACCCCGAGGGGACGAGGCGCCCGTTCGGCGGCGGGTCGGCGAGCACCGCCGGCAGCTCGTCGTGCGCGACCATCCACTGCCCGCGCACGACGCGTTCCGCGGCCGCGAACGCCTCCGGCCCGCGCGCGTCGTGCGGCGCGCCGATCAGCTCCGCGTGCCGCGCCGCGCGCCCCGCGTACGGGTCGGCGGGCCCCTGCACCGCGGCGTACGACGCGTCGGCGTACAGCTCGAGGGTGCGGCCGGTGGCGCGCGCCTGCGCCAGCAGCGCGCGCACGGTCTCCGGCGAGAGCCCCGCCGAGCGCGTCGCGCCGCCGTCGAGGCGCGAGACGCTGGCGCCGTTCTGGAAGACGTGCCACCCGGCCGGGTCGAGCCGCTCGGCGAGCGCGCGCGTGACGCCGAAGCCCGGGCGCCCGGTGCAGGTCGCGACGTGCACGCCGGCCGCGTGCAGCGGCGCCAGCGCGGCCCAGACGCGCGGGTGGACCGTCCCGTCCGCGCCGACCAGCGTGCCGTCGACGTCGATGAAGATGAGGCGGACCGCGCCGGCGGGCCCGCCGTTGGTGTGCGGCGTCATGCGCGGCATGCTAGCGGGTCCCGCGGCCCTCCGGGACCGGCGCCGGGCGCGGATCTCGCGGTGCCCGCGCCCGCACGTCACCCACACGCCCGGAGGGGATCGCATGCTCGAGGCACGCACGGCGCTCGTGACCGGCGCCGGAAAGGGGATCGGCCGCGCCGTGGCCGCCGCGCTCGTGCGCGAGGGGGCGCGCGTCGGGCTCGTCGCGCGCACGCGCGCCGACCTGGACCGGGTCGCCGAGGAGCTCGCCGGCTTCTCGGGCGACGACGCGTCGCGCATCGCGGTCGCCGCCGCCGACGTCGGCCAGCGCGACCAGGTGGAGCGCGCCGTCGCCGAGCTGCGCAAGCGCCTCGGCCCGATCGACGTGCTGGTGAACAACGCCGGCATCGCGAAGTTCGGCGCCATCCTCGACATGCCGCCCGAGGACTGGGAGGCGATGCAGCGCGTCAACGTGCTGGGCACCTACTACGTGACGCGGGCCGTGCTCCCCGACATGATCGCCGCCCGCCGCGGCGACGTGATCAACGTCGCCTCGACCGCCGGCGAGAAGGGGGTCGCCAACACGTCGTCGTACGCGGCGTCCAAGGCGGCCGTGCTGCGCTTCACCGAGTCGCTGGCCGCCGAGGTGCGCAGGCACGACGTGCGCGTCACGGCGCTGCTCCCGAGCACCGTCAACACCGAGCTGGCGTCGGCGGTCGGGCTCACGATCGGGCCGGAGGAGCGCATGATGCAGACCGACGACGTCGCCCAGCTGGTGGTGGCGATGCTGCGCCTCCCGCCGCGCGTGTTCGTGCGCGACGTCTCGCTGCTGACGACGAACCCCGTCTGACGCGGCGCGCCGTCAGCCCCAGAGCAGCCACGCGAAGGCGGCGCCCGCCAGCACGAGCAGCACGAGCGCGAGCAGGAGCAGCCGCCCCAGGCACCCCGCCACCGACGGGAGGCCGACGCGCACCACCGGGATCGGCGGACGCTCGGGGAGCCGCCACCCGCCGAGCGGCGGCTCGGGGCGCGCGTCCTCGATGACCACCGGCCGGTGAGGGCGCCACGACGGCGGCGCCTCGCGCACCGGCTCGGGGACGGGTGCGGGCGGCGGCACGGGGGGCGGCGCGGGGCGGCGCGCCGGGCCCGCGTCCAGCGTCGCGCCGCAGGCGGGACACGGCGGCGCGTCCAGCCACCGCCCCGGCGCGTGGTTCGCGCAGAAGAGCCGCACGTCCGCGTCGTGGCACGTGTCGCAGACGCCGGCCGCGTCCTGCGTCGATCCGCAGGTCGGGCAGCGCCGCACGAGCGCGCTCACGCGCCTCCCTCCGCGGCGCCCTCGGTATCGTCCTCGGGGGGCGGCTCGGGGTACAGCGCGCGGACCGCGTCCGCGGGGACGTGCAGCCGGTGCACCTGCGGCAGCGCGCCACGCACCCAGCGCGCGACCGTCGGCACGCGCGCGTACGGCCCGAACGCCTCGCGCGGCAGCCGCCGCGACAGCGCGACGGTCGTGAGCACGGGGTGCGGCGTGCCGGCGCGGTAGACCGCCCAGCGCTCCTCGACGTGGTCGTGCCCGCGCACCATGTGCGTGACGGGGCGCCCGAGCCGCGCCGCCAGCGCGCAGAAGTCGGCGAAGTCCTCGTGCCCCCACTGGCTGCCACGCGAGGCGCGGTTGGGGAGCTTGCGCCGCGCCTTCGGGTGCGCACGCGTCCACACGAAGTCCGCCAGCGCGCGCGGGTCGTTGAAGTCGCCGCCGGCCTCCAGCTCCGCGTGCAGGTCGACGAGCGGGAAGCCGCCGTGCGCCACCAGCAGCCCGTCCGGGAGGAACAGCGCCCGCGGCGCGCGCTCGGCGAGCCGGATCGCCAGCCGCGCCGCGCGGCGCGCCGTCGCGTCCTCGGGGTGCGCGTCCAGCCACTCGGCGAAGTCGGACGGCGACACGCTGGCGGCGAAGCGCTCGCCGGTCCAGCGCAGCGCCTCGTCGTGGTTCCCCGCCACCAGGCAGACGCGCCCCGGACGCTCGGCGACCAGCTCGAACACGCGCAGCAGCACCTCGACGGGGTGGCCGCCGTCGTCCCACAGGTCGCCGAGCAGGACGAGCCGCGCCGACGCGTCGTCGCCGACCAGCGCCAGCGCCGCCTCCAGCGCCAGCAGGTCGCCGTGCAGGTCGCCGACGAACCAGAGCGGCGCGTCGTCGAGCGCGCGCACGTGCACCGCGCGGTCGTCCGGCGACGCGCGGTCGGCGTCGAACAGCAGCCCTCCCGCGTCGAGCGTCGCCTCGCACGCGCCGAGCGCGGCATCCGCGCGGGCGCGCACGGCGGCGTCGGCGGCGGCGCGCCGCAGCGCGTCCCAGTCGAGCGTCTCGACCTCGACGACCGGCGGCACGTCGACGATCGGGGGCGCCGGCGGGGCCGGCGGCGGGTCCGCGGGGCGCGACGGCGGCGGGCCGCCCAGCACGTGCGCGCGCACCGGCTCGGGCGGCGTCACGTCGGTGGTGCGCGCCAGCGGCTCCGGCGGCGGGGGCGGCGGGTCAGAGCGCACGGACCGTCAGCGGCAGCTTGGCGATCCCCTTCGCCTGACGCCCCACGGCCAGCACGTCGCCGTCGCGCAGCGCGCGCGGCGCGGCCAGCGCCTCGCCGTTGAGCAGCGTCTCGTTCGTCGTGCCGGGGAGCGGGGCCACCTGCCACCGCCCGTCGGCGAGTCGCTCCAGCACCATCTGCCGCGGGTCCCAGAACTCGGCGTCGTCGCCGAACTGCCGCGCCAGGTGCTTGCCGAGCTCCGTGCGCACCCCGATCGGCAGCGCGCGCCCGCCGGCGCCGACGAGTTGCACGCGGTCGGACACGAGGGGCGCTCCGGGCTGCGGACTGCGGGGTGCGGATTCCTTCGGCGTGGCCGTCGACGGCTCCACCCGCGGCCCGCCGACCGCAGCCCCGGCCGCAGCACGGCCGGACAGCACCGCGCGCAGCTCGGCGGCCGTGGGGCGCGCCGCCGGGTCGGGCGACAGGCAGCGGTGCAGCGCCGCCGACACCGCCGCGTTGTCCGCCGGCGACGGCATCACCCCGGCCAGCACCGGCGGCGTCGCGGCGTGCGCGCGCACCAGCGCCGCGTACTCCGCCTGGTCGTCGCGCCAGTACGGGTGCACGCCGGCCAGCAGCTCGTACAGCAGCAGCCCGCAGGTGAACACGTCCGACGCCGTCCCCGGCACCCCGCCCCTCGTCATGTGCTCGGGCGAGCGGTAGTTGTCGGACCCCACGTACCCCTGGTGCCCGTGCCACGGCGCGCGCCGGTCGGCCAGCACCGAGAAGTCCATGTCGATCAGCTTGAGCTGGTAGCCGGCGCCGATCGACGGGTCGCGGATCAGGTAGACGTTGGGCGGCTTCAGGTCGGCGTGCACGACGCGCGACTCGTGCAGCGCCGCGATCGCCGCCATCAGCACCTTGGCCCACGTCACGTGGCGCGCCCACGTCTCCGGCTCCAGCAGCGGCGAGCGCCCGTCGCGCTCGTGCGCCGCGCGCTCCTCGTCGAACAGCTGCTGCAGGTCGCCGCCGTGCTCGACGAACTCGTACGCCTGGAAGTACGTGCGCCCGCCCCACGTCTCCTCGAACGCGTCGACCAGGCGCACCGCGTACCCCGCCGCCTTGCCGCCGCGCACCCGCGCCGCCAGCTCCTGCTGGTAGTCCACGAACGCCCCGTACCACACCACCGTGGGCGCCGGCGACTTGTACTGCTTGAGGAAGACGCGCCGCCCGTCGGCCGACTCGGCGGCGTACGAGATCGCCATCGCCCCGGGGCCGAATACCTTCGTCACGCGGTAGCCGCGCAGCGCGTCGCCGACCTTCAGCTTCTTGGCCATCGGTCCCCGGGCGCGCGGCTCAGAGCGCGATCGTCTCGGCCGACTTCGACACGCTCGCCGCCAGCTGCTTGAGCGTCGTGCGGAAGTTGGCCGCGTCGGCGGTGTAGCGCTGCAGCGCCTCCTGCGGCGACAGCCCCTCGTACTCGACGACCTCCCACTCCGACTTGTCGATCTGGCTCAGCCGGTCGTAGCTCTCGAAGTTCGGCGCGAAGAGGCTGAGGATGATGCGGTTCGCCATGACCACGTTGGCGACGTCCTGGAGGCTCCCCCCCTTCGCCGCGGGGATCTGCAGCGTCTCCTTGAACGACGCGTCGGTGAACACGACCACCACGCGCGCGGCCTCGCTGCGGTAGCGCCACCGCGCCGGGTCCTCGCTCTGCGCGCCCTTCGGCGTCGCCTCCATCGTCGCGATCGTGTACAGCGCGTCGAGCAGCGACTCGGGCTCGTCGCCGCCCCCCTGCGCGCGCAGCGTCCCGAGCTGCGCCTTGAGCGCCACCGCGTCGCGCACGAACGGGTGGTCCTCGATCCACGGCAGCCCCTCGGCCGCCGCGTGCTCGATGTCGCGGTAGCCGACGACCTTCCCGCGCCAGTCCTTCACCGGCGCGGCGTTGTTCGCGTCGCCCCGGCTCAGCGAGTCGACGAACACCTCGATGTTCTTCCGCAGCGCGTCGATGATCGGCGCCATGCTCCCGGTGACGTCCACCAGGAAGACGATGTCGGCCACCCCCTTGGTGCGCGGGCGCGGCGCCGGGGCGGGCGCGGACGCGGCGCCCTGCACCGCGCCGGTGCTCGCGTCGCCCGGCACGGCGCTCCCCGCCGGCGCGGGCTCGATCAGCGTGGCGCCGCCGACCTGCACCTCGGCCGGTGGGGGCGGCGGCGGCGAGCCGGCCGCCACGGCGGGCGGGACGTCGGCGGCGTGCGAGTCGGGCGTCACGCCCTCGGACTCGGGGGTGGGCGAGGTCTGCATCGGAACGGCTCCGGAGGTGACGGGGACCGCCGGCACCTGCACGAGCGACGCCAGCGCCGGCGCCCGGGAACCTATCTCAGTAGTGAGGGTTTTATTCCCCGAACCCTGGGATGCCACGAGACATGTCCTACGAGACCACCGCCCTGCTCGACGTGAAGGAAGCCGCCGCCCGCCGCCGCTCGATCCGCGACTTCGCGCCGGACGCGATCCCCGAGGGCGACCTCGACGCCATCCTCGACGTCGTGCGCCTCGCCCCCTCCGCGTTCAACGTGCAGCCGTGGCGCTTCGTCGTCGTGCGCGACCCCGGGCTCAAGGCCGGGCTCGCCGAGGCGGCGTTCAACCAGCGGCAGGTCCGGTCGGCCCCGGCCGTGCTCGTCCTCTACACGGACATGCGCGACGCCCTCGCGACCGTCGAGGAGACGGTCCACCCCGGGATGCCCGCCGAGAAGGCCGCCGCCGCCGCCGCGCACGTCCGCAACCTCTTCGGCCGGCAGTCGCCGGAGCAGCAGGAGACCTGGGCCGCCGGCCAGGGCTACATCGCCCTCGGCTACCTCCTCCTGGCCGCGGAGGCGCACGGCTACCAGACCTCGCCGATGACCGGCTTCGAGCCGGCCAGGGTCCGGACGCTGCTCGGCCTCCCGGAGCACGTGCAGATCCCCGCGCTGGTGGCGATCGGCCGCGGCGCCGAGGAGGGGTTCGCGCACCACCGACACCCGCTGGGGCGGATCGTCCGGGCGGCGTGACCGGGGGTGGGGTGGGGCGTCGGGGGAGTGTCTTCACGGGCACTCCCCCTTCGCGTTCGCCATGCGCCCCCTGCCGACCCTCCCCGACGCGTCCGTGTCGCGCCGCGACTTCGTCGCCGCGACCACCTGCTCCCTCGTGGCGGCCGCGCTGGCGGCGTGCGGCGGCGGGGGCGACGGCGGCCCGACCGACCCCGGCGGCCCGGCGATCCCGGCCGACGGCGGGGCGACGATCGCCGGCGGCGTGCTCACGGTGCAGCTCGCCCGCTTCGCCGCGCTGACCCAGGCCAACGGCTTCCAGGTGTTCGGCACGGTGGGCGGGCAGCGCGCCGACGTGGTGGTGATCAACACCGCCGCCGGCTACCGCGCGTTCTCGAGCATCTGCACCCACGAGCAGTGCACCGTCGGCACCTTCACCGGGTCGCGCATCGTCTGCCCCTGCCACGGGTCGCAGTACGACACCAGCGGCGCGGTGGTGGTCGGCCCGGCCACGCGGGCGCTGGCGCAGTACGCGGTGAGCCTGAACGCGGCGGCCGGCACGCTGACGGTGACGAAGGGCTGAGCCGCCGCCCGCCCGGGCGGCCCCGTGGCATGCGCCTCGCCCTTCCGGGGCGGGCGCAGGCGGCGGCCGGAGGGCGACCATGCGGGGCTGGCGACACACGAGCGACGGCGCGCGCGCGGCGGGCGCCGCGGCGCTCCTGACGCTGCTCGCCGCGTGCGGCGGCGGCGGGGGCGCCGGCCCCACCGGCTCGCCGAGCGAGACCGGCACCGCGGTCGCCCCGGCGGCCATCGGCGTGGCGTCGGGCGGCGGCCAGACGGGCGACCCGGGGAGCACCCTCGCCGCCCCGGTGGTGGTGCGCGTGACCAGCGCGCGCGGGCAGGCGGTGGCCGGCGCCCCGGTGGCGTTCGCGGTCACCGGGGGGAGCGCCACCGTGACCTCGGCCTCCGCCGTCACCGACGCCGAGGGGCGCGCGCAGACGTCGGTGGTGCTCGGCGCGGTCGCCGGCGCCGTGGCCGTGACGGCGACGGTGCCCGGCACCGCGCTCGCCGCGACCGTCGCCGCCACCGTCGCCGCCACGGCCACCGCCTGCGACCCGTCGACCGCGCGCGTGCTGGCGCCGGGCGAGGTCGTGGCGCCCGCGGGCACCGCGCTGTGCGTGGCGGGGAGCGCGACGGGGGGCGAGTTCGCGCTCGTCCCGTTCAACGCCGCCACGGCGGCCCGCACGCGCTCGGCGTTCGTCGTGCGCGCCACCGGCGTCGAGACGGTCGCGGACCCGCGCCTGCGCCCCTCGGCGGCGCGGCTCGACGGGCGGCGCG
>NZ_JARGEK010000100.1 GCF_029211165.1 Roseisolibacter sp. H3M3-2
GCGGCCGCGGCGACCTCGCCGCCGGCGGCGGCGGGCGTCTGGCCCGCGGGCGTCTGGGCGGACTCGGCGGCGGGGGCGGACTCGCCCCCGGCGCAGGCGGCGAGGGCGGCCGCGCTCAGCGCGAGCGCGGTCGGGAGGACACGGAACGACATCGAGAGGGGACGGCGACGGGGCGGGAACGAGGCGGGACGTCCGCGGGACGCGGCAGCGCGGCGCGGGTCACGAGCGGGCGCGACCGTGACGCGCGCCGCTGCGCGCGGGGGCGGACGCTCGTACAGTAGCACGGCCGCGCAAGGCGCCCGGAAACTCCCGGGCCCGGCGGCGGTATGACCGGCAGTGACGGCATCGGTCCCCGGCCGCGGGGGCTGGCTTGCGCCGTGCGTTGCGACGGAGGCGGCACTCCACGCTCCCCGCCCCACACCCATGCCCTCGTTGCGCGACCGGCTCGCCCAGCTCCGCGCCCGCCTCCGCCCGGACCCGCGGGTCCCCGCGCGCGTCTGGATGCGGCGGCAGTGGCCCGGACTGCTCGCCCTCGTGCTGCTCCTGGCCGTGGTCGTCGTCGGCGACGTCTGGCTGGCGACCTGCGGCTTCGAGCGGTGCCCGACCAGCGCCGACATCCGCGCCTTCCGCCCCAGCGAGGGCGGCAAGATCCTCGACCGCCGCGGCCAGACGCTCGGCCGCGTGCGCGCCGTGCGCCGCGCCAACGTCCCGCTCGCCCGCGTGCCGCTGCACGTGCGCCAGGCGTTCGTGGCCACCGAGGACCGCCGCTTCTTCGACCACGACGGGGTCGACTGGCGCGGGGTGCTGCGCGCCAGCGCGGTCAACGTGCGCGCCCTCGGCGTGCGCGAGGGGTTCAGCACGATCACGATGCAGCTGGCGCGCAACACCTTCGCCGTCGAGCGGCAGGGCGAGCGCTCGATGGCCCGCAAGCTCCTCGAGCTGCGCCTGTCGCGGCTCATCGAGCACTCGCTGACCAAGGAGCAGATCCTCGAGCTCTACCTGAACGTCATCTACCTCGGCAACGGGGTGTACGGCGTCGAGGGGGCGAGCCGCGACCTGTTCGGGCGCGGGATCGAGAAGGTCACCGTCGCGCAGGCGGCGATGCTGGCCGCGCTCCCCAAGGGGCCGAGCGCGTACACGCCGCGCCGCCACCCGCAGCGCGCGCTGCGGCGGCGCAACCTCGTGCTCGCCCTGATGGCGCGCGAGGGCTACCTCACCGCCGACGCGGCGCGCGCCGGCGTCGCCGAGCGGCTGGTGGTCCCCGCCAACGAGTGGCGCCCCGACCGCGCCGACGACAGCTACGCGCTCGACGCGGTGCGCGCGATCGTCGACTCGGTGCGCGAGGCGCTGGGCATCGAGTCCAACGACCTCACCGTCCACACGACGCTCGACCTGGCGGCCCAGCGCGCCGCGCAGCGCGCGGTGCAGCGCCGCGCCGACGCGATCGACGACATGACGGGGCGCAAGGACGGCGTCGAGGGGGCGATGGTCGCCCTCGACCCGCGCAGCGGCGACGTGCGCGCCCTCGTCGGCGGGCGCCGCTACGAGCGCGGCAACTTCAACCGCGTGCTGCGCGCGCGCCGCCAGCCCGGCTCGGCGTTCAAGCCGTTCGTGTACGCGGCCGCCCTCGAGGCGGGGATGTCGCCGGCCACCGAGGTCGACGACGTCCCGGTCGAGGTGCAGATCGGCCGCCAGGTGTGGGCGCCGCGCAACTTCGACGACGAGTACCTCGGCCACACGACGCTGCGCCGCGCGCTCATGAAGTCGGCCAACGCGGCCACGGTGCGCGTCAGCCGCTCGCTCGGCGAGGCCAAGGTCGTCGAGCGCGCGCGCAAGAACGGGATCGTCTCCAAGATCGAGCCCAACCCCGCGATCGCCCTCGGCGCCGCCGAGGTGACGCCGCTGGAGCTGGTGTCGGCGTACGCCCCGTTCGCCAACGGCGGCTTCCGCGTCGTGCCGCGCCTCGTGACGCGCATCGCCGGCGTGGACGGCGCGACGCTGTGGACGAGCGAGCCGTCGAAGGTCGGCGTGATGGACGCGCGCGACGCCTACCTCCTCACCTCGATGCTCAAGTCGGTGGTCGAGGAGGGGACGGCGACCGCGGTGCGCTCGGCGGGGGTGCGCGACCCGGTGGCCGGCAAGACCGGCACGACCAACGACGGCACCGACGTCTGGTTCGTCGGCTACACGCCGACGCTCGTCGCCGGCTTCTGGTTCGGCTACGACGAGCCGCGGTCGATGGGGCGCGGCGCCTCGGGAGGGCGGCTGGCGGCGCCGGCGTGGGCCGAGTTCTACGCCGCGGGGTGGAAGGAGCGCGGGCAGGACTGGCAGCCGCCGGCGGGGCTCGTGCAGCGGCGCATCGACGCCTACAACGGGCAGCTGGCCGGCGAGTGGTGCCCGGTGACGCGCGACGAGTGGTTCCGCGCCGGCACCGAGCCGACCGAGCGGTGCGCCGAGCACTACGCGCCCGAGCCCGAGCCGGTGTGGCAGAACCTCCCGCCGCAGATCGGCGAGCAGGTCGAGGAGGCGGCGAAGAAGGGCGGCTCCAAGCTGAAGCGCGCCCTCGGGAAGATCTTCCGCTGGTGAGCCGCGCGGCGCGCTAGGGGCTCGTGCGCGCGCCGACGGTGCGCGCCGACACCAGCAGCAGGTCCTGCACGACCACGGCGCCGGCGGGCGCGGGGCCGGACCACGGCTCGCTCTCGGCGCCCGGCCGGCGCGCGCGCAGCGTCACCAGCGCGCCCGCCGGCAGGTCGCAGACGCGGAAGCTGCCGCGCGCGTCGGTGCGCACGGTCCTGCGCTCCTTCCAGTCGGCGGGCCACGCCGCCTCGCGCCACTCGACCTCCACCGACACGCCCGCGGCGGCGCGCAGCTGCGGCACGTCGCCGCGGCGCTCGGCCTGCCACGCGCGCACGACGCCGGCGACCAGCGGCGACTCCGCCGTCCCCGCGGTGCAGTGCAGGCGGCGGAGCGTGGACGCCGACGGGACCGCGGCCTCGACGCGCAGCTCGCGCCCGGGCTGCATCGACAGCAGCTGGGTCCACCCGAGCCCCAGCGAGGCGGCGCGCGGCGCGTCCACGCGCACCACGTAGTCGCCGGCGCGCGGGACCTCGAGGTAGAACTCCCCCGCCTCGTTGACCTCCGCCGCGTACGGGGTGCCGAGCACCGAGATGCGCGCGCGCTCCAGCGGGCCCGGGGTCGCGGCGCTGCTGCTGTCGCGCAGCATCCCGGAGAGCACGGTCGGGCCGTCGCGGCGCGGCGGCACCCCCTCGACGATCGCGCGCCCGCCGACCTCGGTCAGCCGGGCCACGATCTCGTCCTCGCGCACGTCGCGCGCGTGCAGGTTGTGCAGCGTGGGGGTGGCGGCGCGCACGTGCGACACGACCTCCTGCGCCGGCATCGAGATCATCCACCGGTCGACGAACCAGGCGCCGTCGGGGGTGCGCGCGAAGCCGACGATCCCCCCCGCGCGCCCCGGCGGGACGCTCGGCGGCAGGTCGACGTACTCGAACTCGAAGTCGCGCAGCTCGAACGACGCGGTGTCGATCCAGAGCGTGCCGCGCACGTCGGCGCGCTTCTCCCCACGGCGCGGCACCGGCTCGACGGCCAGGCCGAGCTGCCCGGGGCGCGTCGGCGGCGGGCGGACGGCGCGCAGGCAGTGCGACTCGAGGAACGCGTCGGAGAGCAGCACCTCGGCGTCGGGGGCGTAGTAGACCACCGAGTCGGCGCCCGACGCGCTCAGCGCGGGCTCGACGAAGCCGCGCGCCCCGAGGTCGGCGACGTCCATCGACCGGAACGCCTGGATGGTCGAGGGGCGCATCGTCCACACCTCGCGCCGGATCGTCTTCCGGTCGGGCTCCATCTCGCGCACGAAGGTGCCGAGCCGCGTCGCGTGCCGCCCCTGCGACTCGCCGACCGCGGTGCCGACCAGCGCCTTGCGCGCCTCGTCCCACAGCCGCGCCGCCGACTCCCCCTCGGCGGGGCGCACGCGGCACCGCTCGCGCGCCGTCACGCGCACCGCCGACAGGCGCGCGGCGGCGCCGAGGGCGAGGCGGATCGAGACGCTGTCGCCGACCCCGAGGACGAGCGGCTCGGAGGCCGCGCTGGCGCTGCCGACGCGGTCGGCGCGCACCGTCCAGCTGCCGGCGCCGGGGGCGCGGAGGGTGAAGCGGCCGGCGCTGTCGGTGAGCACCCCGGCGACGCGCACGCGGCCGGTGTCGAGCAGCGAGACCACGGCGCTGGCGAGCGGCGCGCCGTCGGCCCCGTCCACCACCTGCCCGACCACGGTCTGGGCGCCGGCGGCGGCGGGGGCGAGGAGGGCGGCGAGCAGCGCGAGGGGTGGGCGTGGCATGCGACGGGGCGGGCGGGGGGCCCGATGGGCGAAGCTGCCGCCGGGCGCGCACACCGTCAACTCTCGGCGGGCGCCCCGGGGTTCACGCGGTGTCAACCGGCGGGTCGTCCGGCGCGCCGGCGGCGAAGGGCCCCGCCGCGAGGTCGGCCGGGGGCGCCACCGCCAGCAGCGCGCCGCGGGCCATCCGGTAGTGCAGGGGCGCGCGCATCGGCGTCAGCTCGCCGTCGGTCGAGACCCGCCCCCACGGGCGGCGCAGCTCGATCTCGCAGGCGTCGACCAGCGACACGTCGAGCCCGGCGCCCGCGTCGGCGGCGTCGGGGCCGGCGGCTGCCAGCCGCGCGGCGAGCGCGATCACCTGCCAGCGGGACTGCGTGTCGAGCACCAGGAGCTGGAGTCGGCGCGCGCCGCCGGGGAGCCGCCCGCCGCGCTCCCCGACCGTCATCGCCCGCTCGCCGACGGCCACGAAGACGAGCGGGGTGCGGTAGCGCCGCTCGGCGTCGCCGGGCCGCTCGCCGGCGCGGACCACGACGGTGAAGGCGCGCAGCCGGAGCCAGATCCACGCGCTGGCCAGCGCGCTGGCGATGCGGTAGCCCAGCCCGTAGCCCTCCAGCCGCTCGCGCGCGTGCACGAAGCGCACGTAGGCGCCGACCGAGCTGGTGCCGAGGAACAACTCGCCGTTCACCGTCGCCGCGTCGACCGGGCGCGGGGCGCCGCGCACCGCCGCCTCCAGGCACGCCGCCGGGTCGCCCGGCGGGAGCCCGAGGTCGCGCGCGAAGTGGTTGAGCGTCCCGCCGGGGAGGACGGCGAGCGCGGTGCGGGTGCCGGCGAGCGCGCGCGCGGCGAAGGTGATCGTGCCGTCGCCCCCGGCGACCAGCACGCGCGGCGTTCCGCGCGCGGCGTCGGCGTGCAGCGCGTCGGCGCGCGCGTCGAGGCGCACCTCGCGCAGCGCGAAGCGGGGGTCGGCGGCGACCGCCGCGCGCCCGTCGGCGGCGCTCCCCGCGTCGGGGTTCACGAAGGCGGGGATGGGGGCGCCGTCGGGCATCGCCGCCCCCCGGTGCAGGTTCCGCGCTACCGGCCGCTCACTGCTCGTCGGGGGTCAGCCAGCGCTCGACGGCCGGGGGCTCGTACGCGGCGAGGCGCGCCAGCAGGCGGTCGGCGTCGTCGTCGACGAGCAGCATCTGGCGGTGAGCCGCGCGCACGAACCCCGCCTCCGTCATGTGGTCGACCATCGCCAGCAGCGGCGCGAAGAAGCCGTCGACGTCGAGCACCGCGACCGGCTTGGCGTGGATGCCGAGCATCGCCCACGTCCACGCCTCGAACAGCTCCTCCAGCGTCCCGGCGCCGCCGGGGAGCGCCACGAACGCGTCCGCGCGCTCGGCCATCAGCGCCTTGCGCTCGTGCATCGTGTCGACGACGAGCAGCTCGCTCAGCCCCGTGTGCCCGACCTCGCGCGCCCACAGCCCGCGCGGGATGATCCCGGTGACGCGCCCCCCGTCCTCGAGCGCCGCGTCGGCGAGCGCGCCCATCAGCCCCCGCCGCGCGCCGCCGTAGACGAGGGTCAGGCCGCGGCGGGCGAGCCGCGCGCCGAAGTCGCGCGCGGCGTCGGCGTGGCGCCCGTCGACGCCGGGGCTGGAGCCGCAGAAGACGCAGACGGAGCGGAGGGGAGTCATGGCGACAAGCTAACGGCGGGCTGCGGGCTGCGGGTCCGGTCGGGATCCGCAGCCCGCAGCCCGCGGCCCGCAGCGTCGGTAGGTTTGCTCATGGTTCCCGCCTACGCCCGCCGCCTCGGCCTCTTCTCCGCCACGATGCTGGTCGTCGGCGGGATCATCGGCTCCGGCATCTTCCTGAACCCGGCCGTGGTCGCGCGCCGCGCCGGGACCGCGCCGCTCACGCTCGCCGTCTGGGGGCTCGGCGCCCTCGTCGCGCTGCTCGGCGCGGCGATCTTCGCCGAGCTGGGACGGCGGCGCCCGCAGGCCGGCGGCGGGTACGCGTACCTGCGCGACGCCTTCGGGCCGCTCCCCGCCTTCCTCTATGGATGGGCGCTGCTGCTCGTGATCTCGTCGGGGGCGATCGCGGCGGTGGCGATGACGTTCGCCGGCTACGCGACGTCGCTGGTCGGCGCGCCCGAGGGGGCGCAGCGTCCGGTGGCGCTGGGCGCGGTGGCGCTGCTGACGCTCGTCAACATCGTCGGCGTGGCGCCGGGGGCGGTGACGCAGAACGTCTTCACGGTGCTCAAGCTGGCGGCGCTCGCCGTGCTGCTCGGCGCGGGGCTGCTGGCGCCGGTCGACGCGGCCGCGGCGGCGCCGGCGCTCGCGCCGGCCGAGGGGTCGCTGGTGCGGATCGTCGGCACGGCGCTGGTGCCGGTGCTGTTCGCGTACGGCGGGTGGCAGCAGACGAACTTCGTCGCCGAGGAGCTGGAGGCGCCCGAGCGCACGCTGCCCAGGGCGCTGACGCTCGGCGTGCTGCTGGTGGTGCTCGTGTACCTCGGCGCGAACGTCGCGTACCTCCGCGCGCTCGGCGTCGACGGGCTGGCGGCCAGCACGGCGCCGGCGGCCGACACGATTGCGCGCGTGGCCGGGCCGGCCGGGCGCACGCTGGTGGCGGCCGGGATCGCGGCGTCGACGTTCGGCTTCCTCGACCTCGTGATCCTGGTGTCGCCGCGCGTCTACCAGGCGATGGCGCGCGACGGGCTGTTCTTCGCCGCGTTCGCGCGGCTGCACCCGCGCTTCCGCACGCCGGTGGCGGCGATCGTGGCGCAGGGGGCGTGGGCGTCGGCGCTGCTGCTGGTGGGGAGCTACGGCCAGCTGCTCGACTACGTGACGTTCGCCGACTGGATCTTCTTCGGGCTCGCGGCGGCGGCGCTGGTCGTGATCCGGCGGCGCGACGCCGCGTCGGGCGCGGACGCCGGCGGCTACCGCGCGCCGTTCTACCCGTGGAGCGTGGTCGCGTTCTGCGCGGCGTCGGCGTACGTGGTGGCCGGCTCGGTGCTCTCCGACCCCGGCAACGCGCTGCGCGGCGCGCTGCTGCTGGCGCTCGGCGTCCCCGCCTTCCTGTACTGGAGGCGGCGCGGAGTTCGTACGTGAGCCGTACCAATAGATCGTACGCGCGCTGAATTAAATCCATTCGGCGAGAAAGGGCGTCGCGCGCGCTTGCGCGTCGCGTGCGCGGTCCGTACGGTGCGATCGTGTCCCACACGCGCCCCGCCGCCGCCCCGCGTCCGCTCGCCCCGACTCGCGCCCTCGCGACGCCGGCGAACAACGCGCGCGCCGCCAAGCGGTAACACGCGTCAGGACTCCGGCCCCCCCGGCCCCTCCTGACCGCGCGGTCGGGAGGGGCCTTCGCATGACCACCCGTGCGACGGCGTGACACGGCGATGAACGGCCTCCCCGAGCCCCAGGGGCTCTACGACCCGCGCTTCGAGCACGACGCGTGCGGCATCGGCTTCGTCGCCCACGCGCGCGGCGCCGCCTCGCACGCCATCGTCGCCGACGCGCTGCGGCTGCTCGAGAACCTGTCGCACCGCGGCGGCGCGGGGTGCGACCCGTGCACCGGCGACGGCGCCGGCGTCCTCACGCAGCTCCCGCACGCGCTGCTCGCCGCCGACCTCGCGGCCCGCGGCGTCGAGCCGCCGCCCGCGGGCGCCTACGGGGTGGCGATGTGCTTCCTCCCGCAGGACGCCGCCGAGCGGCGCGCCTGCGAGCTGCTCGCCGAGCGCGCCGCCGCGGAGGAGGGGCTCCGCGTGCTGGCGTGGCGCGACGTGCCCGTCGCGCCGGGCGAGCTGGGCGAGGTCGCGCGGCGCAGCGCCCCCGCGGTGCGCCAGGCGGTGCTCGACGGCGCGGGGCTGCGCGGGCGCGCGCTGGAGCGGCGGCTGTACGTGGTCCGCCGCCAGGTCGAGCACGCGGTCGGCGCGCGCGAGGGCTTCTACGTCGCCAGCTGCTCGTCGCGCACGGTGGTCTACAAGGGGCTGCTGACGCCGGCGCAGCTGCCGCTCTTCTACCGCGACCTCGCCGACCCGGCGTACGCGAGCGCGATCGCCCTCGTCCACTCGCGCTTCTCGACCAACACCTTCCCGACGTGGGCGCGCGCGCACCCGTACCGGATGCTCTGCCACAACGGGGAGATCAACACGCTGCGCGGCAACGTGGCGTGGATGCGCGTGCGCGAGGGGCGGATGCGCTCGCGGCGGTTCGGCGAGGACCTGGCCAAGCTCTACCCGATCGTCGCCGAGGGACAGAGCGACTCGGCGTCGCTCGACAACGCGCTCGAGTTCCTGGTGCGCGGCGGGCGCTCGCCGGCGCACGCGATGATGATGCTCGTCCCCGAGGCGTGGGAGGAGAACCGCGACATGGACCTCGACCGCCGCGGCTTCTACGAGTTCCACGCGACGATGATGGAGCCGTGGGACGGGCCGGCGGCGGTCGCGTTCAGCGACGGGCGGGTGGTCGGCGCGACGCTCGACCGCAACGGGCTGCGCCCGGGGCGCTGGCTGGTGACCACCGACGACGTGGTGGTGCTGGCGTCGGAGGCCGGCGCGCTGGAGGTGCCGGCGGCGCGCGTGCGCGCCAAGGGGCGGCTGCAGCCCGGGAAGATGTTCCTCGTCGACACGGTCGCCGGGCGCATCGAGGGGGACGAGGAGGTGAAGGCGCGCGTGGCGTCGCGCCGCCCGTACCGCGCCTGGGTCGCCGCCGGCCGCGTGGGGCTCGACGAGCTCCCCGAGTCGCACCGCGCGCCGCCCCCCGACGCGGCGGCGCTGCGCGAGCGGCAGGCGGCGTTCGGCTACACCGGCGAGGAGCTGCAGGCGGTGCTCGCCCCGATGGCCGCCACCGGCGAGGAGCCGACCGGGTCGATGGGGACGGACACGCCGCTGGCGGTGCTCTCCGACCGCCCGCAGCTGCTGTTCCGGTACTTCCGCCAGCTGTTCGCGCAGGTCACCAACCCGCCGATCGACCCGATCCGCGAGCAGCTCGTGATGTCGCTCGCCACCTACGTCGGGCCCGACGGCAACCTGCTCGGCGAGCACCCGGCGCACGCGGTGCGCGTGCGGGTGCGCGGCCCGGTGCTCACCAACGACGAGCTGGCGCGCATCGCCGGGATCGCCGACCCGCGGTTCCGCGCCCGGACGCTGCGCATGCTCTTCCCGGCGGGGGGCGGCGCGCGCGCGCTGGAGCAGGCGGTCGACTCGCTCTGCCGCCAGGCCGAGCAGGCGGTGCGCGAGGGGCACACGATCCTCGTGCTCAGCGACCGCGGCGTCGACGCCGACTGGGCGCCGGTGCCGTCGCTGCTCGCCACGGCGGCGGTGCACCACCACCTCACGCGCGAGAAGCTCCGCACGCAGACCGGGCTCGTCGTGCAGACGGGCGAGGCGCGCGACGTCACGCACGTGGCGCTGCTGCTCGGCTACGGCGCCGGCACGGTGAACCCGTACCTCGCCTTCGAGTCGCTGGCCGCGCTGGCGCGCGGCGGGCGGCTCCCCGACGGCGTCGACGAGGCGGCGGCGGAGGCGCGCTACATCAGGGCGGTGGAGAAGGGGCTGCTCAAGATCCTGTCGAAGATGGGGATCTCGACGCTCCAGTCGTACTACGGCGCGCAGATCTTCGAGGCGGTCGGGCTCGGTCCGCGCCTCGTCGCGCGCCACTTCCCGGGGACGCCGTCGCGCGTGGGCGGGCTGGAGATCGCGCAGGTGGCGGAGGAGACGCTGCGCCGCCACGCCGCCGCCTTCCGCCCCGCGCCCGACGGGCGACTGGAGCCGGGGGGCGAGTACCACTGGCGCGCGCAGGGGGAGCGCCACGCCTGGAACCCGACCACCATCGCGGCGCTGCAGCACGCGGCGGCCGCCGAGGGGGACGCGGCGCGCGCGCGTTACGACGAGTTCGCGGCCGCGGCCGACGCCGAGCACGCGGCGACCACGCTGCGCGGGCAGCTGGCGTTCGCCGAGCGGACGGCCGTGCCGCTGGAGGAGGTCGAGCCGGCGGCGGCGATCGTGCGCCGCTTCGTCACGGGGGCGATGTCGTTCGGGTCGCTCAGCCGCGAGGCGCACGAGATGCTCGCGACGGCGATGAACCGCGTCGGCGGCCGTTCCAACAGCGGCGAAGGCGGGGAGGAGCCCGAGCGCTACGGCACGGAGCGGAACAGCGCGATCAAGCAGGTCGCCTCGGCGCGCTTCGGCGTGACCGCGGAGTACCTGGTCAGCGCGCGCGAGCTGCAGATCAAGATCGCGCAGGGCGCCAAGCCCGGCGAGGGCGGGCAGCTCCCCGGCCCCAAGGTCGACGCGACGATCGCGCGCACGCGTTACTCGACGCCGGGCGTGACGCTCATCTCGCCGCCGCCGCACCACGACATCTACTCGATCGAGGACCTGGCGCAGCTGGTCTTCGACCTGAAGAACGTGAACCCGCGGGCCGCGGTCTCGGTGAAGCTGGTCTCCGAGGTCGGCGTCGGCACCGTGGCGGCGGGCGTCGCCAAGGCGCGGGCGGACCTGATCGTGATCGCCGGCGACGGGGGCGGCACGGGGGCGTCGCCGCTGTCGTCCATCAAGCACGCCGGCACGCCGTGGGAGCTGGGGCTCGCCGAGGCGCACCAGACGCTGGTGCTCAACGAGCTGCGCGGGCGCGTGCGGCTGCAGACCGACGGGCAGCTCAAGACGGGGCGCGACGTGGTGGTCGCCGCGCTGCTGGGCGCCGAGGAGTTCGGGTTCGCGACCGCGCCGCTGGTGGTCGGCGGGTGCATCATGATGCGGAAGTGCCACCTGAACATCTGCCCGGTCGGGATCGCGACGCAGGACCCGGTGCTGCGGGCGAAGTTCCGGGGGCAGCCCGAGCACGTCGTCAACTACCTCTTCCTCGTCGCCGAGGACGCGCGGCGCCACATGGCGCGGCTGGGCTTCCGCACGATCGACGAGATGGTGGGGCGCACCGACGCGCTGGTGCCGCGCGACCGGCGCGACCACTGGAAGGCGCGCACCCTCGACCTGCGCGCGCTGCTGCACCGCCCGGCGGTGGGCGACCACGTGGCGCGGCGGTGGGCGGGGGAGACGGTGGACGTGCTGGCCCGCGCGCTCGACCACGAGCGCCACGCCGCCGCCGGCGCGCTGCTCGCCGCGGCGCCGGCGCGCCCGCGCGGCGTGGTGCGCGCCGCCTTCGACGTGCGCAACGTCGACCGCAGCGTCGGCGCCATGCTCTCGGGCGAGGTCGCGCGCCGCTTCGGCGGGACCGGGCTGCCGCCCGGGGCGCTCCGGCTGCGCTTCACCGGCTCGGCGGGGCAGAGCTTCGGCGCCTTCTGCGCCCGCGGCGTCACGCTGGCGCTGGAGGGCGAGGCCAACGACCACGTGGGGAAGGGGCTGTCGGGCGGCACGCTGATCGTGCGCGCGCCTCGCGACGCCACCTTCGACCCGTCGCGCACGACGCTCGTGGGCAACGTCGCGCTGTACGGCGCCACGTCGGGGGAGTTGTTCGTCGCCGGGCTCGCGGGGGAGCGGTTCGCGGTGCGCAACAGCGGCGCGGTCGCGGTGGTGGAGGGGGTCGGGGACCACGGGTGCGAGTACATGACCGGCGGCGTCGTCGCGGTGCTGGGCGCCACGGGGCGCAACTTCGCCGCCGGGATGAGCGGCGGCGTCGCCTTCGTGCTCGACGAGGACGGCGCGCTGGTGCGCCGCGTGAACCCGGGGCTGGTGGACCTCGAGCCGGTGGACGACCGCGCCGACCTCGCGCTGCTGCGCGGGCTGGTGCGCCGCCACTGGCGCCTCACGGGGAGCGCCCGCGCGCGGGCGCTGCTGCAGGACTGGGACGCCGCGGCGCCGCGCTTCGTGCGCGTGATGTCGCGCGAGTACAAGCGCGTGCTCGCCGAGCGCGGGCGGCCGGCCACCCACACCCGCCAGGAGCAGGAGCATGGGCGATCCGAAGGGCTTCCTCACCATCCCGCGCTCGGACCCGCGGCGGCTGCCGATCGCGGAGCGGGTCGCGACGTGGCGCGAGTTCTACTCGCCCAGCCCTGAGGGGGAGCTGCGCGCCCAGGGCGCGCGGTGCATGGACTGCGGCGTCCCGTTCTGCCAGGGCGACACGGGGTGCCCGGTGCAGAACCTGATCCCGGAGTGGAACGACCTCGTGCACCGCGGCCGGTGGCGCGAGGCGCTCGACGCGCTGCACGCGACCAACAACTTCCCCGAGCTGACGGGGCGCCTCTGCCCGGCGCCCTGCGAGTCGGCGTGCGTGCTCGGCGTGGTCGACCGCCCGGTCGCCATCCGCAGCATCGAGCAGGCGGTCGCCGACCGCGGCTTCGCCGAGGGGTGGATCGCGCCGCGCCCGCCGTCGCGCGAGACGGGGTGGCGCGTGGCGGTCGTCGGCTCGGGGCCGGCGGGGCTCGCGGCCGCGCAGCAGCTGCGGCGCGCGGGGCACGCGGTGACGGTGTTCGAGCGCGACGCGCGGCCGGGCGGGCTGCTGCGCCACGGGATCCCCGACTTCAAGCTGGAGAAGTCGGTGCTCGACCGGCGCCTCGCGCAGCTGGAGGCGGAGGGGGTGCGCTTCGCGACGGGCGTCGACGTCGGCGTCGACCTGCACGGCGACGCGCTGCGCCGCGACCACGACGCGGTGCTCCTCGCGGGCGGCGCGCCGGTGGCGCGCGAGCTCGCCGTGCCGGGGCGCGCGCTGGCCGGCGTGCACCTCGCGATGGACTTCCTGTCGCAGCAGAACCGCCGCGTGGCCGGCGATCCGGCGTCGCCGGAAGTCGCGATCGACGCGCGCGGCAAGCGCGTGGTCGTGATCGGCGGCGGCGACACGGGCTCCGACTGCGTCGGCACCTGCCACCGCCAGGGCGCGAGCGAGGTCACGCAGCTCGAGCTGCTCCCGCAGCCACCCGCCGAGCGGCACGCGTCGACGCCGTGGCCGCTGTGGCCGATGCAGCTGCGCACCTCGCACGCGCACGAGGAGGGGGGCCGCCGCGACTGGCGCGTGGCGACCACGGAGCTCGTGGGGCGCGACGGGCGCGTGACGGCGCTGCGCGCGACGCGCGTCGGCGGCGACCCGGTCGAGCCGCTGGAGATCCCGTGCGACCTCGTGCTGCTGGCGATGGGCTTCACCGGCCCGCGGCGCGAGGGGCTGCTGGGGCAGCTCGGCGTGGCGCTCGACGCGCGCGCCGCGGTGGCGACGGATGCGGCGCACGCGACGTCGGTGCCCGGCGTGTTCGCGGCCGGCGACGTGCGGCGCGGGGCGTCGCTGCTGGTGTGCAACATCCGCGAGCGGCGCGACGCGGCGGTGGCGGGCGAGGTCCACCTGCGGCGGCGCGCGGCGTGGCGGGGGGCGCGCGCGGCGGGAGCCGCCTGACCGCCTGACCGCCTGACCGCCTGCGACCTGCGACCTGCGACCTGCGACCTGCGACCTGCGACCTGCGACCTGCG
>NZ_JARGEK010000101.1 GCF_029211165.1 Roseisolibacter sp. H3M3-2
GCCGAGCGCCGCCGCCCCGCGCCCGCCGCGCCGGCGGCGGCGCTGCTGCGCGGCGAGCCGTCGCTCCCGCGCTGAGGCATGCTCGCCCTCCTCGCGACGGCGTTCCTCCTCGGCACGGTCCTCCTCAACCTCGTCGCGCTCGGGCTGCTCGGCCGCCGCCTCGTCGGCCACTACGCGCTGGCGCGCGCCGCCGCCCCCGTCGCCGCGGCGCTGGCGCTCTTCTTCGTCGAGCACTTCGTCGGCCTCGGGCGGCTCGGCTGGCTCTGGCCGCTGACTACCGCGGCGTCGCTCTGGGTCGTGGCGCGGCGGCGCGACGTGGTGCGCGCGCACTGGCGCGTCGAGGCGGTGTTCGCCGCCGCCTTCGCGTGGGCGTTCGCCTGGCGCTGGGCGTCGCCGAGCATCGTCGCGTCGTCGGAGAAGATCGGCGACCTGGCGATGATCGCGTCGTACCTCCCGGGGACGCGGCTTCCTCCGGTCGACGCCTGGTTCCCCCCCTTCCCCTTCGACGTCTACTACAGCTTCCAGGCGTACGCCGCGGCGCTGCTCGGGCGCGTGTTCGGGATGGGCCCCGGCCTCACCTACAACGTCGCGTTCTGCGTCGCGGTCGCGCTCACCGTCACCTCCGCCGCGGGGGCCGCGCGGCTGATGGCCCGCTCGACGCGCGCCGCCGTCCTGCTCACCGCCGCGTTCACCCTCGGCGGCACCGGCGCCTCGCTCCCGGCGCACGCGATGTTCGCGCGGCCGGAGCTGTACACGAGCATGCGCCTGATCGGCGACGCCGCCACCCCCGCCGCGCCGACGGCCACCGCGTTCGGGCGCGCCGTGATCGCGCGCGCCGGCGTCGGCCCCGACTCGACGGCGCTCCGCCTGCCGTCCGAGACGTTCGCCTACCTCGCCACGCTCGGCGACTACCACCCGCCGCTGAGCGGCTTCTACCTGCTGGCGCTCGCGCTGCTGTGCGTCGCGGTGTGCGAGTCGGGGGCGCCGGCGCGGGGCGCGCAGGGGATCCTCGCGGCGACGGTCCCGCTGTGCGCGATCGCCAACGGGTGGACCTTCCCGCCGCAGGCGATCCTGGTGGCGGCGTGGGTGGCCTACCGCCACGCGGCGCGGCGCCCCCCGGACTGGCGCGCGCTGCTCGCCGGCGGCGTCGGCGCGCTCGCGCTCTGCTATCCGTTCCTCTCGACGTTCGCGTACCGCGCCGCCGACTACGGCGTGACGCTGCGCCTCGTCCCCGCCGGCGCGCACACCCCGCCCCTCCTCGGCGCCCTCGTCCTCGGCCCGCTGCTGCTCGCGCTCGCGCTCCCGCTGGCGTCGGCGCCGCGGCGCCCGTGGCTGCTGTGGAGCACCGCGCTGTGGGCGGGGCTGCTCGTGCTGTCGGAGGTGGCGTTCGTCGACGACGTGTACTCGGGCGTGTTCGAGCGGTTCAACACGACGCTCAAGTGGTGGCCGTGGATCCAGGCCGGCGCGCTGCTCACCGGCGGCGCCTTCGGGCTCGGCGCCCCGTCGCGCTTCGTGCGCTGGGCGACCGCCGCCGTGCTCGCGTGGGTCACCGCGTACGGCTTCGACCTCGGGCGCGCGCTGGCGACCACGCCGGCCCCGTACCGCGGCCGCCTCGACGGCGCCGGCGTCATCGCCGCCGACCCGATCGAGCGCGTGGTGTACGAGCACCTGCGCGCGCAGCCGCGCGGCATCGTGCTGCAGCGCCTCCAGGCCGGCGCGTTCACGCCGGCGCCGAGTCTCGCGCTGCTCGCGGGGCACGCCGCCTTCCTGGGCTGGCCCGAGCACGAGAAGCTCTGGCGCGGGCAGCGCGCCGACGTCGCCCTGCGCGACGACGAGGTGCGCCGCTTCTACGCCGGCACGCTCGCCGACCCCGCCGACTGGCTGGCGCAGAACCGCGTCGACCACGTGCTCTGGCTGCGCACCGAGGGCGAGCTCCCCGCCGGCACCTTCGACGCGATCGACGCGCGGCTGCGGGGGCGGTACTACTGGCGGGAGTTCTATCGGGGGGGGGAGATGCGGGTGGGGATGTGGAGTCGGAGGTGAGCCTTTCGACGGCGGAGAGCGGGATGGGGCGAGGATCCGGGTAGGGCGCAGAGCGGGATGGGGCGAACACAGGGATACCGCGCACGGCGGGGTACCGCGGACCTGCCGCCTCGAGCCGGTAGGTTCGCGGTACCCCGCTCTCCGCACCACCCTCGCTCGCCGTATCCCGCTCTGCGCACCACCCTGATCTGCGCCGTACTCGGCTCTTCGCCGTGAAGAGCCATAGATTCCCGCCGTGCCCCCAACCGAACGCCGCGGCCCGACGCCTCCCGCCGGCATCCTCGAGTACGAGCTTCCCGACGGCTGGCAGGCCTTCGCCGGGAAGACCGACGCCGCCAACGACTACGTGAGCATCAAGCTGGCGAAGCCCCGCGACCGCTGGTTCCACGTCCGCGGGATGCCCGGCGGCCACGTCGTGCTGCGCGTCCCCGCCGAGCGCGAGCCCGACCGCGCCACCATCGAGCGCGCGGCCGCGCTGGCCGCGTGGCACAGCAAGGCGAGGACGGGAGGCGTCGTCCCCGTGTCGATGACCGAGGGGCGCCACGTCTCCAAGCCGCGCGGCGCCAAGCCCGGCACCGTCGAGATCCGCAAGGAGTCCGTGCTCAAGGTGCGCCCGCCGTCCGACGACGAGGTGGCCGCGATGCGGCGGGGGGGCGCGTGACGCTCACCGCGCGCCAGCGGCTCGTGCTCGTCGAGGTGGCCGCCGAGGTCGACATCCCCGTCCCCGGGCGCGGCGAGGGCGGGCCGCGCTGGGACGGGCTGGTGCTCGACATCCGCAACCGGCTCGCGGCGCGGCACCGCGCGGCGCTCGCCACCGGGATGGAGAAGCCGGGCCCCATGCTGTCCGCCGAGCAGGTGACGCAGATCCTCACGCAGCTCTGCGACAAGGGGCTCGTGGTGGTCGCGCGCGGCGCCGACTACACGCGCCGCGTGCAGGTCACCGAGGCCGGGCGCGCGGCGCTCCCCGCCGAGGAGTAGCTAGGCCACCGCCATCGCGCTCGCGGGCGTGTGCGCGAGCATCCACGTCGTGCCGAAGCGGTCGCGCAGCATCCCGAACCGCGCGCCCCAGAACGCGTCGTGCGGCGGCACCGTCGACTCGCCCCCCTCGGCCAGCGTCGCGTACGTGCGGTCCACCGCGTCGGCGTTCGGGAGCTCGTACATCAGGTGCATCTGGTTGCCGGCGACGAACGCGACGCCCGGGTGCCGGTCCGACGCCATGAGCGTGATCGGCCCCGCGTCGAGGCGCCCGTGGATCACCCAGTCCGCCGTCTCGGGCGAGACCGCGTGCCCGCGGTCCCCGTAGCTCGACAGGCTCAGCTCCCCGCCCAGCACCTGGCGGTAGAAGGTCATCGCGGCGCGGCAGTCGCCGTCGAAGATCAGGTACGGCACGAGCGCGGTCGTCATGCGGGCGGGCTCCTGGGAGGCGAGGGGGCGGGCACGGCGGTGCAGCACGACGGCGGCGGCGCGCCGCTCGTCGCGGGAGTGGCGGTCCGGCTCCGCGAGCACCGCCGCCGCCAGCGCGCGCTCCGACTCGCTCCCCGCGGGCACGTCCCAGCTGGTGCGGAGTCGCGTCCAGGCGACGGCGGCCGGGAGGGTCGGGGCGAGCGGGTCGGCGGTCGGACGCGGGGAGGCGGGGCGCATGCCCGTTGGACGGGACGCGGCGTCGATTCTCATCGGTCCCCGCCGCGGCTCAGAAGGGGAGCTCGTCGGCGCTCGGCCCGTAGATCGACGGGACCGGCGTCTCCGCCAGCCGCAGGTAGACCGACAGCTGCCCGCGGTGGTGGTAGGCGTGGTTGAGCATCAGCACGCGCAGCAGCGCGCCGCGCGGCATCGTCATCATCTCGGCGCCGTCGCGCAGCAGCCGCCACGGCTCGCCCAGCCCGGCGTCGCCCATCGCCCGCAGCTGCGACACGGCGCCGGCCACGCTCCGGTCGTGCGTCGCCAGCAGTTCGGCGGCGCTCGCGGCCTCGGGGAGCGGCACCGGCGTCGCGGCGTCGAACTCGGGGAGCATCGCCAGCCCCGCGATCGCGTCGGGGAGGTTCGCCAGGTGGAGCGACAGCTCGCCGAGCGACATCGAGCGCGGGTGCGGGCGCCACGCGAGGCGGTCCTCCGGGACGCGCGCCAGCACGCGGCGCGTGGTCGCCGCCTCCTGCTCCAGCTCCGAGACCAGCTCCTCGACGGTGATCGGCATCAGCGGGCGGTGGTGGGGCGCAGGGCGTCGAGGTAGGCGCAGAGGGCCTCCCCCGCCTGCGACATGAGGGTCGGGTCCTGCGAGTACTTGCCGGTGCCCCAGATCCCCTGCTGCGCCAGCACGACGAGCGTCGCGGCCGCGCGCACGTCGGCGTCGGCCCGCACCGACCCCGCGCGCTGCCCGCGCGCCAGGGCGTCGGCGACCGCCGCCCGCCACCGCGCGTAGAGCGCGTCGAGGCGCGTGCGGAACCCCTCGTCGAGCGGCGACATCTCCTGCGCGAGGTTGTTCATCGGGCACCCGTGCACCCAGTGGCCGCTCCCCGCGTCCTCGGCGATCCACCGCCGGAACGACGCCTGGAGCGCCGGCACCGGGTCGTCCGTGTCGGCGATCGGGTCGAGCCAGCGCGTCGCGAGCAGCGGCGCGACCACCTCGTCGACCACGGCGTGGCCGAGCGCCTGCTTGCCGGCGAAGTGGTGGAAGAGCGCCCCCTTGGTCGCGCCGGCGGCGCCGACGACGGCGCTCAGGCTCCCGGCCTGGAAGCCGTGCCGGAAGAACTCGGCGAACGCGGCGTGCAGCAGCGCGTCGCGGGTGGTCGTGGGGGCGGTGGCGGGCACGCCGCGAACATACCGACCGGTCGGTATGTCGGCAAGAGCGGCGACCCCGCCCGGGGCGCGTCCGCCGGCCTACCAGAAGAAGCGGCGGACCCCCGTGGCGTCGCGGCGGCGGATCCCCCACCAGATCAGCATCCCGCTGACCGTGAGCGCGAGCAACGCGAGCCCCCACCCCATCGCGAACACCAGCCCGCCGTCGCCGAACGCCTCGCCGCTGTGCAGGCGGTAGAGGAGCGGCTTGTCGGCGTAGCTCCCCTCCTCGAGCACGCGCCCCGTGTTCGCCTCGACCACGAAGCGGCGGTCCTCGCCGCCGGTCGGGCGCCCGGTGAACACGGTGACCGTCGGCTGCTCCCCCTTGAACTGGAGCACGATCCGGTCGATCGACGCGCCCGGCTGCCGCTCCGCCACCGCGACCATCGCGCGGTGCACCGGGTCGCCGAACGCCGCGGGGGCGGCCGACACCGTCACCGGGCTCACGAGATCGCGCGTGCGCTCGCGCAGCGCCTCCTCCTCGCCGAAGAACTCGGTCCCCGCGACCAGCGCGCCGGTCGCCGAGGCCCACGCGAGGAAGAGGGCGGCCGGGAACGCGATCCACCGATGCCACCGCCGCCAGAACGACACGCCGCTGTTCGCCATGCGCGGGGGTACGCGGACCGCGGGGGCGTCGTTGGGCCCGTCGGCCGCCGTCATTCGGCCGGCAGCGGGGCGAGCGCCGGCGGCGCCGCGCGGTGCGCGAGCAGGAGCGCCAGCACGCTCGCGCCGGCGAGGAACGCCGCCAGCATCGCCAGCGCGCCGACGAACCCCGTCGAGCTCCCGCGCACCAGCCCCACGAGGTACGGGCTCACGAAGCCGCCCAGGTTCCCCACCGCGTTGATCAGCGCGATCGCCCCGGCCGCCGCGCGCCCCGTGAGGAACGCGGTCGGCAGCGTCCAGAAGGTGCCGAGCGCGCCCCAGATCCCGAGCGCCGCCACGCAGATCGCCGCCACCAGCGCGAGCGGCGACGTGGCCGCGGCGCTCGCCGCCAGCCCCACCGCCCCGACCAGCGCGGGGAGCGCGACGTGGAGGCGGCGCTCGCCGGTGCGGTCGGAGTGGCGCGCGATGAGGACCATCCCCACCGCCGCCACGACGTACGGCAGCGCCGAGAGCAGGCCGAGCGTCACCGCGCCGCGCCCCGCGAGCCCCGACAGGATCTGCGGCAGCCAGAACCCGATGCCGTACAGCCCCACGATGATGCAGAAGTACAGCAGCCCGAGCCCCAGCACGCGCCCGTCGGTCAGCGCCTCGCCGAGCGTGAAGCGCCGGCGCGCCTCGGTCGCCGCGCGCTCGGCCTCCAGGCGCGCGACCAGCCACGCCCGCTCGCCGTCGTCCAGCCACCGCGCCTCGTGCGGGCCGTCGGGGAGGTACCGCAGCACCACGAGGCCGAGCAGCACCGCCGGGATCCCCTCGACGAGGAAGAGCCACTGCCAGCCGGCGAGCCCCGCGGCGCCGTCGAGCGTCAGCAGCGCGCCCGAGAGCGGGCCGCCGACCACGCCCGCCATCGCCGTGGAGGTCATGAACAGCGCGACGGCGCGCGCGCGCTCGGCGGCGGGGAACCAGTACGTCAGGTACAGGATCATCCCCGGGAAGAACCCCGCCTCGGCGGCGCCGAGCAGGAAGCGCAGCACGTAGAAGCTCGTCGGCGTGCGCACGAACATCATCGCCGCCGAGACGATCCCCCACACGATCATGATGCGCGCGATCCAGCGGCGCGCGCCGACGCGGGCGAGGATCAGGTTGCTCGGCACCTCCAGCAGGCAGTAGCCGAGGAAGAAGATCCCGGCGCCGAGCCCGTAGACCGCGGGGGAGAAGCGCAGGTCCTCGTTCATCTGCAGCGCCGCGAACCCGACGTTGATGCGGTCGAGGTACGAGACGACGTACAGCACGAACATGAACGGGATCAGCCGGCGGCGGACCTTCGCCGGCACGTCGTGGGCGGGGCGCGTGGTGGTCACGCGGCGAATGGTGTCGCCGGTGCGCCCCGCCCGCGAGGGGGGCCGCGGCGCGTCAGGTCTTCAGCACGATCTTCTCGCAGCGGTCCTGCTTCGCGTTGAACATCCGGTAGCCCTCGGGCGCCCGGTCGAGCGGCATCGTGTGCGTGATGATGAAGGTCGGGTCCAGCTCCCCCTTCTGGATGCGCTCCAGCAGCGGCTTCATGTACCGGTGCACGTGCGTCTGCCCGGTCTTGATGGTGAGCGACCGGTTCATCACCGCGTTCATCGGGAACTTGTCGATCAGCCCCGTATAGACGCCGATCACCGACACGGTCCCGCCGCTGCGGCAGGCGTGGATCGCCTCGCGCAAGGCGATCGGGCGGTCGGTCTGCATGCGGAGCGCCTGCTTGGCGCGGTCGTGCACGTACTGCACGCCGTGCGTGTGCCCCTCGGCCCCCACCGCGTCGATGCAGTGGTCGGGGCCGCGCCCGGCGGTGAGGTCCTTGAGCACGTCGACGACGTTCGCGACCTCCTCGTAGTTGATGGTGATCGCGCCGGCCTTCTCGCGCGCCATCTGCAGCCGGTACTCGAAGCGGTCGATGGCGATCACCTTCTCGGCGCCGAGCAGGTAGGCGCTCGCGATCGCGAACTGGCCGACCGGCCCGCATCCCCACACCGCCACCGTGTCGCCCGGGCGGATGCCGCACATCTCGGCGCCCATGTAGCCGGTGGGGAGGATGTCGGTCAGGAAGAGCACCTGCTCGTCGGTCAGCCCCTCCGGCACCTTCATCGGGCCGAAGTCGGCGAACGGGACGCGCACGTACTCCGCCTGCCCGCCGGCGAACCCGCCGGTGAGGTGCGAGTAGCCGAAGATCCCGGACGCGGTGTGGCCGAGCAGCTTCTCGGCGATGTGCGCGTTGGGGTTCGAGTTCTCGCACAGCGAGGTCGCCCCGGCCTCGCACGGCGCGCAGTTCCCGCAGGCGATTGGGAACGGCACCACCACGCGGTCACCGACCTTCAGGTTGCCGACCCCCGGCCCGACCTCGACCACCTCGCCCATGAACTCGTGGCCGAGGATGTCCCCCGGCTCCATCAGCGGCAGGAAGCCGTTGTAGAGGTGGAGGTCGGAGCCGCAGATCGCCGTCGACGTCACCTTCACGATGCAGTCGCGGCGGTTGAGGATGCTCGGGTCCGGGACCTCGCGGACCTGCATGTCGTTCGGGCCCATCCAGCACGTGGCCTTCATCGCGTCGCCTCCTAGAGCTGCGCGGGCTTGTCGTCGGGCTGCGCCGGGTGGGGCCCGCGCCGCTTGGTCGCGTCGGAGAACAGCACCTCGCCGGTCTCCATCACCTGCTTGAAGTGGCGCAGGTCGTCCTTCACCTGCTGCCCCGGCTCCTCGCGCCACAGCATCGCGACCTTGGAGCCGAGCTTCCCGCCCGGCGGCTCGTACTCGAGCTGCACGCGCAGCTCGGTGCCGCGCCCGCCGGGCGCCGGGTGGAAGGTCACCCGCCCGGCGTTGCGTACCTGCGCCCCCTCGACCGAGCGCCACGCCAGCAGCTCGTGCTCGCGCTCCTCGACGATCTCGGCGTCCCACTCGACCGTGCGGCCGGCCGGCGCCTTCGCCACCCAGTGCGAGCGCCGCGCGTCGAGCTCGGTCACCGACTCGAGGTGGCGCATGAACGTCGGGAGGCGCTGCAGGTCGCGCCACGCCGCCCAGCACTCCTCGACCGGGCGGTTCACCGTCACGCCGCGGCGCGTGACGACGATCCCCTCCTCCAGCTTGGCGTGCGTGGCGGTGCGCGGCTGGCGCGACAGCTCGCGGGCGCACATCACGTCGAGCGCGGTCACGGCCAGCACGTTGGCGACGGCGAACGCCGTGCGGCCGCGGTCGTTGTCCGGGTTCGCCATCGTCCGCCCGAGCAGCGCCAGGTCGAGCGCGTCGCCTGCGACGCGCGACCACACGGCCTTCGCGGGCTGCTGGTTGCCGAGGATCGCGAGCCCGTGCCCGATCTCGCGCAGCCCCATCAGCCGCGTGGTGGTGAGCGAGCGGTCGTCGGGGTGCTTCACGCCGATGACCTTGTTGATCGCGTACGGCGCCAGGAACTCGGCCAGCCCGAGGCCGATGCTGAAGGCGCCGAGGAAGTTGGCGAGCGACTCGCCGCCGGTGCCGCGGTCGGCGTCGACGATGCGCTGGTACGCGGCGGCGGTGCCGCGGTCGGGACGGCTCTCCTCCCGCAGCGCGCTGCCGACCGGCGGCTCGGTGGCCGCGGCGGTGACGGCGCGCCCGTTCGAGTCCGCGCCGAGGGCGGTGTCCATGCTGCTCCCTCCGTTGGTTTGGACCCCACGGGCCGGGCAGGCCGCGTGCCGCCGCCCGCGCCGGCGGGCCCGGCGCCGCGCGTCGAGCGCGCGCCCGGCGCGCCGCGGCCTCACGACGCATCGATGGGGAGCGGCGCGCGACCGGCGCGCCGCGCCCCCCGTCCGGAGGATCCGATGATTCTCGTCCGCGACGTCTTCCGCCTGCGCTTCGGCGCCGCCCGCGAGGCGGTGGCGCTGTGGCAGGAAGGGATCGAGTTCGTCCGCGCCGGCCGCCACGTGCGCGATGCCCGGCTGCTCACCGACCTCGTCGGCCCGTTCTACACGCTCGTCCTCGAGACCACGTACGACGACCTCGAGAGCAGCGCCTGCGAGATGCGCGAGGTCATGGGCGACGCGGCATGGCGCGGCTGGTACCAGCGCTTCGTCCCGCTGGTCGAGTCCGGACACCGCGAGATGTTCACGGTGGTCGGGAGCACGGTGCCGCCGCTGTCGACGGCCTCGCTCGCGCGCGCCGCGGCGCGCGCCTGACGCCTCAGCGCGCGGCCGGCCAGCCGAGCGCGCGCAGGAAGGCGCGCACGTAGCCGCGGGGCGCCGCGGCGGGCGGCTCGGCGAACACGGCCGGCAGCCCGTCGCGCCCCAGCGCGTCGGTGGCCAGCGTCGAGACGAGCATCGCCACCGCGGCCCCGCGTTCCGGCGCGTCGGCGAGCGGCGTCCGCGCCGCGAGGCGGTCGACGTAGGCGCGCAGCACCTCGGCGCTCTCGTCGACCGCCCGCTCGGCCGTGCGCGCGTGCCGCCCCGCGAGGTCCGGGGCCGCGAGGCAGCGCCGCAGCACCGCGCCCGCGCCGCGCAGGCGCGCCAGCTCCCCCGCGCACCACGCCGAGAGCTCGCGCTCCGGCTCGCGCGGCTCCGCCGGTAGCGGCGGCGGGTGCGCGCCCGACGCCGCGGCCTCCACCGCCGCGTCGAGCAGCGCGTCCTTGGAGCCGAAGAGGCGGAAGAGCGTCACCTCGTTGACCCCCGCCTCGTCGGCGATGCGGCGCGTGGTCGCGCTGGCGGCGCCCGCCCCGTCAGTCGCCCCACGCCGGCTCCGGGGCGAGCCCCGACGACTCGCGCTCGGCGGCGATCTCGCGCTCGCGGTCGGGCGACACGAGGCGGCGCTTGAACCAGCTCCCCAGATCGTCGAGGTACGTGTAGGCGACCGGCACGACGATCAGCGTCAGCAGCGTCGAGGTGATGAGCCCCCCGATCACCGCGCGCGCCATCGGGGCGCGGAAGCCGCCCCCTTCCCCGGTCCCCAGCGCGACCGGGATCATGCCGACGACCATGGCCAGCGTCGTCATGACGATCGGCCGCAGGCGCACCGCCCCCGCCTCCACCAGCGCCGCGAACCGGTCGGCGCCGCCGGCGCGCCGCTCGTTGGCGTTGTCGACCAGCAGGATCGCGTTCTTCACCACGAGCCCCATCAGCATGATGACGCCGATCATCGACATCATGTTGAGCGTCGAGCCGGTGAGCTTGAGCGCCAGGAGCACGCCGACCAGCGACAGCGGGAGCGAGAGCATGATCGCCACCGGCTGCGTGAACGACTCGAACTGCGACGCCAGGATCAGGAAGATCAGGATGACCGCGAGCACCAGCGTCTCGACGACGTAGCCGCCCGTCTCCGCCAGCTGCTCGGTGTCGCCGCCGAGCGAGATCGTGTACCCCGCCGGGAGCTGAAGGGTGGCCAGCCGCGCCTGGATCTGCGTCGACGCCTCCTGCAGCGACAGCTCGGGCGCCGTGTTGCCGGAGATGGTGACGATGCGCGACAGGTCCTTGCGGTCGATCTGCGCCGGCGCCGTCCCCTCCTCGATCCGCGCCACGTCGCGCAGCGGGACGGTCGCCACGCCGGCGTCGCCGCGGGCGGCCGTCGGCACGGGGATCTGCCCCACGTCGACGAGCGAGCGGCGGAACTCGGGCGCCACCTGCACCACCACGTCGCGCTCCTCGCCGCTCGGGTCCTCCCACCGCGTCGCCGTCTCGCCGGCCATCAGCGGGCGGATCGTCGCCGCCGCCTGCCCGACGTCGAGCCCGACCCGGTTGGCGACCTCGCGGTCGAGCGTGATGCGGTACTCGGGCTTCGGGTCGCCGAGCGACGACTGCACGTCCACGACGCCGGGGACCGCCTTCACCTCCGCCATGGCCAGCGCGGACAGCCGCTGCAGCTCGGCCACGTCCGGGCCGCGCACCTCGATCGCCAGGGGCGCGCGCGCGCCGCCCACGCCGCCGGCGACGAGCACGCTCGTGCGCACGCCGAACAGCGCGCCCAGCCGCTCGCGGGCCGCCACCATCACCTCCTGCTGCGACCGCTCGCGGTCGGCGGTCGGGCGGAGCTTCACGTAGATCTCGCCCGCCGTGACGGTCCCGGTCGCGCCGGCGCCGACGGTGGCGTACGTGTAGTCGACCTCGGGGAGCGCGCGCAGGGCGGCGATCGCCTCGGTCGCCTTGCCGCGCGTGTAGCCGAGGCTCTGCCCCTCCGGCGTCTCGAACTGGACGACGAACTCGGAGTTGTCGGTCTCGGGGAGGAAGCTCCCGCCGATGAACGGCACGAGCGCGAACGCCCCCACCAGGCTCGCCGCCGCGATCGCCATCGTCGCCCTGCGGTGGCCGAGCGCCCACGTGACCACGCCGCGGTACTTCCCCGCCTGGCGGTCGAACCAGACGTTGAAGCGCGCGATCGTCCGCGTCAGCGCGTTGCCGCGGCCGGCGCCCGCCGTGTGCGGGTTCACCCCCCACCACGCGCTCAGCATCGGCGTCAGGGTGAACGACACGAACAGCGACACCAGCACCGCCCACGCCACCGTCAGCCCGAACTGGAAGAAGAAGCGGCCGACGATCCCCTTCATGAACGCCACCGGCGCGAACACCGCGACGATGGCCAGCGTGGTCGCCAGCACCGCGAGCACGATCTCGCGCGTCCCCGTGCGGGCGGCGGTGAAGTGGTCGCGCCCCATCTCGCGGTGGCGGACGATGTTCTCCACCACCACGATCGCGTCGTCGATCAGGATGCCGATGGAGAGCGACAGCGCCATCAGCGTGAGCATGTTCAGCGTGAAGCCGAGCGCGCTCATGAGGACGAACGACGACACCACCGACACCGGGAGCGCCAGCGAGGTGATCGCCGTCGCCTTCCAGTCGTTCAGGAAGAGCATCACGATCACGATCGTCAGCGCGGCGCCGATGACCAGCTCGTGGATGACGTCCTCCACCGAGTGGCGGATCTGCACCGAGTTGTCGCGGATCACCGACAGCTCGACGCCGGCCGGCAGCGTCGTACGCAGCCTGGCCAGCGCGGCCTGCACCTCGTCGGCCACGGCGACCGTGTTGGCGCCCGACACCTTCACCAGGTCGATCGCCACCGCGCGCTCGCCGTCCACCAGCGCCAGCGACCGCTCCTCCTCGTTCCCGACCTCGACGCGCGCCACATCGGCCAGCCGCACCGGCTGCCCGCCGCGCGTCGCGACGATCACGTCGGCGAACTGCGCGGCGTCGGTGATGCGCCCGGTCACGCGCACGATGCGCTCGTTCGCCCCCGCCTCCACGCGGCCGGCCGGGACCTCCAGGTTCTGCCGCTGCAGCGCGCCCATCACCTCCGGCACCGTGACGCCGAGCGCCTGCAGCCGCCCGGGGAGCAGGTTCACGCGGATCTCGCGCGCCAGCCCGCCCGCCAGCCGCACCTCGCCCACGCCCGACACCGACTCCAGCGCGCGCCGCACGTCCTCGTCGGCCAGCGTCGTCAGGTCGACCAGCGGCAGCGTCTCGCTCGACAGCGCCAGCGACAGGATCGGCGCGGCGCCGGGGTCGAGCTTCTGCACCACCGGCGACTCGATGTCCTCCGGGAGGTCGCGGCGGATCGTCTCGATCTTGGTGCGGACGTCCTGCGCCGCCACGTCGACGTCGCGCCCGAGGTCGAACTCGACCACGACCTGCGAGACGCCCTCCAGCGACACGGACGTGATGCGGTCCACCCCCTCGACGGGGTTGAACGCCTCCTCCATCCGGCGCGACACCTCGCGTTCGATCGTCTCGGCGCTCGCCCCCGGGTAGACGGTCTGCACCGTCACCACCGGCAGGTCCACGTCGGGGAACTGGTCGATCGCCAGCCCGCGGTACCCGAAGATCCCGAGCACCACGAGCAGCACCATCATCATCGTCGTGAAGACGGGGCGGCGGATGGCGAGGCCGCTCAGCCCCCCGCCGCGCTGCGTGTCCGACATCTCACTCACTCCTGGCCGGCGGACGCGAGGCGCACCGGCGCCCCCTCCGCGACGTCCGACGTCGGCGTGACGATCACCCGATCGCCCGCCCGCACGCCCCCGGTCACCGCCACCGTCCCCGCCGCCTCGTCGCGCGCGCCGAGCGTCACCGCCCGCCGCGCGACGCGGCCGCCGTCCACCACGAACACGTGCGCGCCGGCGCCGTCGGCCGCCC
>NZ_JARGEK010000102.1 GCF_029211165.1 Roseisolibacter sp. H3M3-2
TCACGCGCACGGCGATCGGCGCGCCCCCGGTGACCCGCCCGCCGGCGGTGACGAGCCACGCGCGGTCGCCGGCGGACGCGGCGTCCAGCACGCGCCCCGCCTCGGCCATCGGCGCGTCGAGCACGGGGTGGCCGCCGGCGACCGCCGTGGTACTCAGCGAGTTGTCGAGGACGACGGCCAGCGCCGTCGGCGCGTGGGCGGCGGTGCGCAGGTCGGCGACCGGACGCGCCGCCGCGAGCGCGACGAGCAGCACCGCGATCACGCGCAGCGCCATCAGCAGCCAGTTGCGCAGGCGCAGCTTCGCGCTGTGCTCCTGCTCCGCGCGGGCGAGGTAGCGCGCCGCGGGGAACTCGACCCGCGTGCCGATGCGGCGCCGCAGCAGGTGCAGGAGGAGCGGGACGGCGGCGGCGGCGCCGAGCGCGAGCCAGAGCGGGGCGAGGAACTGCATGCGGGCGCGCTAGGGGACGCGCGTGCGCGCCGCGAAGGCGTGCCGCAGCGGGACGCCGAACGGCGTGTCGGTCTGGACCTGCACGTAGCGCGCGCCGAGGCGGGCGCAGGCGGCGCGCCACCCGTCGAGCGCCGCGTCGACGGTCGCGCGGTAGGCGTCGCGCACCTCGCCCACGACGGCGGGGACGGCGAGGCCGGTCTCGGGGTCCTCGAACACCGCCTCGCCGGCCATCATCGACAGGTCGCGCTCCGCGGGGTCCATGACGTGGAGCACGGTGACGTCGTGCCCGGCGGCGCGCAGCCCGCGCAGCGACTCCTCGACCTCCTCCTGCTCGACCAGCAGGTCGGAGACGAGCATCACCATGCCGGCGCGGCGCACGAGGCGCGCGGCCCGGGCGAGCCCCATCCCCGCCTTGGTCTCGGTGCCGGCGCCCGGCTCGGCGAGGGCGCCGAGGATGCGGCGCCACTGCCCGGTGCGGGAGCGGGGCACGACGACCGAGCGCACGTCGTCGTCGAAGCGCACCAGCCCCACGGCGTCGCGCTGCCGGAGCAGCAGGAGCGACAGCGCCGCGACCAGCTGCTCGGCGTACGCCAGCTTGGTCATGCGCGGCGTCCGCACGCCGCGCCCGCCGGCCGGGGCGCCGGTCCACGCCATCGACCGGCTGACGTCGAGGACGAGTGTCGCGCGGAGGTTGGTCTCCTCCTCGAACTGCTTGACCACCCAGCGGTCGGCGCGGGCGGCGATGCGCCAGTCGAGGTACCGGAGGTCGTCGCCGGGCTGGTAGGGGCGGTGCTCCGCGAACTCCACCGAGAAGCCTCGGCGCGGCGAGCGGTGCAGCCCGGTGATGAAGCCGTCGACGACCCAGCGGGCGACGATCTCCAGCCCGCCGAGGGCGGCCACGGAGGCGGGGTCGAGCAGGTCGGCGCGGGGGGCGGGCATGGCCGGGGAAGCTACCCGCCGTCGCGGGCGCGCTGTAGGGCCGCGCGGCGCGTCCCGAACCGAACGTTGACGCCGCGCGGTCGTCCACCGCCGGGGACGCGGATCGTCCCCGGGATCGGACAGCGACGGCCGGCGCACGCCGACACTGGACACGGTCCGGAGCGTGCCGCAACCTCCCGCCATGGTCATCGAGCGCGAGGAGCGGGCGGCCCGGGCGGAGCGGCACCTCCGCGAGTACGCGGCGGACGCGCGCGAGCGGCGCTGGTTCTGGGTGCGCACCGCGCTCGCCTGCTGGGTGTGCGCCGTCCCCGGATTCGTCTGCGCCGCATGGGCCTTCCACACCACCGACCCGGAGCTCGGCGAGATTCTGCTCGACGCGGGGCTGGTGCTGGTGCCCGCGGCGGTGCTGACGGTGCTGGCACGCGCGATCCACACGGCGCAGGATCGCGGGTGGCTGTGACGGGCGCCGGGCGCCCGAGTCTTGCGACACGTGACGCCGAACACGGATCCGCGCCCGGCGACGACGCCCGCGCGGAGTCCCTGCCCTCCCACTCCCGCGCCATGCGCGCAGGTCCCATGAGAGCCTGCACTCTCCTCACCGCGGCGGCGCTCCTGACGAGTGCCGCCTGTTCGTCGTTGCCGAAGCCGGAGACCGGGGCGGCGTCGCGCGCGGCCGCGAGCGGGGACGCCCCGGGCGTCAAGGTGTGGACGCCGGCGACGGCGCTCGGCGGGATGGCGGCGTCGACCTACTTCGCGGCCGAGCGCGACGCGTACGCGGCGGCGTTCGCGGTGTCGCGCGACGGCCGACTGCGCGTGGTCTGGCCGGAGTCGCCGAAGGAGGACGGGATGGTGCGCGGCGGGAAGACCTACCGCGCGAACGCGTCGTACACGCAGTACGGCGGCTGGGCCGGCGGGCCGCGGGCGGCGGTGCCGTTCGTGTTCGTGCTGACGTCCGACCAGCGCCTGGACCTGACGCGCTTCGCCCGGGGCTCCAACTGGGCGTACCAGGTGAACCTGGCCGACCTGGGCTACGAGGCCGAGGACGCGCTGGAGACGGTGGCCGAGGTGGTGCTGCCGACGCCGGACGCGCCGTACGCGGCGGACTTCGCGTACGTCGGCCCGCGCCTCACGGGGCAGGCGGCGATGCTCGCGATGCAGTGCGGCGTCCGCGCGTTCGACCAGTACAGCTACAACTACTTCCGCGACATGTGGGCGGTGTTCGACCCCTGGGACACGTACCTCGGGCCGCCCTCGTTCCACAACACGTGGATGTGGTCGGGCCTCTGGTTCCCGTACTCGGGCCGCTCGATGCAGGCGTTCTACATCGACCGGGCGTCGCGCGCCAACTCGGCGTTCTGGGGGCTCTGCCCGACGTTCAACAACCGCACCTTCCTCCCGTCGTTCGCGCAGGCCTGGCAGGCGGGGGCGATCGACATGCCGAACGGGCGGCCGACGCCGGCGATCCCCGGCGATGTCCGCGACACGACGACGCGCCCGGGCGACAGCCTCAAGGTGAAGCCGAGCGAGGTGCTGGCGGGCCCCGGCGCGCGGGTCGCGGCGGGCGGGTCGGCCGACGAGCGCCGGGCGCGCCTCCGCGAGCGACTCCTCGGCGAGCGCGAGGAGCGCCTCCGCCCGGGCGGGCCGGCCGCCGAGCGGCGCGCCGCGTTCCGGGCCGAGCGGGTCGAGCAGCTGTCGCGGCTCGACGTGCCGGCGGTGGAGCGCCGGATGCGCGCCGCCGAGCTGGCGGCGTCGGGGGTCGCGAGCGCGTTCGACCACCGCACCGGGCGGGCGCGCTGGAACGATCCCGCGTTCGGGCGCACGGCGGGGCTCGGGGGGCGCGGCGGGGTGGTCGACGACTTCGGGCGGTCGGGCGCGGCGGAGCGCGCGCGGGCGTCGGCGGCGGAGCGCGCCCGGTCCGGGGCCGAGCGGTCGGGCGCCGACCGGGCGATCGTCGGGCGCGGCGACGGCGGGGGCGCCACCCGCTCGGGCGACGCCGGCGGCGGGCGCTCGGGCGGCGGCGAGGGGCGGAGCTCCGGCGGCGAGGGGCGCGGGTCGGGCGGCGAGGGGCGCAGCCGGACGCCCTGACCCGGACCGGCCGGACGGACGCGGCCCCGCGCGGTGCAATCGCCGCGCGGGGCCGTCTATATTGTGCGGCTGCACCAGCTTGCGCGCTCCCTCCCCGTTCCGGCTCCCCCCGTTGCAGCTCGACAAGATCCGCAACTTCTGCATCGTCGCCCACATCGACCACGGCAAGTCGACGCTGGCCGACCGCCTGATCGAAGAGACGGGCATGCTGCAGAAGCGCGAAATGAAGGCCCAGGTCCTCGACACCCTCGACCTCGAGCGTGAGCGCGGGATCACGATCAAGCTGAACGCCGTCCGCATGAGCTACACGGCCAAGGACGGCGAGACGTACGAGCTGAACCTGATCGACACGCCGGGCCACGTCGACTTCACCTACGAGGTGTCGCGGTCGCTGGCGGCGTGCGAGGGGGCGGTGCTGGTGGTCGACGCCAGCCAGGGGATCCAGGCGCAGACGCTGTCGAACCTGTTCCTGGCGATGGACGCGGGGCTGGAGATCATCCCGATCCTCAACAAGATCGACCTCCCGGGCGCCGAGCCGGACCGCCGCGCGCAGGAGGTGGCCGACCTGCTGGGGGTCGACCCGGACGGGATCCTGCGGGTGAGCGCCAAGGCCGGCATCGGCATCGGCGACCTGCTGGAGGCGGTGGTCGAGCGCGTCCCCGCCCCGACGGGCGACCCGGACGGGCCGCTGCGCGCGCTGATCTACGACTCGTACTACGACAAGTACCGCGGGGCCATCCCGAGCGTGCGCGTGGTGGACGGGGTGCTGAAGCCGAAGATGCAGATCACCTTCGGCTCCAACGACGCCGTCTACGAGGTCGCGGAGGTCGGCTACAACCAGCTGCGCCAGGTCAAGGCGGACCAGCTGGGGCCGGGCGAGGTCGGCTACGTGGTGGCGAGCGTGCGCTCGGTGAAGGAGACGCGTGCGGGCGACACGGTGTTCGACGCGACGAACCGCGCCGAGGAGCCGCTCCCGGGCTACCAGGAGGTGCGCTCGTTCGTGTTCGCCGGCATCTACCCGACGGACACGACGCAGTACGAGCTGCTGCGCGACGCGCTGGAGAAGCTGCAGCTGAACGACGCCTCGCTCCAGTACGAGCCGGAGACGTCGACGGCGCTCGGCTTCGGCTTCCGGTGCGGCTTCCTCGGGCTGCTGCACATGGAGATCGTGCAGGAGCGCCTGGAGCGCGAGTACGACCTCGACCTCGTCACGACGGTGCCGAGCGTGGAGTACAAGGTCCACCTCACCGACGGCACGTTGACGGAGATCGAGAACCCGTCGCTGATGCCGCCGGCGGGGGTGATCGCGGCGGTCGAGGAGCCGTACGTGAAGGCGCGCATCATGGCCCCGAAGGACTACATCGGGCCGCTGATGACGCTCGGCACGGAGCGGCGCGGGATCTACAAGAACATGACGTACCTGGACCAGGAGCGCGTCGAGTTCGACTTCGAGTTCCCGCTGGCCGAGATCATCCTCGACTTCTTCGACAAGATGAAGACGGTGTCGCGCGGCTACGCGTCGCTCGACTACGAGATGCTCGGCTACCGCGAGAGCGACCTGGTGCGCCTCGACATGCTGATCAACGGGGACCCGATCGACGCGTTCTCGGTGATCATCCACAAGGACAAGGCGTACGAGTGGGGGCGGAAGATCGCCGACAAGCTCAAGGACCTGATCCCGCGGCAGCTGTTCGAGGTGGCGATCCAGGCGGCGATCGGGCAGAAGGTGATCGCGCGGACGACGGTGAAGCCGCTGCGGAAGGACGTGCTGGCGAAGTGCTACGGCGGCGACATCTCGCGGAAGCGCAAGCTCCTGGAGAAGCAGAAGGAGGGGAAGAAGCGGATGAAGCAGGTCGGCGCGGTGGAGATTCCCCAGGAGGCGTTCCTGGCGGTCCTTCAAGTCGAGTGATCCGCGTCGTTCGTTCCGCCCGGCGCCCGGCGCCCGGCGCTCACTCCGTCCCGCGGGAACGCTCGGCGCCGGGCGCCGAGCGCTCCGGCGGCCCCGGTTCAGACCTCGCTCGTCGTGCAGACGTCGTTTCTCGGCGACGTCGTGGTGACGACGCCGTTGATCGAGGCGTTGGCGCGGCGAGGCGCGGTGGACGTGGCGGCGCGGCAGGACGCGGCGGCGATCCTCACGGGGCACCCGGCGGTGCGGACGCTCGTCGTGTACGACAAGCGGGGGGCGGATCGGGGGGTGGGCGGGTTGGTGCGGGTGGCTCGGCGGATCCGGGCGCTGCCGGCGGAGGGGGGGCGGGTCGCGTACATGGCGCAGGGGTCGCCGCGTAGCGCGGCGCTGGCGTGGCTGGCGGGGTGCGGGACGCGGGTGGGGTTCGACACGTCGCGGCAGGCGCGCGCCTTCTACACGCGCGTGGTGGCGTACGACCCGGCGCGGCACCACGCGGCACGGCTGCTGTCGCTGGCGGCGGCGACGGAGGACGCGGGCGGGGAGGCGCCGGCGCCGCGGCTGGTGCCGGGGGACGCGGAACGGAGCGCCGTGGACGCGCTGCTCGCGGAGGTGCGCGGGCCCTTCGTCGCGGTGGCGCCGGGGAGCGTCTGGGCGACCAAGCGGTGGCCGTACTACCCGGCGCTGGGGGCGGCGCTGGCGGCGTCGCACGCCGTGGTGGTGGTCGGGGGGCCCGGCGACCGCGAGCTGGCGGAGGCGATAATCGCGGCGTGCCCGCCCGGGCGGGCGCTGGACGCCACGGGGCGGCTGTCGCTGCTGGGGAGCGCGGAGCTGCTCCGGCGGGCGGCGCTGCTGGTCACCAACGACTCGGCGCCCCAGCACCTGGCCTCGGCGGTGGGGACTCCCGCCCTGACTATCTTTGGCCCGACGGTGCCGGAGTTCGGGTTCGGGCCGCTCGCGCCGGGGAGTCGGACGGCGGGGGTGGACGGCCTGGCCTGCCGCCCCTGCGACCCGCACGGCCCCGCCCGGTGTCCCCTCGGCCACTGGCGGTGCATGCGCGAGCTGTCGGCGGAGGCGGTGGCGGCGCTGGCGCGGGGCGCGCTCGCGGGCGCCGCGCCGGCGGACCCGGCCCCGTCGCCCTGACCGCGCCCGCGACGCACACCCGACTCCCCCGATGACGACGCCCGCCGCCACCAGCACTCCCGCCCCCGCCGGGGACGCCCGCCGCTACGTGGTCGGCGTCGACCTCGGGGGGACGAACATCGTCGTGGGCGCGATGCCGACCGACGGCAGCCGCGAGATCGGCGTGCGCTCGCAGCCCACGCGCTCCGAGCAGGGGCCGGACGCGGTGGTCGACCGCATCTGCGAGATGATCGACAACGTGGTCTCGCAGACGCGCCTCGAGGAGGGCGTGGGACGCGACGCGTTCCTCGGCGTCGGCGTCGGCGCGCCCGGGCCGCTCGACCGCGAGAAGGGGATCGTGGTGGTCGCGCCCAACCTCGGGTGGCGCAACCTGCCGCTGCGGCAGCTGATCCAGGAGCGCGTGGGGCTCGACGCGACGCTCGACAACGACGCCAACTGCGCCACGCTCGGCGAGTGGTGGACGGGCGCGGCCAAGGGCGGGCGCAACGTCATCGGCGTGACGATCGGCACCGGGATCGGCGGCGGGATGATCCTCGACGGCCGCCTGTACCACGGCTCGTCGGACGTAGCCGGGGAGATCGGGCACATGACCATCGACTCCAACGGGCGCCGCTGCAAGTGCGGAAACTACGGCTGCCTGGAGGCGTACGCGTCGGGGCCGAACATCGCGCTGCGCGCGCGCGAGGCGCTGGAGAGCGGCGAGGCGTCGGTGCTGCCGTCGATGGTGGACGGGCAGCTCGACCGCATCACCGCGGCGACGGTGTACCAGGCGAGCGAGCAGGAGGACCCGCTGGCGCGCGAGGTGGTGCGCGACACGGCGCGCTTCCTCGGCGCGGGGCTCGCCAACCTGCTGAACGTGTTCAACCCCGACGTGGTGGTGATCGCCGGCGGCGTGACGCAGGCGGGCGAGGCGCTGTTCGAGCCGCTGCGCGCCGAGGTGCGCCGCCGCGCGTTCCGGTCGGCGGTCGAGTCGTGCCGCATCGTGCCGGGGACGCTGCCGGGGACGGCGGGCGTGGTCGGCGCGGTCGCGACGTTCCTGCAGCAGCGGGACGCGTGAGCGGGCGCCGACTTCGCAGCTCCCCGACCGCTCGGCGCTCGGCGCTCGGCGCTCACGTCGTCGCCGCGACCGCGTGAGCGCCGAGCGCCGAGCGCCGGGCGGAGCGACGCCCGCCGGGCCCGCGCGCAAGAAGCGGCTCGGCGTCATCGGCACCTTCGTCTGGGACGTCATCCACGGGCGCGACGTGCGGTCGGCGCCGGTGGAGGAGTGGGGCGGGATCACCTACGCCCTCGGCGCGCTCGACGCGGCGCTCCCCGACGACTGGGAGATCGTCCCCGTCATGAAGGTCGGGTACGACCGCTACGCGCAGGCGAACGAGTTCCTCGCCACGCTGACGCGACTGTCGCGCGACGCGGCGCTGGTCGAGGTGCCCTACCCCAACAACCGCGTCGAGCTGTTCTACTACAGCTCGGAGCGGCGGAGCGAGGTGCTGCACGGCGGCGTGCCGGGGTGGACGTGGCTCGGGCTGGCGCCGCTGCTGCAGGACCTCGACGCGCTGTACGTCAACTTCATCTCCGGCTTCGAGCTGGACCTCGAGACGACGCAGCTGCTGCGGCAGCACTACAAGGGCGTGATGTACGGCGACCTGCACTCGCTGCTGCTGGCGGTGCAGCCGGGGGGGCTGCGCACGCCGCGCCCGCTGCCGGACGTCGCCGCGTGGTGCCGCTGCTTCGACCTGCTGCAGGTGAACGAGGACGAGCTGGCGCTGCTCGCCCCCGACCCGATGGCGCTGGCCGCGACCGCGTCGGCGAACGGGGTGCGGTGCCTGAGCGTGACGCTGGGGAAGCGCGGGGTCGCGTACTTCGCCCAGTCGGACTTCGACGGGCTGGCGCGCGACGGGGCGCTCGACCTGGCGGGCGGGCCGGCGCGGGCGTCGGCGCGCGCCGACGTCGTGACCGGCGTGGGCGGCGGGGCGGCGGGGCCGATCCGGACGGCGCTGGTCCCGGGGGTCCTTGCCCGCGGGGGGGACGGCGACCCGACGGGGTGCGGCGACGTCTGGGGCGCGACCCATTTCTCGCGCCTGCTCGCGGGTGATACCTTGTCCGACGCGATGGCGGCGGCGAACGCGGCCGCGTCGCGGAACGTCGAGCACCGGGGCGCGTCGGGGTTGGCGGCGTTCCTCCGGGGCGAGATCGGCCTCCTCTGACCGCTCGGCGCCCCGCGCTCGGCGCCTCGAGACTCTCCGTGTCCGCAGTCCTCACCGTCCCGCCGTGGCTCGACGAGCCGGCCTTCGAGCAGGTGGTCGCGCAGCTGGCGGCCGTGCCGCCCGACGCCCGGCTGCTGGTGGACGCGCGGCACGTCCGGTGGGCGTCGCCGTACGGGCTGACGGCGCTGCTGGCGCTCGCGCAGTCGCGCGAGGTGCGCCCGGCGTTCGCGGCGCCCGAGGCCGACGACACGGTCTCGTACTGGTCGCGCACGGGCTTCTTCCGGCACGCCGAGCAGCTGTACGACTTCGGGCGCCCGGCGCCGCGCGCGCGGCCGGCGGGGGAGTCGAGCGTGCTGCTGGAGATCACCGCCATCCGCCAGGCGAGCGACGTGCACGACGTGGTCGGGCAGATCCAGGAGCGGTCGCAGACGATCCTGCGCGACCAGCTCGGGCTCGACTCGCGGGCGACGATCCGCTTCTCGATGGCGCTGTCCGAGGCGTGCCAGAACGTCGTCGAGCACGCGGGGCGCGGCGGCTGGGTGGCGGTGCAGACCTACACGTGGAAGAAGCGCCTCGGGCGGCGGGTCGTCGTGATCGCGGTGTGCGACGCCGGCATCGGCTTCCGCAGGTCGCTGGAGAGCAACCACCAGCGCCCGCGCGGCGACCGGTGGGACGACGGGATGGCGCTGGAGCAGGCGGTGCTGCGCAACGTGAGCCGGTTCACCGACAAGGGGCGTGGCCAGGGGCTTGCAGGCATCCGGTCGTTCGTGACGAAGTGGGAGGGTAAGCTCTCCGTGCGGAGCGGGACGGCCCGCATCGCCCTCGTGCCGGAGTGGGACGACGATCCCGCGCTGGCCGAATCGCTCCCCCCCTTCCCCGGCGCGCAGGTGCAGATCACGATCCCGGCGGCCGCCCCCCAGGCGACCGCCACCCCCGCGCGCGGCGCCGCCGCCGCGTCGCGCCTGGAGCTGCTGTGATCCACCATCACATCGACCTGGGCTCGGTGCTGCGCGGCACCGTGTGCGCCCTGTACTCGAACCTCGTCACCCGCCCGACGGGCGTGGCCGTGCGCACCGAGATCGAGCGCGCGATCGCGGAGGCCGGCGGGCGCACGGTGACGGTGATCGACTTCTCGCAGGTGACGCTGCTCGACTTCAGCTGCGCCGACGAGATCGTGGCCAAGCTGATGCTGCGCTCCGTCGAGGACGCGGCGCGCGCCATCGAGGCGCGGGCGCAGGAGGCGCGCGAGGCGGGGGTCCCCGAGGGGTACTTCGTGTTCCGCGGGGTCTGCGACCGGCACCTCGACGCGATCGAGGCGGTGCTGGAGCGCCACGGGCTGGCGATCGTGGCGCAGGTGGACGGGCGCGCGCAGCTGGTGGGCGAGGTCGCGGCGGAGGAGCGGGCGGCGTGGGACCGCCTGTGCGAGCTGGGGGCCGCCGACGCGGAGGCGCTCGGCGCGGACGCGGCGCCGCTGCTGGAGCGGCTGGCGGCGCGCCGGCTGGTGATGCCGGTCGACGGCGGGTGGGCGGCGGTCGGGGCGCGGCTGGAGCTGCCGCCGGAGCCCGGCCCGGCCCGGGGGCGGGCGGCGTGAGCCCCCTCTACCGCCGGCCGCAGACGTCGCGCCCGATGCGGGTCGCGCAGTTCCAGGCGACCCGGGTGAGCGACGCCGAGCGGGGGCCGCAGGTGCGCATCAACGGCAACGAGGCGCGCCAGCGGATGCTCGAGGACGGGGAGCTCGTCGTGGTCGAGGGGCCGCGCCGGCAGCAGCTGGCGACGCTGGTGATCGACGACTCCCTCCCGCGCGGGGACGTGGCCGTCCGTGACGTGCCGGGCGTCGCCCCGTCTGAGATCGTGTACCTGATCAAGCCGGACCTCGACGCCCCCCCCGAGGTCGGGCGCTTCGTCTGACGCGCGGCGCCCCCGGCGCCCCCGCCCCATGCCCGTGCCCTCCGACTCCCCCACCGCGGCGCCCCCGGCGCCGGGCCTGTCGACGCTCGCCATCCACGGCGACCGCGCCGCCGCCGACCGCGCCCACGGCGAGGCCGGCGCGCCGGTCGTGTCGCCGCTCGTGCAGTCGGTCAACTTCCTCCAGCCGCACGGCACCGGGGAGGGGCTGCTCTACACGCGCTACGGCAACACGCCGAACGCCGAGACGGTACAGCGCCGGCTGGCGCTGCTGGAGGGCGCGGAGTCGGCGCTGCTGCTGAGCAGCGGGATGGGCGCGACGGCGTGCGCGATGCTCGCCCTGCTCCGCCCCGGCGACCACCTGGTGTCGAGCGCCTGGATCTACGGCGGGACGCACAAGCTGCTGACGCAGGAGTTCGCGACGCTCGGCATCGAGACGACGTTCGTCGAGCCGACGCAGTCGCGCGACTGGCGGCGCGCGGTGCGCCCGTCCACGCGCGCGGTGTTCATCGAGAGCCCGGTCAACCCGACGACGCGCGTCCTCGACCTGCGCCCGCTGGCCTCGCTGACGCACGAGCTGGGGCTGGCGCTGGTGATCGACTCGACCTTCGCGAGCCCGGTGAACTTCCGCCCGCTCGCGCACGGGGCCGACGTCGTCATCCACTCGGCGACCAAGTACCTGAACGGTCACCACGACATCCTCGGCGGCGTGGTGCTCGGCACCGCGTCGTACGTCGAGGAGGTGCGCCAGAAGATGATGGTGTGGGGCCAGGCGCCCGACCCGTTCGCCTGCTGGCTGCTGGAGCGCGGGCTCAAGACGCTCGACGTGCGCGTGCGGCGGCAGAACGAGAACGCGCTGGCGCTGGCCCGCTGGTGCGAGGAGCACCCGGCGGTGGCGCGCGTGCACTACCCCGGCCTCGCCTCGCACCCCGACCACGCGCTCGCCGCCGAGACCCTCGACGGGTTCGGCGGGATGATGGCGATCGAGCTGGCCGGCGGCGGCGAGGCGGCCGACCGCTTCGTGCGGGCGCTGCGCGTCATCACGCACGCGACCTCGCTCGGCGGCGTCGACTCGCTGGTCTGCGAGCCGCGCTACACGTCGCACGCGCACATGACGTCGGAGGCGCGCGCCGCCATCGGGATCCCGGACGGGTTCCTGCGCATCAGCGTCGGCATCGAGAACGCCGAGGACCTGATCGCCGACGTCGAGCAGGCGCTCGGCGCCTGACCCGGTCGCAGGTCCCGCCGTGCTGCGCTACTACAACGTCGTGAAGGAGTACCCGCGCACGGGCGTCGCCCTGCACGCGGTGTCGTTCGAGCTGCAGAAGGGGGAGTTCGCCTTCCTCACCGGCCCGAGCGGGTCGGGCAAGAGCTCGCTGCTCAAGCTCGCGTACGCCGAGGAGCGGCCGACGCAGGGGGAGGTGCGCGTGGCCGGGCACTCGGTGTCGACGGCGCGCGGGAAGGAGGTCGCGCTGCTGCGCCGCAAGCTCGGCGTCGTCTTCCAGGACTTCCGCCTCCTCCCCGACCGCTCGGCGGAGCAGAACGTCGCCTTCGCGCTCGAGGTCACCGGCGTGCCGGCGGCGACGATCCGCGACCGCGTGGCGCGCGCGCTGGCGCAGGTCGGGCTGGCCGCCAAGGGCACCTCGCACCCGCACGAGCTGTCGGGGGGCGAGCAGCAGCGCGTGGCGATCGCGCGCGCGATCGTGAACCGCCCGCTGCTGCTGCTGGCCGACGAGCCGACCGGCAACCTCGACGACCGCGCGGCGCGCGGCGTGTTCCAGCTGCTGCGCGAGATCAACGCGTCGGGGACCGCGGTGCTGATGGCGACGCACAACCTGGAGCTGGTCCGGCGGAGCGACCTGCGAGTGCTGGAGATGCTCCGCGGGCGCCTCGTGCACGACTCGGCGGCCGCGGGCGCGTCGACGCCGGCGGCCGACGCGGTGGCGGCGGCGCTGGGCGAGGTGCGGCGGCGCGAGACGCCCGACGACGCCGGGGGGGCGCCGTGAGCCGCGCGCTGCGCGAGGCGCTGGTCGGGTGGCGCCGCGCCCCCCTGCTCGGCGCGCTCGGGATCGCGACCATCGCCTTCTCGCTGTTCTCCGTCGGGCTGTTCGGGCTGGTCGCGACCAACATCCGCCGCGCGCTGGTCGAGGTGGAGGAGCGCGTCGAGATCCGCGCCTTCGTGCGCGACAGCGCCGACGACGCGCTGGTCATGGCCGACGCGTCGTCGCTCCAGCGGCTCCCCGAGGTGGCGACGGTGACGTACGTGTCGCCGCGCGAGGCGCTCGACCGCGCGCGGAGCGAGCTGGGCGAGTTCCGCGACGTGTTCGACGCCGCGGTGCTCCCCGCGTCGCTGGAGATCCGGCTGCGCGAGGGACGGCGCGACGTGGCGAGCGTCGAGAAGGTCGCCGCCGCGGTGCGCGAGGCGCCGTCGATCGAGGAGGTGCGCTACGGCGAGGAGTGGGTGCGCAAGCTGGCGCGCATCCGCTCGGTGGCCGCGGTCACGGGGCTCGCGCTCGGGCTGGCGTTCGCGCTGGCGGCGGCGATCATCGTCAGCGCCACGATCCGCATGGCCGTGCTGGCGCGCGCGAAGGAGATCCAGATCATGCGGCTGGTGGGGGCGACCGACGGGTTCGTCCGCCTGCCCTTCCTGGTCGACGGCACGCTCAAGGGGCTGGCGGGCGGGCTGCTGGCGCTGGTGCTGACCTGGGCGGCGCACGGGCTGGTGAGCCGCTACGTGGTGCGCACGACGTTCTTCCCCGTCTCGACGGCGGCGCTGGGCGTGCTGGCGGGCGCGGTGCTCGGGCTGCTCGCCAGCGCGCTGTCGGTGGGGCGCCAGCTGCGGCGGGTCGGCGCGGACCGCCGCCGCTGGCAGTGAGGGCGCGGTGAAGCTGGCTGCCGTCGCGGCGCGCGGCGCGCTCGCGCCGCACCCGCTCCAGCTCC
>NZ_JARGEK010000103.1 GCF_029211165.1 Roseisolibacter sp. H3M3-2
GCGACCGTGCGCGCGGCGGCCGAGTCGGCGACGCCGGGCGGCGCGCTCGCCGTCGTCGGTATGCGCGGGCCGCCGGCCGGCTGGATCGGCTCGACGATCGGCTGCCGGTCGGGGAAGAGCGACGCGGCCGCCGCCGCACCGACGCGCGCCGCCACCGCCGCGCGCTCGACCTCGGGCGCGTCGTAGGCGAGCGTCCACCCCATGCGCCCGAGCAGGTGCAGCGAGTGCAGCGGCGTCCACCGTTCCGGGCGCAGCCCGGTGAGCTTGAACTCGAGCGGGAGGCGCGACGGCGGGAGGGCGTCGATCCACGCGTTGACGCCGTCGGCGTACGCGCGCAGCACGCGCCCGCTGGCCGTCGTGTCGCCGAGCAGGCGGCGCTTCGACTCGGCCGCGCGCGGCAGCCCGAGCCCGCGCATCTCGCGGTCGAGCGGGAGCGCGCGCTCGCCGGCCAGCTCGGTGAGGCGGCCGCTGGCGGCGAGCGCCGACACCTGCAGCTGCACGAGCCGGTCGCGCGCGACGACGTAGCCGAGCGCGCGGTACGCGTCGTCCTCGGTCTCGGCGAAGACGTGCGGGACGCGGCGGTCGTCGTAGACCACGCGCACCGGCGCCGACAGCCCCGCGATCTCGGGGCGCTCGGGCGCGGCGTCGCCGCGCGCCCCCGCCCATACGCCCCGCGTCGGGTCGAGCAGCGGTCCGAGCGCCGGCAGCGGCCCCACCGGGCGCGCGGCGACGACGGCCCCGCCGAGGAGGCCGAGGGCGGCGAGCGTGGTGCGGAGCGGGCGCGCGGTCATGGGCGAGGGGCGGAAGCGGAGCGGCCGCGCCCGGTGCACCGGGCGCGGCCGCTACGATACCACCGGGGACGGGACGCGGACAGGCGGCGGACGATCCGCTCAGCGCGCGCCGGCGCGCTCGGCGACGCGCTTCTCGAGCCCCGCCAGCAGCCCGTCGAACGACTTCTGGAACGACGCGATCCCCTCGGTCAGCAGCTTGTCGGTGACCGCCGTCATCGAGACGCCGAGCGCCTCGAGGTCGGCCAGCGTGCGCTCGGCCTGCTCGACGTCGCGGTCGACCGTGCGCGCCGTCTCGCCGTGGTCGCGGAACGCCTCGAGCGTCGCCGGCGGCATGGTGTTGATCGTGTCGGGGCCGATCAGCTGCTCGACGTACAGCACGTCGCGGTACGCCGGGTTCTTGGTGCTGGTGCTCGCCCAGAGCGGGCGCTGCACCATCGCCCCCTTCGCCGCCAGCGCGTCCCAGCGCGGCCCCGAGAAGAGCTGCTGGAACAGGCGGTAGGCGAGCTTCGCGTTGGCGATCGCCGCCTTCCCCTTGAGCTGCGCGACGTACGCGCGGCGCTCCTCGGGGAGCTGCGCGATGATCGCGTCGAGCCGCTTGTCGACCTCCGAGTCGACGCGGCTGATGAAGAAGCTGGCGACGCTGGCGACGCGGTCGACCGGCTGGCCGGCGGCCGCGCGCTGCTCCAGCGCGTCGAGGTACGCCTCGATGACGCGGCGGTGCGCCTCGACCGAGAAGAGGAGGGTGACGTTGACGTTGATCCCGTCGGCGAGGAGCGTGCGCACGGCGCGCGCGCCGGCCTCGGTCCCCGGGACCTTGATCATCACGTTCGGGCGGGCGACGGTCGCCCACAGCCGGCGCCCCTCCTCGATCGTCGCGTCCGGGTCCTCGGCGACGCCCGGCGACACCTCGATCGAGACGTAGCCGTCCTTCCCCTTCGTGGCCTGGTAGAGCGGGAGGAAGAGGTCGCACGCGCGGCGCACGTCCTCCGTCTCGACGAGCTCGAACAGCTCCCACGCCGACAGCCCCGCCTCGGCGGCCGCGAGCTGCTGGTCGTAGTGCTGCCCCTCGGCGAGCGCCTTCTCGAAGATCGTCGGGTTCGAGGTCATCCCGGTGAGCGCGTCCTCGCGGATGCGCCGCTCGAGGTCCCCGTCGTGCAGCATGGCGCGGTCGATGTAGTCGAGCCAGATCGACTGGCCGGCGTCGTGGAGGGCCTTCAGGCGGGCGGACATAGCGTTCTCCGACGGATCGGTGGGAGGGGGCGGGCTGGTGCCCGGAATCTAGCGGGCCCCGACGTGCACTATCTTCCAGATCCGCCCCCGCACGTCGTCCGTCACGTAGACGCCGCCGTCGGGGGCCTGGGCGAGCCCCACCGGGCGGTGCTGGGCCTGCCCCGGCTGGCGGCGCGCCTCCCCACCGGCGAAGCCGTCGGCGAAGGTCTCGTGTGGGCCGGCGGCGCGGCCGTCGCGCAGCGGCACGAACGCCACCTGGTAGCCCGCCTGCGGGAGCGGGGCGCGGTTCCACGAGCCGTGGAAGGCCACGAACGCCCCCTGGCGGTAGCGCGCGGGGAAGGCGCGCCCCGTGTAGAACAGCACCGACATCGGCGCCCAGTGCCCGGGGAAGGCGGCCGCCGGGGCGCGCTTCTGCGCGCAGCGCCCGACCGCCTTCCCGTCGCCGCCGTACTCGGGGGCGAGCACGAGCTTCCGCTGGTTCTGGTCGTAGTAGCAGTAGGGCCAGCCGAAGTCGTCCCCCGCCCGCACCGGGAACAGCTCCTCGGCTGGGAGGTCGGCGCTCTGCTCGGCGGTGAACTTCGCGCCCCAGTTCTGGAAGAGCTGGTCGCGCCCGTGCTGCGCCGCCCACAGCTGCCCGTCGGGCGCGATGGTCAGGGCGAGCGCGTTGCGGATGCCGGTCGCGTGGCGCGCCGCGGGCGAGAAGCGCTGCCCGGGCTGGTCGGCGCGGAAGCGCCAGATGCCGGCGCGCGTCTCGAGCTCGGTGCAGGGGTCGTGGCCCGGCGAGTCGGTCTGCCGGTCCTGCTGCTGGCACGAGTTGCTGACCGACCCGACGGTCACGTAGAGCGCGCCCCGCCCGTCGAGGGCGATCCCGTGCGGGGCGTGCCCGCCGGTCGGGAAGCCCGCCACGATCGTGTCGGCGGGGCCGCTCGGCCGGAGGGCGCCGGCGGGGAGCGGCCAGCGCACGATCGCCGTGCCGTCGTCGGCGTACAGCCAGCCGGGGGCGAGGGCGACGCCCGTTCCGCCGCGCGCGCCGCCTCGCGCGCGCTCGTCGGCCCGGCCGTCGCCGTCGCGGTCGCGCAGGGCGAGCACGCCGACCGCCGCCGTCGCGGTGCCGGCGCGCCCGCGCGGGGCGCCGAGGGCGACGAAGACGTCGCCGTTGGGCGCGACCGCCACGTGGCGCGCGCTCCCCACGCTGTCGGCGAACAGGGTGGCGCAGAAGCCGGCGGGGAGGGTGATCCCCGCGTTGTCGGGGGCGCAGGCGGGGGCGGCGGCCGGCGCCCGGCGCATCGCCGCCGTCCCGGCGGCGAGCGGGGGGAGCGCGAGCAGGATCGCCGCGGTGCGACGCGAGAGGGACATGGTCGGGGCGGGCGTGGGTGGACCGGGGCGCGGGGTGCCGGCCGGCGCACCGCGTGACGGCGGGGGCGAGGGCGCGGCGCGGGCCGGAACGGTCGCGGCCCGTCCCGTGACGCGGCGCGCGTTGCCGCCCTTCGCGGTGTCGCGTCCCTCGAACGGAATCGCGCCGATCCGGTCCGTGGCGCGCCCGCTCAAGGTCCCGACGCCCGCCGCCGACACTCCCCGCCGTATGATGCGCGCCTCCCCCCGCGGCCGCCCAGTGGCCCGCGCCGGCTTCTCGATGGTCGAGGTCCTGATCGTCATCGGGATGGTCGGCGTGCTCGTCATGATCGCCGGCCCCCGCGCCCGCGCGTTCCGCGAGGGCGCGTCGATCCGCGGCGCCCGGATGGAGCTGGCGACGGCGATCGAGGCCGCGCGGGCCGCCGCCATCCAGCGCGGCCGCCCCGCCCGCGTGCGCATCCGCACCGACAGCATCGTCGTCACCGTCGACACCGGGGCGCCGGGCGCCGCGGCCTCCGGGCGCTACCGCGTCCTCGGCCCGCTGCGCCTCGACTCCGAGTACGTGGTGACCGTGACCGCCGCCGACGTCGCCGACTCGATCATCACCTTCGACTCGCGCGGGCTGGCCAACCCCCGCCTCGGCGCCGACGGCGCGCGCTACGTGATCCAGCGCGGCGTGCGCAAGGACTCGGTGTGCGTGTCGAACCTGGGGATGATCCTGCCGCGGGAGTGTGCCCCGTGACCGCCCGCCGGCGCCGCGTCCCGCGCGCGGGCTTCACGATCATCGAGGTCATCGCGGCGATCGTGCTGCTCTCGATCGGGCTGCTCGCCATCGCCGGCCTCGGCGTCGTCGCCGCCAAGACGACGCGGCGCGGCTCGACCCAGACGCTCGCCTCGGCGATCGCGCAGTCGCGCTTCGACTCGCTCGCCAGCCTGCCGTGCAACTCGCTCGCCAACGGCGGGCCGACCGCCGGCTCCGCGACCGTGCGCGGCGTGGTGGAGAAGTGGCGCGTGGTCGACGGCTACAACGTCAAGCGGCTGACCGACACGCTGACCGTCCCCGGGCGCACCAGTCCCATCGTCTACCAGAGCGTGATCCCATGCCGCGAGTGACCGCCCCGCGTCGGGGGTTCACCCTCCCCGAGCTGCTGATCGCGATCGTGATGCTGGTGATCGTCGGCGGCTCGCTCGGCATGCTGCTCACCAGCCAGTACCGGATCTTCAACCGCACGCAGGGCGCGACGCAGATGCAGCGCGACCTGCGCACCGGGCTGGGGCTCCTCCCGCTCGACCTGCGCGCCGCGTCGCGCGCCGCGGGCGACATCACGGTGCTGCAGGACACGGCGATCCAGCTGCAGGCGACCATCGGCTCGTCGGTCGTGTGCGCGCGCCCGGCCGCCTTCGTGGTCGACCTGCCGCCGCTGGAGACGTCGCGCAACGCCCTGACCGAGTGGCACATCCGGCCGGCGGCGGGCGACACGGTGCTGCTCTACGACGAGAACACGCGGACCGGCCCCGAGGACGACCGCTGGCTGCCGTACGCCGTGGAGTCGCTGGCGCACGCGCCGGCCGCGAGCTGCGCCGGCGCGCCCTTCACCGACCCGACGCTCGACCCGCCGGCGACCAAGCCGCGCTGGCGCCTCACGCTGAGCGCGAACCCGCCGCTGACCACCAGCGTCGGCTCGCCGCTGCGCTTCCTGCGCTCCACGCGCTACTCGCTCTTCCAGCCCCCCGGCGCCTCGGCGACCGGCTGGTACCTCGGCTACCGCGAGTACGTGGGCGGCGTGTGGCAGCAGGCGGAGCCGATCGCCGGCCCGTTCGAGTCGCCCGCGGGGCCGCGCGCCGGCCTGCGCTTCACGTACTACGACACGCTCGGCCAGCTGCTGGCCGCGCCGACCGGCGCCGCCGTCGGCCGCGTCGACCTCGCGTTCCGCGCCCGCGCGCTGGTCCGCGGGGGCACGAAGGACACGATCGTGCTGCGCGACTCGGTGGCCGTGCGGGTCGCCCTGCGCAACCGCCTCTGACCCCCAGGAGCCCCATGCGCGCCCTCCGCCGTGCCGTGACCCGCGCGCGCCGCGCCCGCCGCGGCGTCGCGCTCCCCGTCGCGCTGATGCTGCTGGTGGTGCTGAGCACCCTCGCCGCCGGCTCGTTCACCGCCTCGCGCCAGACCTTCCGCGGCGGCCGCAACGCGCTCATCGAGCAGCGCGCGCTGTCCGTCTCCGAGTTCGGGCTGAACGAGCAGGTCGCCAACTGGCCGACCCAGCTCAACCTCCCCGCGCCCCGCGGCCTCGCGGTCGGGCGCGTCGACTCGTCCAACGTGTGGGTGGCGGCCGGCGACACGGCCAAGGTGCGCATCACGCGCCTGACCCCGATGCTCTACCACGTCGAGTCGATCGGGCGCGCCAGCATCCCCAACCCGCAGCTCACCGCGCAGCGCTCGGTCGGCGCGATCCTGCGCCTCGCCTACCCGAGCATCGAGCCGCGCGGCGCGATCACGGCGGGCGGGCGCGTGGACCTGCAGGGATCGGCGATCGTCGACGGGCGCGACTACGTCCCGTACTCGTGGGACAACAGCGTCGCCTGGCCCGACTCGCTGTGCGCCGGGATGCGCGGCACGCTGATGCCCGCGATCGCGGTGCCCCCCGGCACCAACCAGTCCGACTCGGCGGCGAAGAACATCCCGTCGGGCGCGCCCAAGGTGATCTTCGACCCGGCCGCCGGCGACTCGAACACCTACGTGCGCTTCGGCACCGAGTCGTGGAACTCGCTGACGCGCGCGGCGACGATCCGCTACCTGAACGGCGCGCAGCCCGGCAACTCGATCGCGCCGATCGACAGCGCGGGCACCTGCCGGTACAGCAACACGCAGAACTGGGGGGAGCCGTTCCGCGGCGCCGGCCACGTGGCGTCGTGCGTCAACTACTTCCCGATCGTGTACGTCGACGGCGACCTCGAGCTGCAGTCCAACGGGCGCGGCCAGGGGATCCTGCTCGTCAACGGGTCGATGCGACTGCGCGGCAACTTCGACTGGGTCGGGCTGATCATCGTCCGCGACGACGTCGACCGCGGCAACGGGACGGCGAACGTGACGGGCGCGATCATGGCCCGCAACGTCAACCTGGCGGACGGCGGCAGCATGTGGACCGGCAACCAGACGGTCCGCTACTCCAAGTGCGCGGTCGAGAGCGCGCTGCGCGGCTCGGCGATCCTGGTGCGCGCGAAGGACCGGAGCTGGACGCAGCTGTACTGAGCGGCGCCGCGCCGCGCGCGCGGGGCACCCGGCACGGGTCCCGACGCCTCGCTAGCTTCGAGGCGTTGCCCCAGCCGTCCGCGGGGCGTCGTCCCGGCATCCGCCGCGTCGACGCCCCGTTCCGTCCCGTGCCCCGCCCGCCGTGCTCCCCCGCCCCATCGCCGCCCTCGACCGCCTGCCCCCCTACGTCTTCGCGGAGCTCGACCGGCTGAAGGCCGAGGCCCGCGCCCGGGGGCGGACGTACCTGGACCTGGGGATCGGGAGCCCGGACCGCCCGATGCCGGCGCCGGTGATCGAGGCGCTGCAGGGCGCGGCCGCCGACGTGGGGCGCCACGGCTACCCGCCCTTCCGCGGCACGCCCGAGTATCTGGCCGCCGCCGCGCGCTACCTCGGCGATCGCTTCGGCGTCGCCCTCGACCCGTCGCGCGAGCTGCTGGCCGTCAGCGGGTCGAAGGAGGGGATCGCGCAGCTGCTCCAGGCGTACTGCGGCCCCGGCGACGTGGCGCTGGTCCCCGCCGTCTACTACCCGGTCTACGCCCGCGCCCCGATGCTGAACGGCGCCGACGCCTGGTTCATCCCGACGCCGGCCCCGGCCTTCCTCCCCGACCTCGACGCGATCCCGGCCGACGTGCTGGCCCGCGCCAAGGCGCTGGTCGTGAACTACCCGAACAACCCCACGGGCGCGGTCTGCGACCTGGCGTTCCTGGAGCGCTGCGTGGCCTTCGCGCGCCGCCACGGGCTGCTGCTGCTCAGCGACCTCGCCTACGCCGAGCTGGCGTACGACGGCTACCGCGTGCCGAGCGTGCTGCAGGTGCCGGGCGCCACCGACGTCGCGGTCGAGCTGTACTCGTGCTCGAAGTCGTTCAACATGGCCGGCGTGCGCATCGGCTTCGCCGCCGGCTCCGCGGAGGCGATCGACGCGCTGGCGGCCTACCGCACCAACGTCGGCTACGGCACGCCGTGGGTCGCGCAGGCCGCCGGCGCCGCCGCGCTCGCCCGCCACGCCGAGCTGGCCCCGGCCGTGGCCGCGGAGTACCGCGCGCGCCGCGACGCGGTGTACGGCGGGCTGGCCGCCGCCGGGTGGGACGTCACCCCGCCGAGCGCCTCGATGTACGCGTGGCTGCCGGTCCCCGAAGGGTTCGACGACTGGGGGTGGGTGCGCGCCGCGCTCGACGAGGCCGGCGTGGTGGTGACCCCGGGGATCGCGTTCGGGCCGGGCGGCGCGGGGTGGTTCCGCATATCGCTCGTCCAGCCGGCGCCGGTGCTGGCCGACGCCGTCGCGCGGCTCACCGAGCTGGCCGCGCGCGTGGGCGTGGCCTGACGGCGCGCGCGCCGGGCCGCCGGTGCGCCGTCCGTTTTCTTGACAGCGCCTCCGGACCCACGCATTAACGGGACGTCACCGTGATGCGCGACACATCGGTGACGGCTCGCCCGCGGTCGGACACGCGCCGGCGATCGCAGCCCCACCGCTCACGGTACGGAGGTGTTGGCATGAGGCGACTGTTCCTCGCGCTGGCGACGACGCTCCCCGCGATCGCCGGCGCACAGGTCACACTGGTGCAGACCAACAGCCCGGGCTACTACAACAACAGCATCGGGACGTCGCTGAACCTGTCGAACACGGGGATCGACGGCTGCGCCGAGCCGTTCCCCCTGAGCGACGACTGCTCGGCGAGCTACCCGTCGGCGCCCAACCTCTCCGCGGCCAGCGCCGCGCTCGGGAACTGGCTCACCGATCCGCTGAACCTGAACGCGAACTGGACCAGCCCGCCGTCGATCCCGAACAGCTGGACGGCCGGGAACGAGGTCGCCGTCATCTACCAGTTCAACACGCTCGGCGCGACCAACGTGCAGGCGCGGTTCGGCGTCGACAACGGCATCTTCGTGTGGCTCAACGGGAACTACATCCTGGGCCGGCGCGATCCGGGGGGCGTCTCGCTCGGCGAGTACACGCTCGCCCTGGGCGACCTCCCCGCGGGGACGCACTTCCTCCAGCTGCTGCTCGAGGACCACGGCTCGGCGAGCGGCTACGCGGTCGAGATCCGCGCCGACCAGTTCACGCCGGGGCCGCCGCCCACCACCGTGCCCGAGCCCTCCACCTGGTCGATGCTCGGACTCGGGCTCGGCGCGGTGACGTTCGCGGCCCGGCGTCGCCACCGGAGCGCGTAGCGTCCCACCGCCGCTCAGTACAGGTAGCCGTCCACCGGCTGCACGGGCGGCGGGAGCGTGCGCTCCCCCAGCATCTGCCGCAGGTTGATCTCGATCGTGCGACAGAGCGCGGTCATCGGCGTGTCGTGGATGTCGTTCTCGAACGGCGCCTCGACGTTGCGCCCGATCGCGTCGAGCGACAGGAAGAGGAACGCGATCACGACGGTCACGAGCGGCGTCGCCAGCCCCAGCTCGGCCACCACCGACAGCGGGAGCAGGAACAGGTAGACGCGCACCATCACCCGCGGCAGGAAGTCGTACTGCCGCGGGATCGGCGTGTTCTTGATGCGCTCGCACCCGCCGAGCAGGTTCGTCAGCTCGTTCAGCGTCTCGTCGAGCGCCACCAGCCGCATCGTCGACTCGGTCCCGGGCGCGCGGCCGAAGGCGCGGCGCAGGCGGCTCGCCATCCACACGAGGATCGCCGTCGGCACGTTCTGCTCGTCGCGCAGCGCCTCCAGCACGGCGGGGCGGAAGTAGGGCGCGATCTCGGGGAGCGGGTCCTGGCGGCGCAGGTGGCAGCGCAGCGCGTTCACGAAGCCGATCTGCGCGTACACCAGCTCGCGCGCCTCGCGGCTGGCGCCGGGGAACGCGCACGACTCCAGCCCGTCCTCCTCGTCGGGGAGCGGCAGCACCGCCGCCGCCGTCGCCGCGGCGCCGGCCGGCGACACGCCCCCCGCCCGCCCGAGCCGGTCGCGCACCGCCCCGTCCCCGCTCCCGCGCGCCGGGACCGCGAAGGTGTCGGTGTAGGCCGAGGCGAGCAGCGGCGAGACGCGGCGCCCCTCGTCGGCGGCGTACAGCCCCTCGTCCCCGAGCGGGTCGTCGTCGGAGCGCTCGCGGGCGGCGGGGAGCAGCGACAGCACCTGCCGCGCGAGCCGGCGCGACGTGTTCACGATCCCCCCCCAGAGGGTGCGCGCCTCCCACCACCGGTCGTAGCCGGAGTTGTTGCGGAAGCCGAGCAGGATGCCGAGCGCCGCGGCCAGGATCGAGACCGGGAGGTCGGGGACCGAGATCCAGCGCTGGCCGTACGCGCGGTGCGCGAGGACCACCGCGACCGCCACCGCCGTGTGCACGGCGAGGGGGCGGCCGAGGTACCCGAGCATCCGGGTCCAGGTGAGGGTGCGGCGGACGATCACGAGCGCGGAACGCCGGCCGGGCCTCCGGCGTTCCGGGACGTTCCGCCGCTCACCCCAGCTTCACCGCCGTTCCGCTCGCGCTGACCATCAGCATCCCGCCCCCCTGCCCGACCGAGATGGTCTCGTAGTCGAGGTCCACGGCCAGCACGGCGTCGGCCCCCAGGTCGCGCGCCTGCTGCGACATCTCGTCCATGGCGATCTGCTTGGCCTTGCGCAGCTCCTCCTCGTAGGCGGCCGACCGCCCGCCGACGATGTCGCGGATCCCGGCGAAGAAGTCGCGGAAGATGTTGGCGCCCAGGATCGCCTCGCCGGAGACGATGCCGAGGTACTGGCGGACCGGGTGCCCTTCGAGCGAGGTCGTGGTGACGAGGAGCATGGGGCGGGCGGGTGGGGGTCAGTCGTCGATCGGGCGGGACATCACGGCGCCGCCCAGGACGGCGCCGTCGGGGAGCGGCACGCGCACGCGCTCGCGCACCGTGAAGCCGAGCGCCGCGTACAGCGGCTCGCCGGGGAGCGTGGCCATCAGCTCCAGCGAGCGGAAGCCGGCGGCGCGCGCCTCGGCGCGGCACCGCTCGAACAGGAGGCGCCCCAGCCCGCGGCGCGCCCAGGCGGGGTGCACGAAGAAGGCGCGGATCCGCGCCGGCTCGGTCGCCGGGTCGAGGTAGGGGTCCTCGGCGCCCTTGAACACGTCGCCGCCGAAGAGCGTGCGGCGCGCGCTCCAGCCGCCGGCGGCGCAGAGCGCGCCGTCCGCCTCGACGACGAAGTACGTGCCGTCGCGCACCAGCTGCGTGTCGGCGCCGAAGAGGTGCGCCAGCCCGCTCTCGACCTCGGCGGACGTGTAGAACCCCTCGCTCAGCCCGCGCACCGAGTCGCGGATCAGCGCCTCGATCGCGGGCAGGTCGCGCGCGTCGGCCCGGCGGACCGCGAACGCGCTCACGCCGCCTCGTCCTCGACCTCCGAGAACGCCGTCCGCAGCTCGTCGCGCGCCAGCAGGTCGCGCACGACCGACTCCAGCGTCGCGCGCGACGTGTCCTCGACCAGCACGAGGTCGGACGCCCACAGGTAGCGGCCGCCGAGGTTCTCCCCCGACTCGGCGCAGTTGCGGCGCAGCGTGTCGAGGTGCGCGAAGGCGCAGCAGCTGCCGACCCAGCGCGAGCCGTCGGGGAGCGTCACGATCACGTCGGTGACGTCGTCGGCCGGGGTCCACTGCCCGGCCGGCCACTCCTCGGCCTCGATCCAGAGCAGGAAGGGGTGCACGTCCATCGGTCGGTCAGGTGGCGAGGGCCAGGAGCGCGCGCAGCAGCGCGACGACGAGGAAGATGCCCGCCGCCGCGAGGAGCGCGAGCCCCACCAGCACGCCGACCACCACCGCGCGGCTGGCGGCGCGGGCGCCGCGCGGGTCGGCGAGGTGGCGCTCCAGCAGCGCGACGTTGCGGGTGTTGGAGCGCCAGCCGAGGTCGAACAGGTCGCCGAGCAGCGGCACGCTCCCGACGAGCGTGTCGACGCCGACGTTGACGAGCATGCGCAGCAGCACCGAGGCCGGGGCCCCGAGCCGCGCCGCCGCGAGCACGACGTAGCCCGCGGCGGCCGCGCCGACCACGTCGCCGACGCCGGGCACGAGCCCGAGCACCGCGTCGAGGCCGAAGCGCACGCGCGTCCCCGGGATCCCCACCGCGGAGTCCATCACGCGCGCGAGGCGTCGCACCCGCTCGGCGTGCCCGGGGACAGGCGGACCGCTCACGCCGGGCCGTCCATGGAGAAGAGCGCGCGCAGGTGCGGCGGCACGCGGCGCGGGCGCCCGGTGCCGGGGTCGACCGGGCACCAGAGCGTGCGCGAGCGCGCCAGCACGCGGTCGTCGGCGACGCGGCGCACCTCGGTGTGCCGCTCGAACGTCAGCCCCTTGGCGTGCCCGACGCGCGTGCGGACCACCAGCTCGTCGCCGAGCAGCGCCGGGGCGAGGTAGTCGATCTCGTGTCGGGTGGCGACCCACGCCACCGCGGCGCGGTCGTCGGCGCCGGTGCGCGCCTCCCAGTGCGCGGTCGCCGCGTCCATCACCCACCGCACGTAGACGACGTTGTTGACGTGCGCCTGCGCGTCGAGGTCGCCCTCGCCCACGCGCAGCCGCACCTCGTACGACTCGAGCGCGCCCGCGGCGCCGGGGGCGCTCACGCCGCCGCCAGGCATTCGATCTCGACACGCGCGCCGAGCGCCAGCCCGGTCGCGCCGAAGGCGCTGCGGGCCGGGAAGCGCCGCGGGAAGTAGGTCGCGTAGATCGCGTTCATCGCCGGCCACTCGCGCATGTCCGCCATGAATACCGTGCACTTCAGGATCCGGTCCATCGAGGAGCCCGAGCGCTGCACGACGTCCCGGATGTTCTCCATCATCTGGCGCGCCTCCGCCTCCAGCCCGCCCGGGACGAGCCGCCCCGTGCTGTCGGTCCCGATCTGCCCCGCGAGGTAGAGGACGCCGCCGTGGCGCACCGCCGGCGAGAACGGGTACTGCGGCCGGCCGTACGGCGTCAGGAACTCCGGCTCGGCGCGGCGGGCGCAGGCGGCGGCGAGGTAGCAGCAGGCGGCGAGGACGAGGCGGCGCATGGCGGCGGGGCGGGCGTCAGAGGCGGCGGATGGGGAGCGCGCGGACGACAATCTCGTCCTGCGCGAAGGCGCGCTCCAGCTCCCGGCGGTACGCGCCCCACCAGTCGGCGTCGAGCGCGTCGTCCATCACCTCCAGCACCACCACGTCGTCGCGCGCGGGCGCGGCGCCGTCGGGCGCCCACTCGCCCTCGGCGGGGGCGCGGGTGAAGGCGGTGAGCCCGCCGAAGCGCGCGGTGAGCGTCTCGCGCACGCGGCGGTGCGCGCCCGGCGGGAAGGGGCGGCCGTCGTTGTCGCGCAACGGCAGGAGGAGCTGGACGAGGTGCACGGCGGTCAGGGCGGGTCGTCGGTTGCGGCGGCGGCGGCGGAGTAGCGCGGGTCCCTCACGGCGTCGCCCCCGCCGCCGGCGGGACCACGCGCAGCCAGCGCGCCACCGCGCGCGGCGTCCGCAGGTGCACGACCGCGGTGGTCGGCGGCAGCGCCGCGAGGCGGCGCAGCACGTCGGGGCGCCGGCGGCGGCGGTACGTCCAGATCCAGCGCGCGAACTCCCAGGTGAACTGCTCGGGGCACCCGGGGGCCATGTCGGGGCGCGAGCGGCCGCGGTACCTCCACGCGCGCCGCGCCGCGCGCCACACGCAGCGCGCCGGCGACAGGTCGAGGAACACCACCGTGTCGCTCGCCGCCAGGCGCACGTCCAGCGTGCCGCCGTAGTTGCCGTCGAGGATCCACGCCGGCTCGGCGACCAGCGCCTCGACCGTGCGCCGCCACTCCGCCCGGTCGGGCTCGACCCAGCCGGCGCTCCAGTGGCGCGCGTCCAGGTGCACGACGGGGAGCCCGGTGCGCGCGCCGAGCGCGCGCGCGAGCGTGGACTTCCCCGCCCCGCCGGGCCCGACGATCGACACGCGGCGCACGGCGGCGCTCACCGCACGGCGCGCGCGGCGGCCCGCAGCGCGGCGTCGACGTCGGCGGCGC
>NZ_JARGEK010000104.1 GCF_029211165.1 Roseisolibacter sp. H3M3-2
GACGGCGTCGAGGCGCTGCTGGCGCGGCGCGGGGGCACGGGCGCGGGCGCGGCGGTCCGGGCGCGCGCCGCCTGACCGATGGCCCTCCCGACGCTCCTCGAGGCGGTCGAGGCCCTCCCGGCCTTCACCCGCCTGGCCGGCGCGCTGCCGGCCGGCCGGCAGGCGGTCACCGTCGGCGGGTTGCACGGCTCCAGCGCCGCGGTCCTCCTCGCCGCCCTCGCCCGCCGGCACCCGCAGCGCCTCTTCGTCGTGCTCACCGCTGGCGTTCCCGAGGCCGAGCGCTGGCTCGCCGACCTCCAGACGCTGCTCGACGCCCCGGGGGAGGAGGGCGCGCCGGTCGCGCTCTACCCGCCGCGCGAGGCCTTCGGCGAGGCGGAGCCGCACGCCGAGGTGGCCGGCGAGCGCGTCGAGACGCTGGAGCGCCTGTCGCGCGGCGGCGTCCGCATCCTGCTCACCACGCCGCGCGCGGTGCTCGAGCGCACCCGCCTCCCGCGCGCGCTGCAGCAGGCGCGCCTCGAGCTCCGCCGCGGCGACGTGCGGCGCCCCGAGGACCTGGCCGCCCACCTCGAGTCGATCGGCTTCGAGCGCGTGGCGATGGTCGACGACATCGCGCAGTTCTCGGTGCGCGGCGGGATCTTCGACGTCTACGGCTTCGGCATGGCCGAGCCGGTGCGCCTCGAGTTCTGGGGCGACGAGATCTCCGAGCTCCGCCACTTCGACCTGTTCAGCCAGCGCTCCACGCGCGCCGCCGAGGTGGCGGTCGTCCTCCCCGTCGACGGGGCGGGGAAGGGCGACGTCGTCGAGTTCGAGCGCGTGACGCTGGCCGAGCTGTGGACGCCCGACACGCTGCTCTTCGTCGCCGACGGGCTGGACGAGGGGGCGGAGCTGCAGCGCACGTGGGACGAGGCCGCGCACCACCTCGACCTCGCCCGCCGCCGCGGCGAGGACGTCCCCAAGCGCGACGCGCTGTTCCTGGAGCCCGACGCGGCGCGGCGCACGCTGGCGTCGTTCGGCACCGTGCGCGAGATCGCGCCCGACAAGAGCGGCGGCGCGGCGCCCGACGTCGGCTTCCCGCTGCGTGCGCCCGACGCGATCGACCGCGACATCCGCAAGCTGCGGCGCCTGGTGCGCGACGGGATGCGCACCATCATCCTCTGCGACAACACCGGCCAGGCGGAGCGCCTCGACGAGCTGCTCGGCGAGAAGGAGGACGACTTCGTCGGCCGGCAGCCGTCGCCGGCGGCGCTGGTGATCGGGGTGCTCGGCGGCGGCTTCGTGGTGCCGGCGACGAGCGACGCGCTCGGGCGCCCGGTCCAGGGGCTGCGCGTCCTCACCGACCACCAGATCTTCCGCCGCGACCGGCGCATCCGGCGCGCGCGCCGCTACGCCGCCGGCACCGCGCTCGACGCGGTCACGGGGCTCAAGGCCGGCGACTTCGTCGTGCACCTCGAGCACGGCGTCGGGATCTACCGCGGCATCGAGACCAAGTTCGTCGGCACCAGCACCATCGAGGTCGCGGTCGTCGAGTACGAGGGCGGGGACAAGCTGAACGTGCCGCTCTACCGCCTCGACCAGATCGAGCGGTACCGCGCCGCCGGCGACGTCGACTCCGACACGCCGCCGCCGCGGCTGCACCGGCTGGGCGGCAAGCGCTGGGCGGCGCAGCGCGAGAAGACGCGCGCGGCCATCCAGGAGATGACCGTCGAGCTGCTCGAGCTGTACGCGCGCCGCCGCGTCGCCGCGCGCGACCCGCACCACCCCGACGGCGCCTGGCAGCGGCAGCTCGAGTCGAGCTTCCTGTTCGAGGACACGCCGGACCAGCGCAAGGCGACCGAGGACGTCAAGAAGGACATGGAGGGCGGGCGACCGATGGACCGCCTCCTCGTCGGCGACGTCGGCTACGGCAAGACCGAGATCGCGGTGCGCGCCGCGTTCAAGGCGGTGCAGAGCCAGCGGCAGGTCGCCGTCCTCGTGCCGACGACGATCCTCGCCGACCAGCACCACCGGACCTTCACCGAGCGCTTCGCCGACTTCCCGGTGCGCGTCGAGATGCTCTCGCGCTTCCAGACGGCGAAGGAGCAGGCGCAGGTCATGACCGACCTCGCGGCCGGGAAGGTGGACGTCATCATCGGCACCCACCGCCTGCTGAGCCCCGACGTCACGTTCGGCGCGCTCGGGCTGATCGTCGTCGACGAGGAGCACCGCTTCGGCGTCAAGCACAAGGAGCGCCTCAAGCAGCTGAAGCTCGAGACCGACGTTCTGACGCTGACCGCGACGCCGATCCCGCGCACGCTGCACCAGTCGCTGGCCGGGCTGCGCGACATGACGCTGATGCAGACGGCGCCGCGCGACCGCTCGCCGGTGCTGACCTTCGTCGAGCCGAACGACGACGGGCTGGTCGAGGAGGGGATCGCCCGGGAGCTCGACCGCGGCGGCCAGGTCTTCTTCGTCCACAACCGCATCGAGACGATCGAGGCCGTCGCCGACCACCTGCGGCGCCTGATCCCGCGCGCCCGCATCGCCGTCGGCCACGGCCAGATGCGCGAGAAGGACCTCGAGGACGTGATGCACCGCTTCGTCAGCCACGACGTCGACATCCTGGTGTCGACGCTGATCGTGGAGACCGGGCTCGACGTCCCGAACGCGAACACGATGTTCGTGAACAACGCGCACCACTTCGGCCTCGCCCAGCTCTACCAGCTGCGCGGCCGCGTGGGGCGCTCGCACCGCCGCGCCTACTGCTACCTCCTAGTCCCCGACGTGGTCGACGAGGACGCGGAGCGCCGGCTGGCCGTGCTCGAGCACCACACCGAGCTCGGGGCGGGGTACCGCGTCGCCCTCAAGGACATGGAGCTGCGCGGCGCCGGCAACCTGCTCGGCCCCGAGCAGAGCGGCTTCGTGCACGCCGTCGGCTTCGACATGTACCTGCGCATGCTCGACGAGACGGTGCGCCGGCTGGTGGCCGGGGAGTCCGCCCCCAAGCTGGTCCCGGCCGACGTCTCGCTCGACCAGGCGGCCTACCTGCCGGACGACTACGTGGCGTCGCAGGAGGCGAAGCTGGACCTTTACCGGCGGCTCGGGGCTACCACCAGCGCCGACGAGATCGACGCCGTCCGCAGCGAGGTCCGCGACCGGTTCGGAGCCCTGCCGCCCCAGGCCGAGGCCTTCTTCGCGACCGCCTACCTGCGGGTGCTCGGTGGCGCGCTGGGGGTGGAAGGCGTCCTTGTGCGGGGCGACGAGGCCCGGGTAACTTTCCGGGATACCGCCGTGCCGCGCATGAAGGCGCTCGGCGCGGCGTTCCACGACGTCCAGTTCCAGGCCGAAGTCAAGCGCGCCCAGCCCCTGTCGCTCAAGCTCACGCGACTCGGGGGGGCGGAGATCCTCCCGGGCCTCGTCCGGGCCCTCCGCAGTCTGGTCGCGGCCTGACCCGCCCCGGCGCGGGCGCGGTGTGACACGCGCGGCGACGGCGCCCGGGTCCCCCCGGGAGCGTCGCCGCGCGCGCGGCACCCCCGGTAGCGCCCGGCAGTTCCCGCCTCCCGCCCTCCACCGCCCACACCCCCGCTGTCCATGATTCGCCAGCGCCTGCTCGTCCTCGCCACCACCGGCGCGCTCGCCACCGTCGCCGCGTGCGACGGCTTCAAGGAGGCGATGACCGCGCACGTCGACACGGTCGCGAAGGCCGGCTCGCAGGAGCTCTCGGTCGAGCGCCTCGGGCAGCTCATGGGCCGCGCGCCGATGATCCCGCTCCAGCGCGAGGTCGCCAAGAACCTCGCCTCGCTCTGGGTCGACTACCAGCTGCTCGCCGCCGCGGCGGCCGCCGGCGACTCGCTCGCCGACCAGAAGACCATCGACGACGCCGTGTGGGCCGTCGTCGCCCAGGAGCGCATCCGCAAGCTCGGCGAGCAGGTCCTGACGAACGTCCAGCAGGACACCTCCAACGCGGCGGCGCGCTACGCCAAGGGCGAGCTGCTCTCGGCCCGCCACATCCTCGTCGGCTTCGGCAACCAGCCGCCGCAGCCCGGCCAGCAGGTTCCGCAGGCGGTCAAGGACTCCGCCCGCCGCAAGGCCGAGGGGATCCGCGCCCAGGCCACCCCGGCCAACTTCGCGGACCTCGCCCGCCGCAACAGCACCGACGCCGGCTCGGCGGCCAACGGCGGCTCGCTCGGGATCTTCCCGAAGGGCGCCATGGTCCCGCAGTTCGAGCAGGCGCTGGCGGCGCTGCAGCCCGGCCAGATGACCGGCCTGGTCGAGTCGCCGTACGGCTACCACATCATCTACCGCCCGACCTTCGCCGAGGTCGCGCCGCAGTTCACGCAGGCCCTCGGGCAGCGCACCCGCCAGGTCGCCGAGAGCACCTACCTCGCGAACCTCGAGACGGCCGCCAAGGTCGAGATCAAGGCCGACGCGCCCCTCTGGACCAAGGCGATCGCCCAGGACGTCGACGGCCATCGCGAGGACGACAAGGTGCTCGCCACCTCGTCGGCCGGCGACCTGACGGCCGGCCGCGTCGCCCAGTGGATCTCCGCCCTCCCCATGGGCCCCCAGCTCAAGGCGCAGATCCAGCAGGCGCCGGACTCGGTCATCAAGACCTTCGTCAAGCAGCTGGCGCGCAACGAGGTCCTGCTCAAGCAGGCCGACAGCGCCAAGATCACGCTCGACACGGCCGAGACGGGGAACCTGCGCCGCTCGTTCGTCGGCGCGGTCACCGGCATGTGGAACGGCCTCGGGATCAACCCGGTCGCCCTCAACGACAGCGCCAAGACCAAGGCCGACAAGGAGCGCCTGGCCGCCTCGCGCGTCGAGAACTACCTCGACCGCCTGACCCGCCAGCAGGCGCAGTTCGTCGAGGTGCCGCCGCCGATCGAGGCCGCCCTCCGCGGGAAGTTCGAGTACGCGCTGAACGACAAGGGGATCGACCGCGCGCTGGAGCGCGCGGCGCAGGTCCGCGCCTCGGCCGACTCGGCGCGCATCGCCGGCCAGCCGGGCACCGCGGTGCCGCTCCCGGGCGCGCCGGGCGCGGCCCCGGGCGGCGCCCCCGGGGCGACCCCGGCCCCGCCGGCGCCGGCGCCGCAGGGCAAGCAGCCCTGATCGCCCCGCGCGGTGACTGATGAGGGGTGGGCGCCGCGTCGGCGCCCACCCCTCTCGCGTCCCCCTCCCGCTCTCGTTAGCTCTCGGACGGGCGCCCGCCGGCGCCCGCGGACCTCGCCCCGACGGCCCGGGTACCCAGCCCCATGCGCTCCAACCGCTTCCGCCTCGTCCTGCCGGCGCTCGCCGCGCTCCTCGGCGCGACCGGCTCCGCCGCCGCCCAGGGGACCCCGGTCCCCGCCGGCGCCCAGCCGCCGCGCCCCCCGGCGCTCCAGGCGACGCCCGTCGCGGCCCCCGACTCGCTGCTCGACGTCGACCGCGTCGTCGCCGTCGTCGGGTCGACGCCGATCCTCTACAGCGAGCTGCTCGACGAACTGAACATCCGCCGCGCGCGCGGGCTGCAGCTCCCCGAGAGCGGCCCGGAGCGCCTCAAGCTCGAGCGCGACGCGCTGAACGAGATGGTCGACGCCGAGCTGCTGGTGCAGAAGGCGAACGACGAGAAGGTCGAGCTGGAGGACGATCAGCTGAACAAGCAGATCGACCGCCAGATGGAGCAGGTGCGCAAGCAGTTCCGCACCGAGGACGAGTTCCGCACGGAGCTCCGCCGCGCCGGCTTCGGCACGCCCGAGGACTACCGCCGCCGCCAGCTCGAGCTGCTGCGCCGCAGCGAGCTGCAGCGCGAGGTCGTCCAGAAGCTGCGCCGCGACCAGAAGCTCGCGTCGTCGCCGGTCAGCGACCAGGAGCTGAACGAGGCGTACGAGCAGAGCAAGGCGAACATCCCGAAGCGCGAGGCGCAGGTCGGCTTCCGCCAGATCGTCGTCGCCAACAAGCCGACGCCGGCCGCCAAGCGCGCCGCCCGCGCCAAGGCCGAGTCGCTGCTCGTCGAGCTGTCGAAGGGCGGCAACTTCGAGCAGATCGCGAAGCGCGAGTCGATGGACCCGGGCTCCGGGCCGCAGGGCGGGGACCTCGGCTGGAACCGCCGCGGCAACATGGTGAAGGAGTTCGACGAGATGATGTTCGCGCTCCCCGTCGGGCGCATCAGCCCGATCGTCGAGACCGCGTTCGGCTACCACATCATCCGCGTCGACCGCGCGCAGCCGGCCGAGGTGAAGGCGCGCCACATCCTGATCCGCCCCGCGCTCGACTCGGGCGGCGTGGCGCGCGCGCAGGCGGAGGCCGACAGCGTGCTGGCGGCGCTCAAGCGCGGCGCCGACTTCGACTCGCTGTCGGCGCGCCACCACGACCAGGTCGAGAACGCGTCGCTCCCCGAGTTCCCGCGCGACTCGCTGCCGCCCGCCTACGCCGCGGCGATCGGCGAGTCGGGCGTCGGCGCGCTGGTCGGCCCGTTCGCCATCGACGACCCGGCCAACAAGACGCAGAAGTTCGTCGTCCTCAAGGTCACGATGGCCGTCCCCGCCGGCGACTACCCCGAGAGCGAGGTGAAGCAGCGCCTGCGCGAGCAGGTGAGCGAGGCGAAGACCGTGCGCAAGCTGATCGACAACCTGCGCAAGGGCACCTTCGTCTCCATCCGCCTCGACGGGGAGCCGGCCACCGCGGCGCGCTAGCGTCGCGCCGGCGCGCCCGCGCATGGCCGTCACCCTCGCCGTCACCGTCGGCGATCCCCGCGGGATCGGCCCCGAGCTCGTCGCCAAGACGCTCGGGGCCGACGTCGTTCCCGACGACGTGTCGCTCGTCGTCGTCGGACCGTCGGGCGCCGGCATCGGCGTCGACGTCGACGTCGGGACGTGGGCCCCGGGGGCCGGCGCCGCCGAGGCCGGACGGCTCGCCGGTCGCGCGATCGAGGAGGCGGTGCGCCTCGCGCAGCGCGGCGCGGTGCAGGGAATAGTCACGGCGCCCCTCGACAAGGCCGCGCTGCACGCCGGCGGCTACGACTTCCCGGGCCACACCGAGATGCTCGGCGCGCTCACCGGCCGCGAGCCGGCGATGATGCTCGCGGCGACGCGCCCGAGCGTCCCGGGGGGCAGCCCGCTGCGCGTGGTGCTCGCCACCACCCACGTCGCGCTGCGAGACGTGCCGCAGCTGCTCACGGCCGAGGCCATCGGGCGCGCGGCCGGGCTCACGCGCGACCACCTGCGCCGCTGGTTCGGGATCGACGAGCCGCGCATCGCGCTCTGCGCGCTCAACCCGCACGCCGGCGACGGCGGCCGCTTCGGGCGCGAGGACGACGAGCTGCTCGCCCCCGCCGCGCGGGCGTTCGGGCTGGCCGGCCCGCTCCCCGCCGACACCGTCTTCGTGCGCGCGATGCGCGGCGCGTTCGACGCCGTCGTCGCGCCGTACCACGACGTCGGGATGACGGCGATCAAGGTCGCCGCCTTCGGGCACGCCGTGAACGTCACGCTCGGCCTGCCGTTCCCGCGCACCTCCCCGGACCACGGCACCGCGCTCGACATCGCGGGGCATGGGATCGCCGACCCGTCGAGCTTCCACGAGGCGCTCCGGCTGTGCGTCGACCTGGCGGCGCGCGAGGTCGCGGTCCCGTGAGCGACGTCGCCGACGCCGGCTGCGCGCACCTGCAGGCGCCGGCGGCCGCCGGCGCGCACGACCACGGCGCGCACGCCGGCCACGCGCACCACGGCGGCGACCACCACGGCCACGCGCACCACGACCACGCGCACTCGACGCGCGCGCTGCGCTGGGCCCTCGTCCTCACGGCGGTGCTGCTGGTCGCCGAGGTGGTCGGCGGCGTGCTCTCCAACTCGCTGGCACTGCTGGCCGACGCGGGGCACATGCTCACCGACGTCGGCGCGCTCGGGCTGTCGCTGTTCGTCGCCTGGTTCAGCCGCCAGGCGGCGACGCCGCGCAAGACCTACGGCTACCTCCGCTGGGAGATCCTTGCGGCGTTCCTCAACGGCGCCACGCTGCTCCTGATCTCGGCCGCCATCTGCTGGGAGGCGGTCGGTCGGCTGCGCGCGCCCGAGGCGGTCGCGACGGGGACGATGCTCGGCGTCGCGGTGCTCGGCCTCGCCGTGAACGTCGCGAGCGCGTGGCTGCTGCACGGCAGCGCGCAGTCGAGCCTCAACGTGCGCGGCGCCTACCTCCACGTCCTCGGCGACCTGCTCGGCTCCGTGGGCACCGTCGTCGCGGCGCTGCTGGTGCGCTGGACCGGGTGGCTGGCCGCCGACCCGGTCGTCTCGGTGCTCACGACGGCGCTCATCGTGCGCGGCGCCTGGCGCCTCGTGCGCGAGAGCGTCGACGTGCTGCTCGAGGGCGTGCCCCCGCACATCTCGCTGGCCGCGGTGCGCGCGCGCCTCGAGTCGGTGCGCGGCGTCGAGAGCGTGCACGACCTGCACGTGTGGAGCGTCACCTCCGGGCTCGTCGCGATGAGCGCCCACGCCGTCGTCCCCGACGTCGACCGCCAGCAGCCGGCGCTCGAGGCGATGCACGCCGCGATGGCCGAGCTGGGGATCCGGCACGTGACGGTGCAGCTGGAGCGGACGCCGATCGAGCGCTGCGTGCCGGCGGTGTGACGGCGTCGTGGGGCGGCCGGCGGCGTGACGGCCGCGGCCGTGACCCCCGGCGTCGCCCGGGCGTCGAGAGCGCGGACCCGTCCGCCCTCCGCCTCCAGTCCCCGCCGCCGTGCCGCAAGTCGATCGCCTGCTGTCCGCCCTCGCCGCCAGCCGCGGCGACGCCGTCGAGCTGCTCGAGGGGGAGCCGGCCGCCTTCCTCGCCGGCGGCGCGCGTCGGCCGGTGACGCGCCAGGCGCTCACCGGCACCCAGCTGCTCGCCTTCCTGCGCGAGATCGCCCCCGCCGACGCGGTGGCCCGCCTGGACGGCGCCCAGCCGACCGACTTCCGCTACGCGTCGCCGGACGGGCCCTTCGACGTGCAGGTCACGCGGGTCGACCAGCGCTGGCTCGCCCGCCTCGCGCCGGCCGGCGCGGCCCCGACGGTTACCACCGCCGTCCCCGCGACGCCGGTGGGCGCGGCCGGCGTGGCGCCCGCCCCCGCCGCCCCTGTCGTCACGGAGGCGGCGCCCGTCGCGGGGTTCGTGGCAACGGCCTACGAGGACGCGTTCGGCGCGCCCGCGAACACCGCGCCCCCGGCCGCGACCGCGGGCGCCGCGGCGGCGGCGGCGGCGCCGCGCGCGGTCGTTGGCGACTCGCGCGCGCACGCGGCGATGGACCGGCTGCTGCGCATCCTCGTCGAGCGCGGCGGCTCCGACCTGCACCTGCGCCACGGCGAGCCGCCGATCATCCGCTCGTCGGGGCACTTGGAGCGTCTGGAGGAGCCGAAGCTCGACGGCGACGCGATCGAGGCGATGATCACGGCCATCATGCCCGACCGCAACCGGCACGAGTACGCGGAGCGCAACGACACGGACTACGCCTACGAGATCGCCGGCTGCGCGCGCTTCCGCGCCAACGCGCTGCGCGACCGCCTCGGCCCCGCCGCCGTCTTCCGCGTCATCCCGGCGACGGTGGTGAGCGTCGAGGACATGAAGATCTCCCCCGAGGTGCAGCAGCTGTGCTACCTCACGAAGGGGCTCGTGCTCGTCACCGGCCCGACCGGGTCGGGCAAGTCGACCACGCTCTGCTCGCTCGTGGACCTGGTGAACCGCTCGCGGTCGGACCACATCCTCACCATCGAGGACCCGATCGAGTTCGTGCACCCGAACAAGCAGTGCGTCATCACGCAGCGGCAGGTCGGCGTGCACACCGACTCGTTCAAGAGCGCCCTGCGCGCGGCGCTGCGCGAGGACCCCGACGTGATCCTCGTCGGCGAGCTGCGCGACCTCGAGACCATCTCGATCGCCATCGAGACCGCGGAGACCGGGCACCTCGTCTTCGGCACGCTGCACACGACCACGGCGCCGAGCACCGTCGACCGCATCATCGACCAGTTCCCGGCCGACCGCCAGTCGCAGATCCGCGTGATGCTCAGCGAGTCGCTCAAGGGCGTCATCTCGCAGACGCTCTGCCGCAAGATCGGCGGCGGGCGCGCGGCGGCGCGCGAGATCCTGCTCGCCACGCCCGCGGTGTCGAACCTGATCCGCGAGGGGAAGACGTTCCAGATCCCCTCGATCATGCAGACGTCGCGCAAGCTCGGGATGGTGACGCTGAACGACGCGCTGCTGGAGCTGGTGGACGCGAAGACGGTCGAGCCGCGCGAGGCGTGGACCAAGGCCGTCGACAAGTCGTCGTTCGTCGCGGCGCTCAAGCAGCGCGGCGTCGACACCGCCTTCGCCGACGCCGCCAAGTAGCGCGCCGAGGGCGGCGCCGGGGCGGCCGTCATGCGTGCGACGAGGGGGGCGCCGCGGTCGCGGCGCCCCCCTCGTCGTGTCGGCCCGCGGGGGCGGGTCGGCGGTCAGTCGCCGTCGTCGGATCGGCGTCGCTGGCCGGTGTCCGGGAGCTCGGCGTCGGCGTCGTTCTCGCCGCGGCGTCGCGCGTACTCCGCGCGTTCGCTGTAGCCGTAGCCGCCGAAGACCTCTCCGCCACGCATGTAGTCGTGGCCGTACCCCCGCCCGAGCGGATAGCTGTGATCCGCGGGCCGATCGTCCTGCTTCATGGGCTCCCCTCCGGGATGCGGGTCGTATGGATGAACATCCCGTCGCAGCGGACGTGCCGCAAGGCGTCCGGGCGCCCCGGGCGTCCGGCCGAGCCGGCCGCGCGGTCAGGACAGCCCCGCGGCGGGCTCGGGAGCGTAAGTTTCGACGTGATCGTGACTTGTGAGATTCGCCCGGGGTCCGGTATATTTCCTGGCTATGCAGATCCGCAACATCGCCATCATCGCGCACGTCGATCACGGGAAGACCACCCTCGTCGACAAGATGCTCCGCCAGGGCGGGGCCTTCCGCGACAATCAGGTGGTCCAGGAGCGGGTGATGGACTCCAACCCGCTCGAGCGCGAGCGGGGGATCACCATCCTCGCGAAGAACACGAGCGTCCGCTGGCAGGACACCAAGATCAACATCGTCGACACGCCGGGGCACGCCGACTTCGGCGGCGAGGTCGAGCGGATCCTGCGCATGGTGGACGGGGTGCTCCTGGTCGTCGACGCCTTCGACGGGCCGATGCCGCAGACGCGGTTCGTGCTCGGCAAGGCGCTCGCGCTGGGGCGCACGCCGATCGTGGTGATCAACAAGATCGACCGCCCGGGCGCGGACCCGTACCGCGTGCACGACGAGGTGCTGTCGCTGTTCCTGGAGCTCGAGGCGGACGAGGCGCAGCTGGAGGCGCCGGTCGTCTACGCGTCGGCGAAGGAGGGGATCTCGACGCTCGACCTCGACCAGACGCCGGTCGACCTGAACCCGCTCTTCGAGACCATCGTCAAGACGGTCCCGCCGCCGCCGAGCGACGCGGAGGGCGCGTTCCAGATGCTGACCTCGACGATCGACTACTCGCCGTACCTCGGGCGCCTCGCCATCGGCCGCATCGAGCGCGGCACGGTGCGCGTCGGCGACGCGGTGCTGCTCATCCCGCTGGAGCCGACGCGGCAGCCGGAGCGCTCGCGCGTCACGAAGCTCTACGCGTACGAGGGGCTGGAGCGCATCGAGGTCGAGCAGGCGTCGGCCGGCGAGGTCGTCGCGCTCGCGGGGCTCGAGGGCGTCGAGATCGGCGCCACGATCACCGACGTGAACACCCCCGAGCGCCTCGAGGGGATCAGCGTCGAGGAGCCGACGATCTCCGTCGACTTCATGGTCAACAACTCCCCCTTCTCGGGCAAGGAAGGGAAGTACGTGACCTCGCGGCAGGTGCGCGACCGGCTCTACAAGGAGCTGGAGCGCAACGTCGCGCTGCGCGTCGAGGACACCGACTCGACCGACGCCTGGCAGGTGTCGGGGCGCGGCGAGCTGCACCTCTCCATCCTGATGGAGACGATGCGGCGCGAGGGGTACGAGTTCCAGGTGTCGCGCCCGCGCGTGATCCTCAAGGCCGGCGTCAACGGCGAGCGGCTGGAGCCGTACGAGGAGCTGACCATCGACGTGCCCGAGGACTACCTCGGCCCGGTCATGGAGAAGCTCGGGCAGCGCCGCGCCGAGATGCTGGAGATGAAGAACCCGGGGCAGGGGCTGGTGCGCCTGCTGTACAAGATCCCGGCGCGCGGGCTCTTCGGCTACCGCTCGGAGTTCCTGACGGACACGCGCGGCACCGGGATCATGCACCACAGCTTCCTCGAGTACGGCCCGTGGGCGGGCCCGCTGACCGGGCGCTCGCGCGGCGTGCTGGTCTCGATGGAGAACGGCGTGGTGGTTGCGTTCGCCCTCGCCAGCCTGCAGGAGCGGTCGACGCTGTTCGTGTCGCCGGGCGACGCGGTGTACGAGGGGATGGTCGTCGGGGAGAACTCCCGGCCGGGTGACATGGACGTCAACCCGTCGAAGGAGAAGAAGCTGACGAACATCCGGACCAAGTCGACGGACGAGAACGTCCAGCTGGAGCCGCCGCGGGCATTGACGCTGGAATCGGCCCTCGAGTATATCGAGGACGATGAGCTGATCGAGGTGACGCCGCAGAGCATCCGCCTGCGGAAGCGCCTGCTCAGCGAGAGTGACCGCAAGCGCGTATCGCGCGAGGCGAAGCGGGAGCGCGAGCGCGCGGCCCTCTGAGCCCCGAGCGACCCGGCCCCGCGCCGGGCGAGAGACTGGTAGGCTCGGCGGTACCCGCGGTACCCACGCACCATGACCTGCAAGGAGACTCCTGGTATGTCGGACATGCTCGAGTCGTCGTGGCCGGGCGCCTTGGCGGATGAGGCGGTCGTGCTGATGTCCCCCCGGCGGAGCAGCGAGGACGATCTCGACTCGGACGAGGAGGGCTTCGGCGACGAACTCGCGGAGGGCCCCGACGACGAGTTCGACGATCCGGAGGAGCTCGCGGACGAGGACGAAGACGAGGACGAGGACGACGAGGACGACGACGACGAGGACGACGACGAGGACGACGACTTCGACGACCTCGACGAGGACGAGGACGAGGACCTGGACGACGACCTCGACGACGAGGATTCGGACGACGAGGACCTCTGATCGGCCGAACACGGACGGGGCCGCCGGGCGAGATGCCGGGCGGCCCCGTTCGGCGTCGGGGGGTTCCATTCGGGGTCCGGGCTGACTACTCTTGGGGCTCCCCGGTAGATGGGGGGCGCGGCGCCGGCGAAACAAACGACGTCGCCCCCTTGCGAAAGGGCCGAAACGCGGTATACTTACTGTTCCCCGGCGGCGCCGGGCGGCACGCGAAAGCGGGCCGGCAAGGACAGGTTGATTGACAATCGAGAGAGATGGTCGTGCGATGGCCCTCGATGATCCGATGCGTTCGTGCGCGTCGGGGAGAGGAACTGACACGATTGATTCCGGACGCGGCTTTCCGCGTTCATTGGACATGGGAACCGCGTTCGACGAGCAGACAAACTATCTATTGGAGAGTTTGATCCTGGCTCAGGACGAACGCTGGCGGCGTGCTTAACAC
>NZ_JARGEK010000105.1 GCF_029211165.1 Roseisolibacter sp. H3M3-2
TTGGCTCACAGAACGACATGGCTACGATCCGACTTGGCGCGCCCGACCCCGGTGCGCGCGCAGGCGCCGGTCCCGGCCGACCCGGCCCGCCTGATCCCGTTCGACGACGACGACGACGCGCTGCAGGGCTTCTGAGCCCGGGAGCGCGGGGTGCGGGGCCCGGACGGCGATCCGCCGTCCGGGCCCCGCGCGCGTCCGGGCGCACGCCGCGCGCCGCGCCCGGCCCGCGCGGCACGCACCGTGCGCGCGGACCCCGCCATGACCTCCCCCTTTCCGGAGTCGGGCCACCCCGCCCGGCGCACCCTGCGGCGCGACCAGCCGGGGCGCGAGGGGCTGGAGGCGGAGCTGGTGGCCCGCCTCACGCGCGACGTGGCCCCCGAGGCGGCGCGGCGCGCCCTGCTGCGCTGCCTCGACGGCGACCTCTCCCCCCGCGCCACCCTCGCCATGCTCGTGCTGGCGCAGGGGAGCGTGACGACGGTGCGCGAGCTGGTCGACGAGATCACCGCGCGCACCGACGAGGACTCGCGGGCCGGCGACTCGCTGGTGCGCGACCGCGCCGACGAGCTGACGCGCCTCTTCGTGGAGCACGAGGCGGCGCTGGGGCGCGCGGTGGCGCGGTGGCGCGCCGACCCGGGGTGGCTGGAGGCCGACGGCGCCGCCGCCGACGAGGCGTCCTACTTCGAGCGCACCTTCGACCGCATGCTGGCCGCCGGGTCCTGAGCCGCGGGGTGGGGGGCGGGACCCGAGCGCGGGTCGCCGCGGCGGCGCGCCGACAGCTGCTGCCCGGCCTCGAGGGCGGCGGCGCAGAAGGCGGCCCACGCGAACCCGACCAGCAGCCCGGCGGCGACGTCGGTGGGGTAGTGGACGCCGAGGTACACGCGGCTGGCGGCGACGAGCACGATGAGCACCGCCGAGGTGGCGTAGATCGCCGCCCGCACGCGGGGGCGGTGGGCGAGCCGCGCGGCGAGGAAGGCGACGGTGGCGTAGATCGCGGCCGCGCTCATCGCGTGCCCCGACGGGAACGACGTGGTGCGCACCTGCGTCCCCCACTCGAACAGCGTCGGGCGCGGGCGGTCGAAGGCCGACTTGAGGACGTTGTTGAGCAGGATCGCGCCGAGCGTCGACCAGAGGAGGACGGCGGCGGCGGTGCGCTGGCGGGTGAGGGCCAGGAAGAGCGCCGCGACGCCGGCGATGGTGAGGACGACGGTGGCGGTGCCGAGGAAGGTCAGCTCCAGCATCGCCGCCTCGAGCCACCCGATCTGGTGTGCGGCGACCCACCGCAGCGCCGCCTCGTCGAACGCCTGGGTGGAGCCGGCGCGCACGCGGTGCGCGACCCACGCGAAGGCGACGCCGAAGCAGGCGGCGAGCGCGGCGCCGCCGAGGACGACCAGGCCGAGGGCGGCGCGCAGGTCGTGGAAGCGGGCGCGCGACAGCCGCACGGCGCCCGCGATCAGCCCGTGGGGCGGGGTGCGGCGGGGCGCTCGGCGCTCGGTCGGCGGGACGGGGTCGGACATCGCCGCCGGTGGAGGCAGGGGGAATGCCAGGGGTTGTGTGGCGGGGGTGAGGCGGGCGAATTTGTCTGGCCCGGCACCGTCGCCAAGTGGTAAGGCTGGAGACTGCAAATCTCCCATCGTCGGTTCGATTCCGACCGGTGCCTCTCGCGTGACCCGACGGCCCGTCCGCCCCACCCGGCGGACGGGCCGTCGTCGTAAACCCTGGGCGGGCGCGCACTGTCCCAGGGCGGTGAGACGATTCCCGCTTCTCGCCGCGGCGGCCGCCGTGCCGGCGCTCGCGTCGGCCCAGCCGGCCGCGTTCGCCGCGCGGGTCGATTCGCTGTTCGATCGGTGGCGCGGCACCGATCGCCCCGGCTGCGCGGTCGGCGTGTCCGACCGCGGGCGCGTGGTGCTCGAGCGCGCGTACGGCATGGCCGACCTGGAGTCGGGCGTCGCGATGGCGCCGGCCACGGTGGTGCACGCCGCCTCGCTCGCCAAGTCGGTCACCGCGCTGGCCGTGCTGCTGCTCGAGCAGGAGGGGAGGCTGTCGCTCGACGACCCGGCGCGGCGCCACCTCCCCGACCTCCCCGCGTCCGCCGGCGACGCCACGATCCGCCAGCTGCTCACGCACACGGCCGGGCTGCGCGACGTCTTCGAGCTCGCGATCCTCGCCCGCGGGCGGTTCGAGGAGGACCGGATCACGCAGGCCGACGCGCTGGCGATGCTCGCGCGGCAGCGGGCCCCGAACTTCGCGCCCGGCGCCGAGTACGGGTACAGCAACACCGGCTACCTGCTCGCGGCGCGCATCGTCGAGCGGATCTCGGGGCGCCCGTTCGCGGCGTTCGCGGCCGAGCGGCTGTTCGCCCCGCTGGGGATGCGCCGCACGCACGTGCGCGACGACGTGGCCGCGCTCGTCCCCGGGCGCGCGGTCGGCTACGCGCGGCGCGGCGCCGGGTGGCGCGTGAGCACGCCGAACTTCGACGTGGTGGGGTCGACGAACCTCCAGACGACGGTCGGCGACCTGCTGCGGTGGGCCGACAACCTCGACCGCCCCGCGGTCGGCGACACGGCGCTCGTGCGCCGCATGCAGACGCCCGCCGTGCTGTCCACCGGCGACACGACGACGTACGGGCTCGGGCTGTCGCTGGTGCGCGACCGCGGGTGGCGCGTCGCCGAGCACGAGGGGCGCGATCCGGGGTTCCGCGCGTACCTCGGACGCTGGCTCGACCGCGGCGTCTCGGTCGCCCTGCTGTGCAACGCCGCGGCGCTCGACCCGGTGGGACTCGGCCGCACGGTGGCCTCGCTCTACCTCGGCCCCGGGCCGGCGGCGACGCCGGGCGCGGCGGCCGCGTCGGGCGACGCACCGGGCGACGCGCGGGCCGCGCTGGCGTGGGCCGGCGTGTACTTCGAGCCGACCACGCGCCAGGTCGCGGAGCTGACGGTGCGCGACGGCGTCCTCTACACCGACCGCAGCGGCGGCGCGCGCTTCGAGGCGCACGGCCCGCGCCGCGCGCGCCAGGTCGGCGTCCCGCTCGAGCTGGACTTCGGCGCGGGCGCGCGCCCCGGGTACCGCGTGCGCTGGCTCGTCCCGGGGCGGCGGGCCGACGCGTTCGCGTGGCGCGCCCCGGCCGCCCCCGCGCTCGACCGGCGCGCGCTCGCCGCGTACGCCGGCACCTACGCGAGCGCGGAGCTCGACGCGACCTACCGCGTGGAGGCGGGCGACTCGACGCTCACGCTGCGCGCCGGCGCGGCGCCCGGGCTCGTCGCGCGCCCCGTCTTCCCCGACGGGTTCGTGAGCGGGCAGTACACCGTCGAGTTCGCGCGCACGGGCGGACGGGTGACCGGGTTCGCGATCAGCCACCCGCGCGCGCGGGGCGTGGCGTTCGTGCGCGTCCTCAGCCGGTGACGAAGGTGAAGAGCACGACGATCAGCGCGAAGAGCACGAGGATGCCCAGGACGTCGCGGGCGCCGAGGCGCTTCTTGTCGCGGGGAGAGGCCATGGGTGCTGCGGGCGGGTCGCGTCGCGGGTGACGTCGCGCGGCGCGGCCGCGCGCGCCGGGGGCCGCGCGTGGTGCGAGCGCCGTGCCGCCCGGCGCCGTCCCCGCCCTCAGAACGGCTCGAGCCCCTCGGTCAGCACCCGCAGCTCCTCGCGCGGCGGGTCCGGCAGCTCGGCCAGCCCCGGGAACCCGCCCCAGCGGAAGCAGTCGCGCAGGTACGCCACGAACGACGGTGCGCCCAGCTCCAGCACCGGCGCGTCGGCGCCCGGGTCGGGGAAGGCGATCTGATACGGGCCGCCGCCGCTCGTGTTGGCCTTGTGGCAGGCGTCCGGGGCGATGTCGAGGACGTAGCGCCCCGTCCACCCCTCCTCGTCGCGCGCGTCGGGGTCGTCGGGGTCGCCGAACTCGCGGAAGGCCTCGGGGTCGTCGTCCTCGGGCGCCCACACCACGAGCGGGTCCGACGCCGGGGCGTCGTCGCGCGCGCCGTCCGGGCGCGGGGCGGCGAGCCGCGCCTGCAGCGACCCGGCGAGCGCGAGGTTCGCCTGCAGCAGCGGCGAGGGGTCGCCGCCCTGCTCGATCATCCGGTCGGTCTCGCGCTGCGTCTGCATCGCGCGCTCCATCAATGCGCGCGCGGTCGCCATCACGTCGCCGAGCCGGCCGAGCGCGCCCGGGTTCAGCCGCTCCGCGAACGCCGCCAGCTCCGGCGGGAGCGCCGGTGGGGCGGGGGGCGGGGCGGACGCCGCGGGCGCGGGGTGCGCCGCGAGCGCGCCGCCGACGATCCCCATCATGCGGCCGAGGTCGGGCGTCGGCGCGTACGCGCTGAGGCGCGGGTGCGCGCCCATGAGGCAGACCGAGCCCACCGTGTCGTAGAACGCGCGCACCGCCAGCGGCAGCGGCCCCGCCTGCGCCTCCAGCGCGTCGAGGCGCGCCGCGAGCGCCGGCGTCGGCGGCACGTGCGCCTGCGCGGGGTGCGCGAAGTCGTAGCCCATCGCGCGCAGCCGCGGGACGACGCGCTCGACGTTGCGCCGCACGCGCGCCATGGTCTCGCGCGCCACCGCGCGCGCGTCGTCGCGCACCGCGGGGGCGCGCACCGCGGGGCCGAGGGCTGCCAGCTCGCGCCACACCGCCTCGTGCTCGCCGGCGAGGTAGCGGGCGAGGTAGGTCGGACGTTCGGTCGTGGTCATGCGCGACGATCGCGCGGGTCGGGGCGCCCGGGCATGGGTCAGTTTGTGCGCGCTGCGTCAGAGGCGCAGATTGGCGGACCGCCGGCCCCCCGCACCCCGCCCCGCATGCGCCGAGTCCTGCCCGCGCTCCTGACGCTCGCCCTCCCCTGCGCGCTCGCCGCGCAGGAGGCCGACCTCGTCGTCCGCAACGCGCGCGTCTGGACGGGCGACTCGACCCGCCGGTTCGCGCAGGCGCTGGCGGTGCGCGGCGAGCGGCTGCTGGCCGTCGGCACCGACGCCGAGGTGGCGGCGTACGGCGGCCCGCGCACGCGCGTGGTCGACGCCGGCGGGCGCTTCGTCACGCCGGGGTTCATCGACGACCACACGCACTTCAACCAGGCGGGCGCGCTGCTGATCGGCGCCAACCTGCTCGACGTGAGCGCGCCCGGCCCGTTCGCCGCGCGCGTGAAGGAGGCGGTCGCGCGCATGAGCCCCGGCGCCTGGCTCACCGGCGGCGACTGGGGCGCGTACGAGGACTGGGCGGCCAACGGGACCGGCCCCGCCGGCACGGCCGCCGCGGGCGCGCGGCCGCGCGCGCGCTTCTCCCCCGACCGCGCGGTCGTCGACTCGGTGAGCGGCGCCACCCCCGTGCTGCTCAACCGGTGGGACCGGAGCGCGTGGCTCGCCAACGGCGTCGCGCTGGAGCGCGCGGGGCTGTCGTGCGCGGCGCCCGTGCCGGGGCTCGAGTGCGCGGGCGGGCGGGCGACCGGGCGCGTGGCCGACTCCGCGCTGGCGCGCGTGCGGCGCGCGGTGGCGCCCAAGACGTTCGACCAGCTGCTGCGCGAGGCGCGCGCCGCGCAGCGCCACCTCACGGAGCTCGGCGTCACGACGATCCACGACATCACGCCGCCGACCCAGCTCCCCGTCTACACCGAGCTGCGGCGGCGCGGCGAGCTGACGGTGCGCGTGTTCGCGCGCCCGACGCTCGACAAGTGGGACGAGCTGCGCGCCACCGGGATCGCGCCCGGCTTCGGCGACGACTGGGTGCGCCTGCGCGCGCTCAAGGGGTTCGTCGACGGGATCCAGGGGAACTCCACCGCGCGCTTCTACGAGCCGCAGCTGCACTCCGGGAAGCGCGGCGAGTGGCGCGACAGCACCAACACCGCCGCCACCAGCGGCCCCGGCTCGGGGATGGAGCCGGCCGGCAACATGGAGCGGCTGCTGTTCGGCCTCGACTCGGCCGGGTGGTGGGCGAACGTGCACGCGATCGGCGACCAGGCGATCGACACGCTGCTGACGACGATGGAGAAGGTGATGGCCGCCAACGGGCCGAAGGAGCGGCGCTGGCGCATCATCCACTCGCAGGTGATCCGCGACGCCTCGGTCGCGCAGCGCTACCGGCGGCTCGGCGTCGTCGCCGAGGTGCAGCCGTACCACGCGATCGACGACATGCGGTGGATGGAGGAGCGGATCGGCGCGCGGTCGCGGTGGGCGTACGCCTTCCGCACCTTCCACGACGCGGGGGTGCCGCTGCTGTTCGGCTCCGACTGGCCGGGGACCAACGCGAGCTGGTACACCGCGAACCCGATGACCGTGCTGTACGCCGCGGTGACGCGGCAGACGCTCGACGGGAAGCCGGCGGGCGGGTGGTTCCCCGAGCAGCGCCTCGACCTCGAGACGAGCCTGCGCGCCTACACGGTCAACAACGCGTGGGCCGAGGGGGAGGAGGCGCACAAGGGGATGCTGTCGGCGGGGAAGCTGGCCGACTTCGTGGTGATCGACCGCGACCTGTTCGCGATCCCCCCGGCGCAGCTCAAGGACGCGAAGGTCCTCATGACCGTGGTCGGCGGGCGTGTGGTGCACGCGGCGGCGCCGTTCACTCCCTGATCACTCGCCGACGCGCGCCGCCTTGAGCAGCAGGTAGTCGCGCTCCGGCGCGCTGGCCGTGCGCGCGGCGGCGGCGCGGTAGTGCGCCGCGGCCCGCGCCGCGTCGCCGGCGCGCACGTGCAGGTGGGCGCGCACCGCGTCGAAGCGGTGGTCGACGTGCAGCAGCGCGTCGCCGTCGAGCGCGTCGAGCAGCGCCAGCCCCGCCGCCGGCCCGCGCACCATCGCCGTCGCGACCGCGTGGCCCAGGGCGACCATCGGGTTGTCGCCGGCGGCGCGCAGCACCTCGTACAGCGCCAGGATCTGCGGCCAGTCGGTGTCCTCGGCGCGCGCCGCCTCGTCGTGCAGCGCGGCGATCGCCGCCTGCACCGCGTACGGCCCGGGGCCGCCGTCGGCGGCCGTGCCGCGCATCGCGTCCTCGACCAGCGCGGTCCCCTCGGCGATGCGCGCGCGGTCCCACCGCGACCGGTCCTGCGCGTCGAGCGGCACCAGCTCGCCGTGCGGCCCCGTGCGCGCGGCGCGGCGGGCGTCGGTGAGCAGCATGAGCGCCAGCAGCCCCGCGACCTCGGGCTCGCGGGGGAGCCCGGCGCGCAGCGCGCGGGCGAGGCGGATCGCCTCGTCGGCCAGGTCGGCGCGGTGCAGCGCGTCGCCGGCGCTCGCCACGTACCCCTCGTTGAACACGAGGTAGAGCACGTGCAGCACCGCGCGCAGCCGCGCCCCGCGCTCGCCGGGCGCCGGGAGCGCGAACGGGACCCCCGACGCGCGGATCGCCTGCTTGGCGCGGCTGATGCGCTGCGCCATCGTCGCCTCGGGGACGAGGAAGGCGCGCGCGATCTCCGCCGTCGTCAGCCCGCCCACCGCGCGCAGCGTGAGCGCGATCTGCGACGGCGGCGTGAGCGCGGGGTGGCAGCACATCAGGAGCAGCACGAGCGAGTCGTCGCGCTCCGCCGGCACGTCGGCGTCGGGCCCCGGCACGAACGCCCAGTCGGCCAGCGCCGCGGCGCCGACCGCGTCCTCGCGGCGGCGGCGCGCGGCCTCGCGGCGGACCGCGTCGGCGAGGCGGCGCACGGCCACCGAGTAGAGCCAGCCGCGCGGGTTGTCGGGGACGCCGTCGCGCGGCCACCGCTCCGCCGCCGCGACGAGCGCCGCCTGCACCGCGTCCTCGGCGGCGGCGAAGTCGCGGTGCAGCCGCTCGACGGCGACGGGCACCGGCGGCGCGTGCTCCCGGAGGAGCGCGCGCAGCGGGTGCCCGACGTCGGGCGCGTCGCTCACGCCTCGGGCGCCGGCGGGGCGCTCATGACCTGGCGCACCTCGATCGGCATGCGCAGCGGCGCGCCGCCGGGGCCCGGGGCCGTCGAGATGCGGGCCGCGATCGCGTGCGCGCGCGCCGGCGAGTCGACGTCCACGATCCAGTAGCCGGCGAGGTACTCCTTGGTCTCGGCGAACGGGCCGTCGGTGTCGGGCGTGCCGTCGGGGCGCGCGCGCACCAGCGTCGCCTCGGCGGGGGCGGCCAGCCCCTGCCCGTCGACCCACTCGCCGGCCGCGGTGAGCTCGCGGTTCACGTCGAACATGAAGGCGATGTGGGCGCGGAAGTCGTCGGGGGACCACTGCCCGACCGCCCACCCGCCGTCCTGCCCGCCGGCGGTGCCGCGCGGGGCGTGCATCATGAGCATGTACTTCATCGTCGGCGTCTCGGTGGGAGGGTCAGGCGCCCGCGCGGGCGCGCTGGAGGGCGGCGATGTCGAGCTTCTTCATCTGCATCATCGCCTGCATGGCGCGGCCGGCCGCGGCCGCGTCGGGCCCGCCCACGAGCTCGGCGAAGCGGCGCGGGGCCACCTGCCACGAGACCCCGAACCGGTCGGTGCACCACCCGCACTGCCCCTCGGCGCCCCCGTCGGCCGTCAGCGCGGCCCAGTAGCGGTCGATCTCCTCCTGCGAGTCGCAGGGGATGAGGAAGGAGTGGGCGTCGGTGAAGCCGTCGGCGGGGCGTCCGTTGAGCGCCAGGAAGGGGGTGCCGTCGAGCTCGAACTCGACGGCCACGACCGGGCCGTCGGGGCCGGCGCGCAGCACCGAGCCCAGCCGGGAGTTGGGGAAGATGGCGACGTAGTGCCGGGCGGCGGGCTCGGCGTCGGCGCGGAACCAGAGGGCGGGGGTGATCGCGGGCATCGGGTGCTCCAAGAGGTGGGGTGAGGGGGGCTGCGGGTGCCGTCACCCCCGAGTCGGAGCCGGCGCCGGGTTCTCGACACGGGCGGCCGGGGCCGGGCGCCGGGATGCTGCGGGCCGGTCCGTCGCGGCGGAAGGCCAATCCCGGTACGGATTTTCCTGCCGCGCGGGTGGCGGGGGGGGGCGCGGTCCGGTAGCTTTCGTGAGGCGACACATGCGCTCCGCGCATCCCCCGCCGATGGGAAGGGCCCTCGCTCCTTGCGGGGGCCCTTTGTCGTTGGACGGGGGCGCGGTCGGACCCGTTCGGCGAGGACCCACGTGCACGAGATCGACGACGCGCCCACCGGCGCGATCCCCGGCGGCCAGGGCGTCTGGCCCACCGTCAAGCAGCGCACGGCGGTGCAGCAGGCCGTGACCCGGCTGCTCGACGCGCTGGCCCCCGAGCGCCCCCCCGCGCGCGGCGCGGAGCCGGCGGCGCCCGCGGTGACCCGCTACCGCACCCCCCGCGGGTGCATCCTGCAGGGCGAGGCCCGGGCGGTGAGCGTGTCGTGGTTCCCGGCGGCGACGGTCACCCCGGACTACGGGGAGCTGCAGGTGATCTCGTGGGAGGGGGTGGTGTCGCGCCCCGGGGCGACCCGCGTCGCCGGCCACGCCGCCCGCACGGTGTCGGAGGAGCTCCTGCACCCGGTCGAGGGGTCGGACGACGCCTGGGTGTGGAAGGGCGGGGACGGGAAGGTGCTCCCGTCGGCCGCGCTGGTCGACCGCTGCATGCAGCTGCTCGAGGCGCCGCTCCCGGCGCCGGCCGCCGCGGTCGCGGTCCCGGCGGCGATCCCGGTGGTGGCCGACGACGCCCCGGCGGCGAAGCCGGCCAAGGGCGCCAAGGCCGCGGGCACGAAGGCGGCGGCCGCCAAGGCCCCCGCGAAGGCCAAGGCGGCGCGCGCCGCCCTCTGAGGCGCGGCACGACGCCCTGACGGCGTTCGGGCCGCGGTGCTACACTGGCCGCGATGCCCGAGCGCCCGAGCCGCGCCCAGCGGCGCGTCCACCGACTCCTCGACGGCCGGCCGCAGGCGGGCGACCCGCTCGACGTCGCGTGCTACTGGCTGCTGCTGCTGGTGATCGTCGCGACGACGGCGGCGCTGATCGTCGGCTCCGTGCCGTCGGTCGAGGCGCGGTGGGGGCGCGCGCTGCGCGCCTTCGACGTGGTGGTCGGGACGCTGTTCCTCGTCGAGTACGCGGCGCGCGTGTGGAGCGCCCCCGCCGACCCGCGGTTCGCCGACGGGTGGCGGGGGCGCCTGCGTTTCGTGCGCACGCCGCTCGCGCTCCTCGACCTGGCGACGCTGGTCGCGCTGCTCCTGCCGCACCTGCCGGTGGAGCTGCGGCAGGCGCGCCTCGTCCGCCTGCTGGCGCTGGTGCGCGTGGCCAAGGTGGGGCGCGTCGAGCAGGCGGCGGCGATGATGGGGCGCATCCTGCGCGGCCGGCGCGACGACCTGCTGGTCGCCGTCGGCGCGATCGTGTTCGTGCTGCTCGTCGGCTCGACGCTCGTGCACTTCGTGGAGCGCAAGGCGCAGCCCGAGAAGTTCGGCACCATCCCCGACGCGCTGTGGTGGGGCGTCGCGACCGTGACCACGGTCGGCTACGGCGACGCGTACCCGGTGACGGCGGCCGGGCGGCTGCTCGGCGGGCTGCTGGCGGTGCTGGGGATCGCGAGCTTCGCGCTGCCGACGGCGATCCTCGGCGCGGCGTGGCTGGACGAGCTGCAGCGCGCGCGCGCCGCGGGTGAGGCGGCGGACCCACACGCCTGCCCGACCTGCGGGCGCGCGCGCGAGGCGCCGCCGCGGGACCCGGCCGCCGACGCGACCGCGTGAGCCGCGCGCCCGCGCGTTATGGTCGGGCATGGCACGGCATCTGCTGGCGGGGGTTGGTGTTCCCGGAGTCGTCCACGGAGTCCCGTCGCCGGTCCCCCGCCCCGCACGGTCCGACGCGCATGTCCGCCCCGCTCCGCACCGCCCCCGCCCCCGACGCCGAAGACCGCTACGTGCGGTCGATGCGCCCGATCGTCGCCGGCGAGGGGTTCGACCGCGACCGCGCCGCCGGCGCGATCGTCACCTTCGTGCGCGACCTCGAGGCGGCGCACGCGCCGGCGGCGTCGATCGTCCGGGCGAGCGTGGACCTGCTGCCGATCCACCCCGACGCGCGCGACACGGTGTGGGCGATCTCGCTGCGCGACTGGGCGGCGACCACGGCGCGCGAGACGCTGCGCCTCCCCCTGCTCGACCGACGCTCCGCGCTCCGCGCGGGCGTCGGCGGCTGAACGCCGCCCCCGCCGCGATGACCGCGCTCGAGGCCTTCGCCACCGCCGTCGGACAGCTCGACGAGGACCTGCGCAGGCTCACGGCGTTCGACGAGGCGGGGCGGCACGAGGCGCTGCGGCGGTTCGTCGAGACGGGGCGGCGCCTCGGCCAGTCGGACGCGCTGATCCGCTCCGTCGTCGGCTACGCCTTCGACCAGGTGGCCGGCCCGATGGTGAGCCTGCGCGCCGAGGCGCTCGCCGACGTGGACGCGCTGCTGCGGCACGAAGGAGAGAATGGCGCACACCCGGAGGGCAACGGGACGGGGCCGGTGTCGCGGGAGCGGCAGGCGTGATCGCGGCGGGCTGCGGGCTGCGGATCTGAACCCGCAGCCCGCAGCCCGCAGCCCGCCGCGTCACTGCGGCGCCGGCCCCACCGCCACCCCCCACGCCAGCTGCCCCACGGGGATCGTGCGCACCACCCGCATCGCCGCGACGTCGACCACGCTCACGTCGTGCGACGGGCCGTTGGCCGCGTACAGCTTGCGGCCGTCGCGCGTGAGCGCGATCCCCCACGGGCGCGTGCCGACCTTCACCGCGCCGACGACCGCGTTGGTGCGCGTGTCGACGGCGACCACCTCGCCGCCGCGCCCCGTGGCCACGTAGAGGCGCGCGCCGTCGGGCGACACCGCGAGCCCCATCGCCGACGCGTCGGCGGCCAGCGTCACCGTCGCCGCGACGCGCGGCGCGGCGGCGCCCTCCGCGCCGCCCGCCGGCTCGACGAGCGACACCGTCCCGGCCATCTCGTTGGACACGTAGAAGCGCCCGTCGGCGAGGAACGCGATGTCGCGCGGGCGCTTCCCGACCCGCACCGCGCCGCGCACCGTGCCGTCGGCGGCGTCGACGGCGGTCACGCGGTCGTCGCTCTCCGACGTCACGTAGAACGTCCGCGCGTCGGGGGCGAGGCGCACCCCCTCGGGCTCGCGCCCCACGTCGACCGAGCGCGCGACCGCGCCCGACGCGACGTCGACGATCGACGCGCGGCCGACGTCCTCGTTCGACACGAACAGCCGCGCGCCGTCGGGGGTGAGGTCGAACTGCTCGGGGTCCGAGCCGCCGGGGAGCACCCGCACCAGCCGCCGCGTCGCGGCGTCGATCTCGGCGATGCCGTCCTTGCTCTTGTCGGCGCCGAGCTTCTCGCACTCGGCGTCGGGCATCGTCGGCGGGCAGCGCGGGGAGCCCGAGAGCGCGACGAACACGCGCCGCCCGTCGGGGGTGACGCGGATCCCGCGGGGGCGCGTGCCGACGGCGATGGTCGCGACGACCGAGTCGGCGGCGACGTCGATCACCGACACCTCCCCCGAGCCCTCGTTCGACACGTACGCCAGCTCGCCCGCGGGCGCCGCGGCGGGTGCGGACACGCTGTCGGGCGCCGCGTCGCGCGGGGGGCCGCACGCGCCGCAGGCGGCGACGGCCGCGAGCAGCGCGGCCGGGAGGGAGACGGCGGGGAGTGGGGGCATGACGAGAAACTCACCGGCGGCGCGCGGGGGGGCAATCGCGGTTGCGGGGCGCGCGGTCCCGCGTCCTCCGGGTACCCGCCGCACGCCCCTCCCGCACGCCCCCGCACGACCGGCGCTCCCCCTCCCGCGCCGGTCCCCTCCCCCACGCCGGATGTCGAGCGCCCTCCCGTCCACGGCCCCCGCGGTCGTGGACCCGCCGTCGCACGCGCCGCCGCGCCGGCTCGCGCCCGCGCGGCTGGCGACGCTGCGGGCGACGGGGCTGCTCGACGGGGCGTCGTCGCCGGCGCTCGACCGGCTCACCGCGCTCGCGGCGCGGCTGCTCGGCGTGCCGACGACGCTCGTCACGCTCGTCGACGCCGACCGGCAGGTGGGCGCGTCGGTGGGCGGCGCGGGGGAGACGGCGGCCGACCCGCGGCTGTCGCACTCGCTCTGCCGCCTCGTCGTCGAGTCGGGGGAGACGCTGGTCGTCGACGACGCGGCCGAGCACCCGCTGGTGTGCGACGAGCCGGCGGTCCACGAGCTCGGGGTGCGCGCCTACCTCGGCGCGCCGCTGCGCACGGGCGACGGGCACGTGCTGGGGAGCCTGTGCGCCGTCGACGGCGCGGCGCGCGCGTGGACGGCGGAGCAGCGCGCGCTCCTCGAGGACCTCGCCGGCGCCGCGGCGGCGGAGCTGGAGCTGCGCGCGACGACGCGCCGGCTCGCCGAGTCGACCGCCGCGTTCGAGGCGCTGCTCGACGGCACCACGGAGCTGGTGTGCACGCTCGACGCCGAGGGGCGCGTCACGTACGCCAACCGCGCGGCGCAGGCGGCGCTCGGCGTGTCGGAGGGCGGGGGACGCCTGCCGACGCTGCGCGAGCTGCTCCCGCCCTCGCACCGCGCGGCGGCGCGCGAGATCGGCGACGCGGCGGCGCGCGGCGCGCGCGAGGTCGGCGTCGAGGTGGTGCTGCTCGGCGCCGGCGGGCGGCGCG
>NZ_JARGEK010000106.1 GCF_029211165.1 Roseisolibacter sp. H3M3-2
GTCCTGCGGCGCGGCCGCGCGCTCGCGGTGCGGCTCCTCGCCCGCCACGCCGACCGCGCCCGCACGCGCGCGCCGCGGCCGGCGCCCTAGCGATTTTCGGATCGTTCCGCTACGAACTCCGCGTCAGCGCCCGGAACGCGGCGTGGACCACCGCGTCCGTCACCAGCTCCGGCGTGAGCAGCCGCTGGAAGGTGAGCCCCTCGACCAGGGCGTCGATCACGCGCACCAGGACGTCGGGCGCCATCGGCAGCTCCCGCTCGTCGAAGTTGGCGCGCAGCCACGCCGCGCCCCCGTCGTACCCCGCGGCCATGACGTCGCGGAAGCGCGACCGCACGTCGTCGTGGCGCAGCGCGTACGCCCGGAACGTCAGCGCCCCCACGGCGGCGGGCTCGCGGTGCCGCAGCGCCTCCAGCGTCGCCGCCGCCATCGCCTCCATCAGCGTCGCGAAGCTGTCGCCGGGCCGGAAGGCGGGGGTGACGGGCCCCCACTGTCGCTCGGCGAGGGCCATGAAGAGGTCGTCGCGGTTCCGGAAGTTGCCGTAGATCGCGCCCGTGCTGACGCCGGCGCGCTCGGCGATCTGCTGCAGCGTCGTCCGCTCGAACCCCTGCTCGCGCGTGAGCGACAGCGCCGCGTCCAGCAGCCGCGCGCGCGTCCGCGCGCGCTTGTCGCCCTTCGGCCTCCCCCCCCCGGCGCCGTTGACCATGCCGGGAATGTAGCGGCTTTATTTTGTAATCGCGTTACATTACGTTCGCGGGATGACCACCCCCTCCACCGCGCGGCCCGCCCTGGATGCCCTCGTCGCCGAGGGCCAGCTGGCGGGGGCCGTGGCGCTCGCCTGGCGCGACGGCCGGGTGCGCACCGCCCTCACCACCGGCTGGCGCGACGTCGAGTCGCGGGCGCCGATGCGGCGCGACGCCCTCTTCCGGATCGCCTCGCTCACCAAGCCGGTGACCTCGGTCGCCGCGCTCATGCTGCACCGCGAGGGCCGCTTCGCCCTCGACGACCCGGTCGCCGCGTGGGCGCCCGAGCTGCGCGACCCGCGCGTGCTGCGGGCGCCGGACGGCCCGCTCGACGACACCGTCCCGGCGGAGCGCCCGATCACCTTCCGCGACCTGCTCACGCACCGCGCGGGGTTCACGTACGGCGCGTTCCACGCGGGCCCGCTCCGGGACGCCTACCGCGCGGCGCTCGGCGCCGACATCGACAGCCACCGCACGCCCGACGCGTGGATCGCGGGGCTCGGCACCCTGCCGCTCCTCGACCAGCCGGGGCGCGCGTTCCACTACGGCGTCTCCACCGACCTCCTCGGCCTCCTGCTCGCGCGGATGGAGGACGCGCCGCTCGGGGACGTGCTCCGCCGGCGGATCCTCGCGCCGCTCGGCATGGACGACACGCGCTTCGACCTGCCCGACGCGCAGCGCGATCGCGCGGCGGGCATGTACGGCTTCGACGCGCACGGCGCGCTGGAGCGCCGCGACGCCCACCCGCCGCACGAGCCCGCGTTCCTGCCGCGCCGTCCGCCCGGCACCACCTTCGTGTCGGGGGGCGCCGGCCTGTGGTCGACGGCGGACGACTACCTGAGGTTCGCGCGCCTGTTCGTCGGAGGCGGCGCCGTCGACGGCGTGCGCCTCCTCGACGCGGAGACGCTGCGCCTGATGACGACCAACGCGCTGACGCCGGCGCAGATCGCCGGCGCCCGGACGCTCGGCCGCCGCACGTTCGTGGGGCAGGGCTTCGGCCTGGGCGTCGCGGTGGTGCTCGACCCCGGCGACGCGAACGTCCTCCTCTGCCGCGGCAGCGCGGGGACGGTGGGGTGGCCGGGCGCGTACGGCGGGTGGTGGCAGGCCGACCCGACCGACGGCTCGGCGCTCGTGCTCCTGGCGCACAACGCGCTCGACCTCGAGCGGGCGGCCCAGGGCTTCGGGCTCGGCGTGTACGCCGCCGTCGCGGCGTTCCACGCTTCCGAAGCCGCCGCGGCCGGCTAGTCTCTCCGCACCCCGCGCCCGACCGATGATTCGCGGCGCGTCGGCCGGTCCATGGGGAGAACGCGCTGCTGGCGCAGCCCGAACCTCCGACCCCTCTCCACGAGTCCCCGCATGCAGAACACGCCGAGCACCCCGATCACCGTCGAGACCACCGTCGCCGCCCCCGCGGACCGCGTCTGGCGCGCCTACACGACCCCCGAGGCGATCACGCAGTGGAACGCCGCCTCCGACGACTGGCACACCACCGCCGCCACCGTCGACCTGCGCCCCGGCGGCGCGTTCTCGTCGCGCATGGAGGCGAAGGACGGCAGCATGGGCTTCGACTTCGCCGGCACGTACACCGACGTCGTCGCGCACGAGCGGCTCGCCTACACGTTCGGCGACCGCACCGCCGAGATCACGTTCCGCCCCGTGGCCGGCGGCACCGCCGTGCGCGTGACCTTCGACGCCGAGGACACGCACCCGGTCGAGATGCAGCGGCAGGGGTGGCAGGCGATCCTGGACAACTTCAAGCGCTACGTCGAGGCCGGGGCGCGCTAGCTCCCGGCGCCGGCCTTCGGCCACGCGTCGACCAGCGCCACCATCCGCGCGCGCGTCGCCGCGTCGGGGAGCCGGCCGACGCCGCCGGCGATGTTGTCGGCCATGTTCGCCGCGCGGCTCGTCGCCGGCGTGATCGCGGTGACGGCCGGGTGGCTCGCCACGAACTTGAGGAAGAACTGCGCCCAGGTGCGCGCGTCGAAGTCGGCGGCCCACGCCGGCACCTCGCGCCCCGCGGCGCGGGCCCAGAGCCGCGTGCGCCCGAACGGCGCGTACACCAGCACGCCGACCTTCCGCTCCTGCGCCAGCGGGAGGATCGTCTGCTCGACCTCGCGGTTGTCGATCGCGTAGTCGACGCCGACGAAGTCGATCGGCTCGTTGCGCATCAGCGTCGCGAGCTCGGCGTACTGCCGCTCGTCGGTGCTCGTGAGGCCGACGTAGCGCACGCGCCCCTCGCGCTTCAGCGTCTTGAGCAGGCCGAACTGCGTCGGCACGTCGCCGAGGCTGTGCACCTGGACCAGGTCGAGCGGGCGCTTGCCGAGGCGCTGGAACGAGGTCTCGATCTGCGCGCGCGCGGCCGCCGGGTCGGCCGCGCCGCCGCCGCGGGCGACGTTCACCTTGGTCGCCCAGAAGATGCGGTCGGTGAGCCCGAGCTCGCGCGCGACGCGCCCCGCGACCTCCTCGGACGCGCCGTAGCTCGGCGCGGTGTCGAACACCCGCCCGCCCTGCTCGACCAGCGTGCGCAGCACGTCCCGGATCGCGCCGACGTCGGCGCCGCGCGCGACCTGCGAGAAGGTGGCGGAGCTCCCGAGGCCGACCAGCGGGATGCGCTCGCCGGTGGAGGGGATCGCGCGCGTGAGGAGCTGTCCCGGCTTCGCCGGCTGGGGCGGCTGCAGCGCGCGCAGGAGGCCCGGGTCGAGGGCGAGCGCGGTTCCCGCGCCGAGGGAGAGGCGTAGCCACTCGCGGCGTGCGATCATCCGGGTCTCCGGGGTGCGGCGTGGGGTCGTGCGTGCGGCGGGCGTCAGGGCTCCGTGCCGAGGTGCGTGGCCAGCCAGGCGTACCGGTCGACGATCGCCTGCGGGTTCAGCCCGTGGCCCGTGTCGTAGTAGAGCGCCTCCTTCGGGCTCGACGCGGCGTCGTACAGCGCCTGCGCGTCCGCGAGCAGCACGTTGGCGTCGAACTTCCCGATCTGGAAGAGCAGCGCCGTCGGCGCCGCGTTCGGGATGAACCGGATCGGCTCGATCGGGACGTTCTCGCGGAACCAGGCGGCGCGCGCGGCGCAGGTGGAGAACGTGTTGAGCTGCGGCAGGAGGACCGCGTTGGTCACCGCCGTGACGTGCCCGCCCATCCCCGCGGCGAGCACCGCGGCCTTGAGGCGCCGCTCGACCCCGACGAAGCCCGCGCCCATCATCGCGCCGTAGCTGTAGCCGAGGAAGCCGATGCGCGCCGGGTCGACGCTCTCCTGCGCGACCAGCACGTCGACGGCGCGCTGCAGGTCCTGCATGAGCTGGATGTGCTCGGGCCGGTCGCGCATGTCCAGCGGGAACTGCGGGGACGACGTCCCGTTGCGGCGGGCGTACGGGTGGTCGATCCCGATCACGATGGCGCCGCGCTGCGCCGCCTCCTGCATCATGAAGATCGCGGCCCGCGCGCCCTGGGCCGGGCCCGAGGGGCTCGTGGAGGCGTGCATGACCACGAGGCCGGGACGCCGCCCCGTGCGCCCGACCTGCTCGACCATCAGCCCGGTCACCGTCCCGCCCGCCGGACTGTCGTAGGAGATGACGCTGCGCTGCAGGCCGTTGACCGTCGCCTCGACCGTCCGCTTGAGGTTCAGCGGCGCGTCGGCGTCGTACGCGAACAGGGCGCGGTCCGCCGCGGTCGCCGGACCGCCGAAGTCGGGGCGCGCGACCTTGCAGCTGTCGGCCCCCGACGCCGTCGCGCGGCCGAGGACGAACGCGGACGGGGTGGCCTGCGCGCCGCTCGCGACGGTGACCGCCGCCGCGCCCGCCGGGCCCGCGGTGAAGCCGGCCGGCGGCGTGACCGTCAGCGTGTACGCGCCCGGGGGCACGTTCGCGAAGGCGTAGACGCCGTCGGCGCCGCTGCTCGTGGTGCGCGCGCCCTGCGCGTTCCCGGTGAGCGCGACCGCGGCGTTCGCCACGGTGGCGCCGGCGGCGTCGGTGACGGTGCCGCGGATGCTTCCGTTGGCGGTGCCGGCGGTGCCGATCGGGTCGCCGCCTCCGCACGCGAACAGCAGGACGGCCGACAGGACGGTCGATGCGGCCGCGCCGGCGCGCCGCACCCGCGTGATCGTGAGGGACATGGCGTCTCGGGTGGGAATGATCGCGGGGCGCGTCGCCTCAGCAGGCGCTCACGACGGCGGTCCCTCCCGCCATCCGCTGCCAGCCGATCGCCGCCTCCCGCGACGGCAGCCAGCTCGCGCTCGCGCGCGCGGCGCCGTAGCACGCGTGCGTGGCGATCGCGCCGCTCGACCGGTCGCCGAGCCAGCCGGCGGTCTCGGTCATCGCGCGGAGCGGCGCCCCCGGGGTCGCCGGCAGGCGCGCGGCGAGGACCGCGGCGATCCAGTCGAACATCAGGTCGAGGTCGAGGATCGGCCCGTGGCCGAACGCGTCGGTCGAGAGCGACCACGGCGCCCCGGCGGCCCGCCCGGCCTCGAACACGGGGGTGATGTTCGCGACCCGGTGCGCGTCGTCCAGCCGGCCGACGAGGAAGAAGGCCGGGACGGCGGCCGCGCCCTGCGCGGGGCCGAGGGCGTGGCAGCCGCCCTTCATCGTGACGAAGCCGGCGACGCGCGCGGCGTGCGCGCGCGTGAAGCCGTACGCGGTGCACCCGCCCTGCGAGTGCCCGACGAACAGGATGGGCACGTCCGCCAGCTCCGGGTGCGCGCTCTGCGTGCCGAACTGCGCGAGCGCCTGCAGCAGCCGCTCGTAGTCCGCCGGCTGGTCGAGCAGCGTCGTCGTGCCGACGAGCGCCACCTCGCCGCCCGCGAGCTGCAGCGCGCGCTGCTTCACCTCCGCCAGCTCGGCGGTCGTGCACCAGATGGGGCACGGCAGGGTGCCCGGGGCGCCGGTGACGACGCGGCGCGAGTCGAGCGGGTTGCCGGTCGGCCCGTCGCGCAGGCCGGGGAGGAAGACGATCGCCGCGCGGTACCGCGCGACGCCGGGGGGCAGGTACGCGACGGCCGTCTGGTAGGAGAACAGCGCCTGCGGCGTCAGCACGAGGTCGTGCACGTTGGCGCCCGCAGCCAGCGTGACGGTGTCCGAGCGCGGGTCGAAGCGCGGCGCGCTGGCGACGATCGTCGCGCCGCCGACCGGCACGTTCGGGAGCTCGAAGCGTCCGCCGGCGCCGGTCGTGACGCTCAGCGTGCCGACCTTCACGGTCGCGCCCTCGATCGCGCCCCCGCTCGCGTCCTTGACCACGCCGGAGACGGTGGCCGTCGCGGCCGGCGGCGTGCCCGGGTCGCCGGGGCCGTTGCTTCCCCCGCACGCGGCGACGACGAGCGACGCGAGGAGGGTGACGAGGAGCCTGGGCATCGCGGAGGCGAGAGATGACGACGTCATTCGCAGCTGACCGCGGGCTTGTAGGTCTGGTTGTGGAGGCTGCCGGAGGCGCCGCCGACGTTCGTGCCGCCGCCGGTCACCCACACCAGCCCCCCCACGTACGCCGCGCCCACCACGCCGTGGATCGGGATCGGCATCGCCCGCAGGCTCGCCCACCGGTCGGCGCGCGGGTCGTAGTAGTCGTGGTCCGGCGTCATCCCCGTCGGCGCCTCCCCGCCCCACACGTGGAAGCACCCCCGCGCCACCGCCCCGTTCATCCCGCTCCGCCCCCGCAGCATCGGCGCCGCCGCCGTCCACCGCCGCGCGGCCGGGTCGTAGACCTCGTGCGCGTCCGACTTCACCGGCGAGAGCCCGTTGCCCAGCCGCCCGCCCACCACGTGCACCCGCCCCCCGATCGCCGCGCCGGCCACGTGGTTGCGCTGGCTCGGCAGGTCCGGCAGCACCTCCCACGCGTCGGCCGCCGGGTCGTAGGCGGCGAAGTCGTTCCCCCGCGGCACCCGCCCCCCCGCCACGTAGATCTTCCCCCCCAGCGCCACGGCCACGCCGCCGCTCCGCGCGGTGGGCATCGGCGCCTTCTCGACCCACGTGCCCCGCGCCGGGTCCAGCTCCCAGACGGTGTTGACCGCGGTCAGCCCGTTCTGGTCGTCGGTGACCTGGCCGCCGAGCAGGTAGACCCGGCCGCCGACCGCCGCGGCCATGCCGTGGTTGTTGGGCTCCGGCAGCGGCGGGCCCAGCTCCCAGCGGTCGGCCGCCACGTCGTAGACCTGCACCGTGCGCGACGTCCGGTTGGGGCCCATCTGCGGCGGGTAGCCGCCGAGCACGTAGAGCTTCCCCCCCGCCTCGGCGAGCGCGTACTCGGAGTTGTTGGCCAGCAGGTTGGCCTTCGTCCCCCACTCGCCCTTGTCGGCGGGGGCGAGGACGACGTCGAGCGTGTTGCTCCCGGCGACCAGGGTGACGGTCTGGGAGCGCGGGTCGAAGTCGGGCGCGCTGGCGACGACGAGGGCGCTGCCGACGGGGACGCCGGGGAGCGCGAAGCGGCCGTCGGCGCCGGTGGTGGCGGTGAGGGCGCCGACCGACACGGAGGCGCCGGCGATGACGGCGCCGGCGGCGTCCTTCACCACGCCGGCCACCGTCGCGGTCGCGCTCCCCGTCGGGTCGCCGCCGCCGCCGCCGCACGCGACGAGGACGAGGGACGCGGCCAGCGCCGCGAACGTACGGATCGTGTGCTTCGTCAGCATGCTGTGCGTCGATGGGGAGAGTCGGCCGCTCCGGCGCCCGCCCACGCACCATGACGTCGAATGGATACATCAGCAAGGAACGGGGACCGGATTGGCCGTTTCACGACATCAACGTGCCGTGGGCCGGTACGAGTCGTTCGCGCGCCGCGCGACGCCGCGGCCGCGCCGCACGTCGGGATTGCGGCCCCCATCGTCGCGCGGCATCTATGCCCGGCCGGCCTCCCCTCCCACCCGTGACGCGATGCGCGGAACAGCACTCGGTCCCCCCGCCCTGCGCGCGGTGCTGCTGCGCGTCGCGCTCGTCCCGGTCATCGCGACGCTCAACTTCGTGATCAACCTGTTCTCGGCGGTGATGGTGAGCGCGCCGGGGCGCGGACGGCCGCCGCTGCCGCCGCTGCTGCGCCTCTACTGGGTCGGCGCGATCCCCGCGCTCTCGTGGGTGATCCTGAGCGTCCCCGTGCAGGCGGCGACGCGCCGGCTGGTGGGGAGGCGGGTCGCCGTCGCCGTCCTGGCGCACGTCGCGGTGGCCGCCGCGTTCCTGGTCTCGAACAGCCTGCTCATCGTCGGCCTGCGCGTCGTCGTCGGGATCGCGAACCCGCACCTGCCGTACTGGGGGGAGGTGGGGCAGCACACGTTCGGCACGCTGCCGACGAACGTGCTGGTGTACGGCGCGCTCGTCGCCGGGACGCTGGCGTGGGACAACTGGCGGCTGTCGGTCCGCCGCGAGCGCACCGCCGCGCGGCTGTCGGCGGAGCTGACGCGCGCGGAGCTGGCCGCGCTGCGCTCCAAGGTGCAGCCGCACTTCCTCTTCAACGCGCTGCACGGCATCTCGTCGGTCATGGACACCGACGTGCCGCGGGCGCGGCGGATGATGGTCGCGCTGAGCCAGCTGCTGCGCACGAGCCTCCAGGCGGGGGGCGAGCGCGTGCGCCTCGAGCAGGAGGTGCAGTTCACGCGCGACTACCTCGACCTCCAGCAGATGCGCTTCGAGGAGCGGCTCGGCTACGACCTGGACGTCGCCGCGCGCCCGCACGTGCGCGTCCTCCCGTTCGTGCTGCAGCCGCTCGTCGAGAACGCCGTGGTCCACGGCATGGCCGACCGCGCCGAGCCGACGCGGGTGCGCGTGGCCGTCCGCGAGTCGGCGGGCGGGGTGGAGATCGACGTCAGCGACGACGGGCCCGGGTTCCCGGCGGGGATCCTCGACGGCACGCGGCCGCTCGGCGTCGGCCTCGGCGCGCTGCGCGCGCGGGTGCACGCGCTGCCCGCCGGGCGCGGGGCGATGACGCTGAGCAACCGCCCGGACGGCGGCGCGCGCGTGACCGTGCGGCTCCCCGCCCACGACGAGGACGCCCCGGATGCCTGACCCGATCCGCTGCGTCATCGCCGACGACGAGCCGCCGGCGCGCCGCCTGCTGCGGCGCTTCCTGGACGAGCGCGACGACATCGTGGTCGCCGCGGAGGCGGGGAGCGGCCGCGAGGCGGTGGACGCGATCCGCCTCGCGAGCCCGGACGTGGTGTTCCTCGACGTGTCGATGCCGGAGCTCAACGGCTTCGAGGTGCTCGCGTCGCTCCCCGCGGACGAGGCGCCGCTGGTCGTCTTCGTCACCGCGTACGACGAGTACGCGGTGCGCGCGTTCGACGTGAACGCGGTGGACTACCTGCTCAAGCCGTTCGAGGGGGGCCGCGTGCACGCGGCGGTCGACCGCGTCGTCGCGGCGATCGAGCGCGAGAGCGGCGCCGCCCGCGACCGCGCGCGCGCCGCGCTCCCGCCCGCGGCCGACGGCCGGGAGCGGACGTACCTGCGCCGGCTCGCGGTGCCGCACGGCGAGCGCTCCGAGATCATCCGCGTCGAGGCCATCGACCGCTTCGAGGCCGAGCGCAAGTACGTGCGCCTCTGGACCGGCGGCCGCTCGCACCTGGTGCGCCGGCCGATCTCGCTGATGGCGAAGGTGCTGGACCCGGCGGTCTTCGTGCAGCTGTCGCGGTCGGCGATCGTGAACATCGAGCGCATCCGCGAGGTCGTGCAGCCGACGCCCCGCGACTGCCACGTGAGGCTCGAGGACGGCGCGCGCGTCAAGGTCACGCGCGGCTACCAGGGCGTGGTGGACCGCCTCCTGTTCGACCTCGAGTAGCGCGCGCCGCGCCGCGGCGGCGGCGCGGCTCAGCGGAAGGTCGAGAACAGGTCGTGCGTCGGGAACGACGTCGTCTGCGCGAGCGCGCTCCACAGCGCGGCGTCCAGCTCGCCGTCGAAGGCGCCGCCCGCGGAGCGCGCGTTGAACAGCGCCACCCACGCAAAGCCGTGGTACGAGCGCACGAGGAGGGCCGTGGTGCCGGGGAGCGACCCGCCGTGCCACCAGCTCGCGTCGCCCTGGGTCGGGCGCACCAGCCATCCGGCCGCGTAGTAGCACGCGCCGCCGGCGCACACCGCGGGGCCCGTGCCGGTCATCGCCGCGACCGTCGCGGCGCCGAGGATGTCGGGGCGGCCGGCGCGGCCGTCGACGCCGGCCACGAAGCGCAGGAGGTCGACGGCCGACGAGACCCAGCCGCCGTGCGCGTCCATCGCCTCGACGTGGAAGCCGCCGTAGTTCACGGGCGCCGCGCCGTCGGCCGCGAAGACCGACGGCACCAGCGGCGCGTTCAGCGCCATGCCGGGGAAGTAGTACCGCACCTCGTCGGCGAGCGCGTCGCCGATGCGCGTCCGGCCCTGCCGCGTGCGCACGGCGCCCACGGGCTGCAGCACGCGGGCGCGCACGTACTCCTCGTACGGCATGCCGCTCGCGCGCTCGATCACGCGGCCGAGGATGGCGTAGCCGAAGTTCGAGTAGGCGTACCGCTCGCCGGGCGCGAAGTCCAGCGGCATCCCCTTCATGTAGCGGATCACCGTCTCGGCGGACGCCGGCGCGGGCGCGTTCACCGCGGCCGCGGCGATCGCCGGCCGGAACATCGGGTCGAAGCCGCCGTTCGGCCGGTCGCGGTCCCAGCCGCCGGTGTGCGTGAGCAGGTGCCGGACCGTCACCTGCTCCCAGCGCGGGTCGACGGCCGCCCCCGGCGCGGGAGCGAGGTGCGCGACGAACGGCGCCACGCGGTCGTCGAGCGCGAGCCGCCCCGCCTCGACGAGCGTCATGACGGCGGCGGCGGTGATCGGCTTGGACACGCTGGCGATGCGGAACAGCGCGTCGGGCTGCACGGGCGTCCTGCCCTCCACGTCCGCGTAGCCGAAGCCGCGCGCGTAGAGCAGCCGGCCGTCGCGCACCACGGCGACCGCGCCGCCCGGGATGCCGTGCTTGCGCATCAGCTCCGGGATCACCGCGTCGTACGCCCCCATCCCCGGCACGGCGGCGCCGGTGATCGGCGTCGCCTGCTGCGCGGGCGGCGCGACCGGGGGCGCGCCCGGGGGCGCGACGGGCGGCGGCTCCTCCCCGCCGCAGGAGAGCAGCGCCGCGAGGCCGACGGCGGCGCACGTGCGCGTCACGGGGCCGTCCGGGTGGAACCGTGCACGGTCGCGCATCGCCGCCTCCGCGTCGGGTCGCTACTTCCGTTCGAGCTGGACGCGCTGCGGGCCCTGCGGCCCCTGCTGCTCGAGCGTCGCCCCCGTGACCCTGCCCTGGGCGTCGAGCCGGAACTCGAAGATCGGCCCGCGCGGGTCCTGGAAGCGCGTCTCCGTGCGGGCGTTCAGCGGGAGCTCGGGATTGCTCCCCGCCTTCACGAGCAGCCGCGCGCCGTCGCGGCGGAAGCTCACGACGTTGCCCGAGGGCAGCGCGTACTCGCCGACGTAGCGGTCGAGGACCGCCGCCGACACCGCGATGCCGGGGGCCGCCGCTGGGTTCTGCGGGAGCGGCGGCAGCGCGGGGAGCGCGTCGACGAACGCCGCCATGCGCCGGCGCGTCGCCTCGTCCGGCAGCCGCCCGACGCCGCCGCGCAGGTTGTCCGCCATGTGCGTCGCCTTCGTGGTGCCCACGCGCGCGACGGTGACGGCCGGGTGGCCGAGCACGTACTTGAGGAAGAACTGCGCCCACGTCGTCGCGTCGAACTCCGCGGCCCACTCCGGGACCGGCCGGTCGCCGACGCGCACGAAGAGGTTGCGCCCCATCCCGCCGCAGCTCGCCCCCCCGTTGTTGTTGAACGGGAAGAACGCCAGCACCCCGATCTTCCGCTCGGCCGCGAGCGGCAGGATCGTCTCCTCGACCTTGCGGTTGCTCACGTCGTAGTCGACGCCGATGAAGTCGAGCGGCTCGTTGCGCATGAGCGCCTCGAGCTGCGCGGCCTGGAAGTTCACCGCGATCGTCTGCGCGCCGATGTAGCGCACGCGCCCCGCCTTCTTCTCCTCCTTGAGCGCGGCGAGCCACGTCGGGTCGCCCGTCGCCGGCAGCATGACGAGGTCCAGCTTCGGCGCCTTCGTGCGCGCCAGCAGCGTGTCGATGTGCGAGTTCACCGTGGCGGCGCCCGGCGCGGGCGGCCCCGCCGGGCCGCCGGGGACGAACCCGCGCGCGGTCCAGAACACCTTCTCCTGGACCCCGAGCTCGTTGGCGAGCGTGGCGTGGAACTGCTCCGACCGGTCGTTGCCGTGCAGCGCGTCGAGGACCCGCCCCCCGCCGTCGACGAACGCCCTGAACACCTCGCGCAGCGCCGCGGGGTCCGCGCACGACACGTGGTTGGAGAACGACAGCCCGACGGCCGGCAGCATCTCGCCGGTCGAGGGGACGGCCCGCGTGAGGAGCTTCCCCGCGGGCTGCCCGAGGGCGCGGAGCAGCTCGGGGGTGAGCGCCAGCGTCGCGCCCGCGCCGAGGGTGATGCCGAGGAAGTCGCGACGGGTGACCATGCGGGGTTCCGGGTGGGTGTGCGCGGGCCGGTCAGTACTTCACGTCGCAACCATACGGCTGCGTCTGCGCGACCGCGATGGGCGCGCCCGTCAAACCGGCGTCCAGGGCGGACCGGACGTAGTTCGTCGCCTCGGCGATGTCCTTGAACTTCGCGGTCGGCCGGTCGTCGATCGCGCCCGAGTACCGCAGCACCCCCTCGGGGTCGATGATCGCGTACTGCGGCGTGTTCCGCGCGCCGTAGAGCCGCCCGAGCGTGCCGGCGGTGTCGCGGATGACGGCGGCCGGCGCCGCCCCCTTCTCGCGCGTCAGCGCGTCCGCCTCGGCCGCCGTGGTGAAGCCCTGCCTCCCGGGCCCGGACGAGACCACCGACAGCCAGACGACGCGGTTCGCGTAGTCGCGCTGCATCGCCTGCGTGTTGCCGGCGCCGCCGTCGATGGGCTTGTAGTGCTTCTTGGAGTACGGGCACTCGTGGTTGAACCACTCGAGCACGACCCACCGGCCGCGGTAGTCGTCGAGGGAGTGGGTGGCGCCGCGCGTGTCGACCGCGGTGAACGCGGGCGCCGCGACGCCGACCTTCGGCGCCGCGCTCGGGTCGGGCGGCGGCGCGCTCGGCGCCCCCCCGCCGCCCGCGGCGTTGAGCGCCATCGCGGCCAGGTCGCCGGGCGCCAGCCCGACGGTCAGGTTGGCGACCACCAGCCCGGCGGCGACGACGCCGGCGGCGGCCCCGAGGCCGACGAGGAGGCGCTTGCCCAGGGGGCGCTTCGGCGAAGACATGATGCGGACCTCGATGCGGGAGACGGAGGACGAGCGGGAGCGACGCGGCGGCGCGGTCAGCGCGCCGGGGCCGCGGAGAGCGTCGCCGGCCGGACGGCGGCGGCGTCGAGCGCGCGGGTGACGATCCCCGGCGTGAGCAGCGTCGGGAGGAGCGCCGGCGCCGCGGCGCGGTCGCGGCCGTAGAGCACCACGAACGGGACGCTGTTGCGGCCGAACGCGGCGAGCGCGCGCGTCACGGCCGGGTCGCGCGTGGTCCAGTCGGCGCGCAGGAGCACGACGTCGTGCGCGCGGATCGACGCGCGCACCGCCTCCGAGGCGAGGGCGACGCGCTCGTTGACCTTGCAGGTGAGGCACCAGTCGGCGGTGAAGTCGAGCAGCACCACGCGGCCGCTGTCGCGCAGCGCCGCGAGCACGGCGGCGTCGTACGGCCGCCACGGCAGCGCGCCCGCCGCCGCGGCGTCGGTCGTCCCGGTCGTCGCCGCGGCGCCAAGTCGGAGGCCAAGCGGTCTTAGGAAGACAAATCGTGGTCTCAACTC
>NZ_JARGEK010000107.1 GCF_029211165.1 Roseisolibacter sp. H3M3-2
GCCGCGCCCGGCGCCGGCGCGCGCCCACACGCGTCGCGTCCCGAGCCCGTACAGCGCGGCCAGCGCCGCCAGCGCCAGCGCCAGGGCGGGGGAGGGCGCCCACGACGCGAGCAGGTCGTGCGGCGCCGGAGGCGCGCCGGGGTGCAGCAGCGCGAGCGCCGCGAGCGCGGGCGGCGGGACCGGCGCCACCGTCAGCGCCCCGCGGCGTACAGGTACGCCACGATGTGCCGCGCGTCGCGCTGCGACACGTCGAGGTCGGGCATCGCCGTCAGCGAGTCGACCGCCTGCGGGTCCTGCACCCAGCGCATCAGGTGGTCGGGGGTGTTCAGCGTCACGCCGGCGACGTACGGCTGCTGCCGCAGGCGGTCGAGCGCCGGCCCCACGCCGCCGGTCGCGCCGGGGATCCCCGGGATCACGTGGCAGGAGCCGCACCCGTACTGGCGGATCAGCGCCTTCCCCGTCTCCGGGTTCCCGCCGCGCGTGAGGCGCGCGGCCGTCTCCTCGCGCGCGCGGTCGGGCGTGCACGCGCCGAGCGGCAGGAGGGCGAGCAGGAGGAGGCGGCGCGCGGTCATCGGCGGCACGGGTCGAGGATCAGCTGCGGCAGCCACATCGCGACCACGGTCAGCGCCGAGAGCGCCGAGGTCCCGACGCCGAGCACCGCCAGCACCCGCGTCCGCCCCTCGGGGCCGCCCCCGTCGCCCGGGTCCTCGCCGCGCGCCGCCGGGGGCCACTGCGAGCGCGCGGCCAGCGCCGCGGCGACGCAGAGCAGCAGCCCGGCCGCCGACGCCGCGCTCGACGGCGCCGTCGCCGCCGCGCTCCCGCACCCCCACCCCCCGATCAGCGCGTAGCGGGCGTGCAGCGCCGCCAGCAGCGCCAGCGGGCCGGCGACGACGCCGAACGTCAGCGCGACGTCGCGGCGCGACGGCCAGTCGGTGTAGACCGCGGGACGCTCGCTCATGCCGCCCTCACGGGAGCCGGGGGGCGAGGACGAGCGCCGCCGCCAGCACCGCCCACGAGATCGACAGGAAGCGCTCGTACAGCGCCGAGTCCTCGACGTCGGAGAAGTGGCGCGGCTGCGGGTGCGTGAGGAAGAAGATCGCCGTGATCGCCGCGCTCTCGAGCAGGTCGGTGACCAGCAGCGAGGTGTGCGCGACCGAGACCGCCCACACCGCCGAGCCGTACGCGTCGTCGTCCCACCGCACGTCGAGCGCGGCCAGCTCGAAGCCGCGCAGCACGACGCACACGAGCCCCCACAGCGTCCCGATCAGCATCCACCGCCGCACCCCCGCCTCGTCGAGGCGCTTGGCCGCCGCCTCGGCGCGCCCGAACGGCCACAGCTTCCCCAGCAGCAGGACGACGTTCGCGGCGAACGGGGCGACGTCGGGCGGCGCGTACGGAGCCGGCGGCCACTGCGTCGTGTTGGTGCGCAGGTAGACCAGCGCGCCCAGGCAGGCGAGCAGCGTCGACGCCTCGATGGCCATGAAGGCCACCGTCGCCCACCAGGTGAGCCCGCGGTGCCCGAACGCCGCGTCGGGGAGCACCGACACGTCGATCGTCAGCGGCTCGGCGGGGCGCGCCGGCGCGCTCACGTCGCCCGCTCCCGCTTGGGCCACCCCCACGCCAGCAGCGGCGGGAGCAGCAGCGCCGAGCCGGACACCACCGCCCACGGCGTGAACATCAGCGCGACGAAGAACACCGACACCGAGAGCGCCGTGACGAACGGCCAGATCGACGGGTCGGGGTCGCGGTGCCGGTGGTCGGGCTCCGCGTCGTACGCCGTCGTGACGAGGATCTCGCGCCGCTCGGTGGACAGCCCGACGACGACCGGCGCGTCGGGGGTGCGCGACCAGAGCGCGGCGCGCCCCTGGACCACCGGCGGCCGCTCGAAGTTGTACGGCGGCGGCGGCGACGGCGTCGCCCACTCCAGCGTGTCGGCCCCCCACGGGTCGGCGTCGGCGCGCGCGCCGCGGCGCAGCGCGTGGACGACGTTGAACGCGAACGCGGCCACGCTCAGCGCCAGCACCCACGCGCCCACGGTCGCGGTCGCGTTGAGCCCGTTCCACCCCAGCCCGTCGAGGTAGGTGTAGACCCGCCGCGGCATCCCGGCGAGGCCGAGCAGGTGCATCGGGAAGAAGGTGAGCTGCACGCCCACGAACCACAGCCAGAAGTGCGCCTTCCCCAGCCGCTCGCCGAGCATCCGGCCGGTCCACTTGGGGAACCAGTAGTAGACGGCCGCGAACAGCGGGAAGACGCCGCCGCCCAGCAGGACGTAGTGCAGGTGGGCGACCACGAAGTAGCTGTCGTGGACCTGCTGGTCGAGCGGGATCGACGCCAGCATCACCCCGGTCAGCCCGCCGACGATGAACGTGGCGAAGAAGCCGAGCACGAACAGGAACGGCACGCCGAAGCGCGGGCGCCCGGTCCAGATCGTCGCGATCCAGCAGAAGATCTGCACCGCCGTCGGGATCGTGATCAGCACGCTCGCGGCGGTGAAGAAGCTCCCCGCCTGGTGCAGCACCCCGCTTACGAACATGTGGTGCACCCACACGCCGAAGCCGAGGAACCCGGTGGCGATGGTGGCCATCACGACGGCGGGATAGCCGAACACCTGGCGCCGCGTGAACGCCGGCAGCACCGCCGACACGAACCCCGTCCCCGGCAGGAAGACGATGTAGACCTCGGGGTGGCCGAACCACCAGAACAGGTGCTGCCAGAGGATCGCGTCGCCGCCGCGGTCGACGTCGAAGAAGTGCGTGTCGACCAGCCGGTCCATCGCCAGCATCTGGCTGGCGGTGGCGATGACCGCCAGCGACGGCAGCACCATCATCGCGGTGACGAACATCGCCCACACGAAGATCGGCATCCGCGCCAGCGTCATCCCCGGCGCGCGGCACTTGAGGACCGTCACCACGATCTCGACCGCGCTGATGAGCCCCGAGATCTCCGTGAAGGTGATCATCTGCGCCCACACGTCCACCCGCTTGCCGGGGGAGTACTCCGACAGCGCGAGCGGGACGTAGCTGAACCACCCCTGGTCCGGCCCCGTGTTCAGCAGCAGCGACGCCCAGAGCAGCGTCCCGCCGGCGAGGTACGCCCAGTAGCCCAGCGCGTTGAGCCGCGGGAAGGCGACGTTGCGCGCGCCGACCATCAGCGGGACCATGTACAGCCCCACCGCCAGCATCACCGGCACGGCGAACAGGAACATCATGTTCGTCCCGTGCACCGTGAACAGCTGCGCGTACCGGTCGGGGTCCACGACCCGCCCCTCGGGCACCGCCAGCTGCGTGCGCATGACCAGCGCGTCGATCCCGCCGAGCGCGAAGAACACGAACGCGGTCACGACGTAGCGCGCCGCGATGCGCTTGTGGTCGACCGTCGTCAGCCACCCCCACAGCCCCGGCGGGTCGGCCCACGTGCGCTCCAGCCGCTCGCGCTCCGTGGGCGCGCGCGTCGCCCCCGCGTCGGCGGGCGCCTCGGCGACGGCCGTCACCGCAGCCCCTCCACGTAGGCGAGCAGCGCGCGCAGCGCCGGCGCCGGCAGGTCGTTGGGCGGCATGTACGTCCCGGGCTTGAGCGACTGCGGGTCCACGATCCAGCCGGCCAGGTGCCCGCGCGTGTTGGGGAGCGTCCCCGCGGCCAGCGACCGCCGCGACGCCACGTGCGTGAGGTCGGGCCCCGACTGCGCCGACGCCGGCGTCCCGCGCACCGCGTGGCACGCGGCGCACGGCCCGCTCAGGAACGCGCGCATCCCCTCGGCGCGCAGCGAGTCGGCCGGCGGCGCGGCGTCGGCCAGCTGCCCCGCGTACCAGGCGTCGAACGCGCGCGGCGGCATCGCCACCACGTCGATCCCCATCTTGGCGTGCTGCAGCCCGCAGTACTCCGCGCACTGGCCGCGGTAGACCCCCGGCCGGTCGGCGCGCAGCGTCAGCGTGTTGTGCCGCCCCGGGACGTGGTCGCGCTTCCCGTGCAGCGCCGGCACCCAGAACGAGTGGATCACGTCCTCCGTCTCCAGCTCCAGCACCACGGGTCGCCCGACGGGGATGCGCAGCTCGTTGGCGGTGGTCATCGACCGCCCGGGCGCGGGGTCGCGGTACTCGACGCGCCACCACCACTGCACGCCGGTCACCCGCACGTGCAGCGGCCGGTCGCCGCCGCGCCCGAGCGCCAGGAGCGCCCGCCCGGTGAACAGGTCGGCCGCCAGGAAGACGAACAGCACCACGACCGTCGCGCCGGTGGCCGCCGCCACCCAGCGCGTGGCGCGCCGCTCCGCTGCCGGCGACGGCTCGACGCGCGGCAGCGCGGGGGCGCGCCCGCGCCGCCCGGTCGCGACCGCCAGCGCGGCCATCGTGAGCGGGTACGCCGGGGCGGCCAGCGCCGGCGCCAGCCACCACAGCCGCTCGATGCGCGACGCCTGCGTCCCCGCGGGATCGAGCGCACTCTGGAAGCGGTTGAGCGAGCAGCCGGCGAGCAGCAGCGGCGCGGCCGCGAGGCCGCGCGCCCGGCGCGCGACGCTCACCGACGCCCCCCGCGCGCGCCGGGCGGGCGCGCCACCCGCGGCACCCCGTACGCGTCGAGGATCGAGTCCACGGCGGCGCGCCGGCGCGCCAGCACGGCGTTCACCGTGTCGGCGAAGGCGGCGTCGGCGCGGCGCACCCCCATCGACACGTCGAACGCCTGCGGCGTCGAGCGCGGGTCGAGCTGCGGCGTCACCGGCGTCACGGCGAGCGGCACGCGCTGCCGGCGCGCGAAGTAGCCGGCCAGCGGCCCCCACACGATCGCGACGTCGACGCGCCCGTCGGCCACCGCCTCGACCAGGCGCGCCGGCGGGTCGGGCTGCGCGTAGTCGCCGTAGACGGTGAAGCCGACGAGGTTGCGCCCCAGCCCGCGCGCCGCCAGCGCCTGCGCGGGGGGCGTGCTGGCGTAGTCGTCGCCCACCAGGTGCACGCCGACGCGCAGCGACGCCAGCGCCGGGTCGTCGAGCGAGCGCACCGGCGCGCGCGCGTCGCGCCGCTGCACGAAGACGTACGACGAGCGGTAGTACGGGCGCGTCGGCCGCACCATCTCCAGCGCCGTCGGCACGCCGGGGACGAGGTCGCACTGCCGCGCGTTCAGCGTCTCGCGGAAGAAGCCGCGCCGCTGCGCCCACCACGTGTACTCCACCCGCGCGCCCAGCTCGCGCGCCACCAGCTCCGCGAGCCGGTTCTCGAACCCCTCCTCCTTCCGGTTGGAGAAGGGGAGGTTGTTCGGGTCCGCGCACACGCGCAGCACGCGGCGCGGCGGCGCCGCCCACGCGGCGAGCAGCGCCAGCAGCGGCAGCACGAGGAGCAGGTCGCGCGCGCGGAGCGCGGGCCCGCGGGCCGTCTCGACGGGAGGGCGCACGGAGGGCGCGAGGAGTTGGTGTCCGTGCGCGCCCACCCCGACCGCCCCGCCGTCCCGCGCGCCCGAGACGCCGCCGTGCAGCGCAGGGGGCGTACCAGCGAGCCGCGCCGTCGCTGCGGTCTACCGCAGCAGGCCGCGGAGCGCGTAGCGCACCGCCAGGTCGGTCGTGCTCCAGAGCTGGACGTCGGCGCCCGAGCCGTAGCGCACCGGCGTCAGCCGCCCGCCCGGGAAGTCGTAGCTCCACAGCTCGCTGTGGAAGCCCGACGCCTCGACCGCGCGCTCGACCGCCGCCGCGGCGTCGAGCAGCTCGCGCACGTACGCGCGCGAGGCCGCGTCGCGCGGCGACGGCCCGCCGGCCAGCCGCACGTGGTGCGCGACGCCCAGCAGGAACAGGTTCACCTCGCGCCCCCACACCGCGCGCGGGCTGTGGTAGAGGTCCTCGAACATCGCCCACACCGGCGGCGGCGCGTACGCGTCGTTGGCCACCACCGGGCCGACGCCCCCCACCAGCAGCCCGACGGGGTAGGCGCGCGCGAACAGGCGCACGTCGCGCAGCACCGCCGCCCGCGCCGCCGGGTCGGGGGCGCCGCGCCGCAGCAGCGACTCGCCGAGGAAGAGCCGCGTCGACGGGTCGGAGTTGGCGACGCCGATCGGGCGCCCCTGCTCGTCGAGCGACAGCGCGAGGAACTCGAGCGGCGCGCGGTCGGCGCCGGGGCGCGCGTGCACGCCGCGCCAGTGCGCGCGCTCGGCCTCGGGCATCGCCACCAGCCGCGCGGCGACGCGCGCCCGCACCGTGTCGGCCGGCAGCGACACCAGGAAGTGGCGCGACGCCCCCCACCACGTCTCGGCGGCGGCGCGCAGCGCCCCCGGGTCGCGCGCCCAGTCGCCGAGCGGCGTGCCGGCCGCGAGGGCGGGGGAGGCGCGCAGCAGCGAGTCGCGCGCGAAGCCGAGCCGCCCCATCGCGTCGAGGATCGTCGCCACCGCCTCCAGCGCGTGCGGCGCCCAGATCGCGTTGACGTCCATCGCGTAGCGCCCGTTGGCGTACCCGACGCCGCTGTCGCGCCAGCTGAGCGCCCCCCAGCGCGTGGCGTCGCGCCGCGCGAAGCCGACGAGGTTCGCGGGCTCGGGGCGCGCGGCGTAGGGCGCGGTCATGCGCGCCACCAGCGCCAGCTCGCGCAGCAGGCGGGCGGCGCGCGACCCGCCACCGTCGGCGCTGTCGGCCAGGAACGCGCGGCGGCGCGCCGCCGGGATCGTCGAGTCGGCGAGCCAGCGCGCCGCCAGCACCGGCAGCTGCAGCTCGTCGTCGATCATGTGGTAGTTCTCGCGCACCCGGCGGTGGTCGCGCAGCACCGCGGCGGCGCGGGCGAGCAGCGAGTCGCTCCGCGCGCTCCCGGCCGCGCCGGCGCCGAGCGCGCTGTCCACCAGCGCGGCGTACTCGGCGGCCGCCTCGCGCACCGCCTGGCCGCCGAGCGCCTCCTCGTGGCTCACCTCCCCGTCGGGGGAGAGCTTGCGCAGCACGCTGGCGATGACCGCCGCCGGCACCGCCTCCTTCCAGATCGGGCGCATCATGAGCGCCGAGACGAGCTGGTCGCGCCCGAAGTAGGTGGCGTAGGTCGGGAGCCCCGCCATCAGCTTGTCGCGCGAGGCCAGCGCCTCGACGCCGCGCATCTGCCGCTCGGTGCGCCGCGCGCGCAGCCGCGCCGCCTCCCCCGGCAGCCGCGCCTGCTGGGCGGCGAAGGCGGTGAACGCCGGGGTGAAGATCTCGGCCCGCGTGAGCGGCGTCAGCGCGGCGCCGGTGGTCGTGACGCGGAGGGTGAGGGGGACGGTGCGTCCGTCGCGCGCGCGCAGCGCCACCGCCGCCCCCTGCCGCGACGCCTCGACGCGGGCGGGGTCGGTCACGACCTCCAGCATCAGCGAGTCGCGCCCGTCGAGGGTGCGCCGCACGACGCGGGCGACCCACCGCGCCCCCTCCGGCCCCGCCGTGACCACGGGCTCGACGCGCTGCCGCAGCGCCGCCACGTCGGCCACGCCCAGCGGGGCGAGGTGGGCGCGGCGCGTCCCGGCCGGCAGCCGGTCGAGGGCGGCGAACAGGCGCTCCTCCTCCTCCAGCCGGAAGGGCGGGTCGGTGAACGGGGCGCGGTGCTTCTTCCAGTACTGGAAGTCGCGCTCGACGCGCATCGAGCCGAGGAGGAACCAGCCGAGGCGGAGCTCGGGGAGGTCGGCGGCGACGCGGTACTCGACCGAGCGGGCGGCGCCGGCGCGGGTGACGGTGGCCGTGGCCCCGTCCCAGCGGAGGGCGGCCGGCCGGTCCCCGGCGTCGCGCGCCGAGAGCCCCAGGCTCTCGTTCTCGGCGTCGGCCCACAGGTGGACGACCCGCCCCTCGCGGCCGTCGAGGTAGACCTGGAGGGTGTTGCCGGCCGCGTCCTGCCAGAGGCGGGTGCGGTAGCCGCGGTAGGCGGCGGTGTCGTCGAGCCCCGGCTCGGGGAACGTCAGGAGCGGCGCGCGCGTCTGGCGCTGGGCGCCGGCGGGGGCCGCCGGGCTCGCGAGGAGCGCGAGGGCGGGGAGGAGGGCGAGGAGCGGACGGCGCATGCGGCGGGCGGTGGCGTCGCGGATTCCGTACACGACCTTGACAATCGTGGCGCGCGGGAGAATATCTGGCCGCGCGCGGACTGGCCATGGAGCCAGGGCGCTGCCCCGCCGTGCGACCGCGCGCCCGAACCCCGTTCGGCGTGACGGCGCGGGCGGCGGCGGGGTCCACGTCGGGGAGTGGTAGGTCCCGCACTACAGCACAGGGAGTGATGCAAGCCGCGCGGCCCTGGAGGGCAGGGAGCGCGGCCGATGGTGCAGCGGGGCGGCCTCGCCCGCTTTTGTTCGGCGCTTTTGTACGGCAGTCGCACGAGGAGTCGCACGCGCAGTCGCACGCAGGGCCGACGGACGACGGGTGGGGTGGAGACGTACGGTAGCCGGTCGCCCGCGAGGGGGGCCGTCCTCCATGCCGCCAGGCGCGCCGCTCGGGAGTAGCGCCCGACGCGTCCCCCCGGACGCGTCCCGCCGGATCGACGGCTGGCCGGCCGTCTGCCGGCCCCTCGCGTCCCCCGACCGCCGGGGCGCGCGGGGAGTCCAGACTCCACCGCCTCCCTGGAGGACAGACGTATGGCAGCAGTGGCTCGTGGCTTCGTGCCCGTGCTCGTCGGCGGTCTCGTGTGGGCCGGCGCGCTCGGCGCACAGGCCTCGACGGGGACGATCACCGGCCGGGTCGTCGACTCGACCGCGCAGCAGCCGCTCTCGAACGTGACGGTCTCCGTCGTCGGGACGCAGCTCGGCGCGCTGTCGCGGAACGACGGCGGCTTCACCCTGGCGAACGTCCCCGCCGGCGCCCAGCGCGTCCGGGTCGCGCGCATCGGCTACGCCTCCAAGGAGGTGCCGGTCACCGTCAACCCCGGGGCGACGGCGACGATCACCGTCAACCTCTCCTCGGTCGCCACCGCGCTGACCGAGGTGGTGGTCGTCGGCTACGGCACGCAGCGCCGCGAGGCGGTGACCGGGTCGGTCGCGACCGTGCAGGCCGAGCAGGCGAACGTCGGCGTGATCCAGAACGCCAACCAGCTCCTGACGGCCCGCGTGGCGGGCGTCAACATCACCGCCAACAACGGCGAGCCGGGCGGCGGCGCGCAGATCCGCGTCCGCGGCGGCACCTCGATCACCGCCAGCAACGAGCCGCTCTACGTCATCGACGGCGTGCCGCTGCAGAACGACAACGCGGTGGCCAGCGGGCTGGCGATCGGCAACTCGGCGTCGCTCTCGCGCAGCCCGCTGAACTCGCTCAACCCGAACGACATCCAGTCGATCACCGTCCTCAAGGACGCGTCGGCGACGGCGATCTACGGCAGCCGCGGCGCCAACGGCGTGGTGCTCATCGAGACCAAGCGCGGGCAGGCCGGCGCGTCGCAGGTCGAGTACGAGACGTACTTCGGCGCCGCCACGGCGGCCCGCACGCTCGACTTCCTGAACGGCAACGAGTACCGGAACTTCGTCGAGCAGCAGATCTCGAGCGGCGCGCTCCCGGCGACGGCCCGCTCCAGCCTCGGCTCGGCGAACACCGACTGGGAGGACGAGGTCACGCGCGTCGGCTACACGCAGAACCACAACCTGTCGTTCTCCGGCGGGTCGCAGACGACGCAGTACCGCGCGGCGCTGAACTACTTCGACCAGCAGGGCGTGGTCATCGCCAACGGGCTGGCGCGCTACCAGGGGCGCATCAACGCCACGACGCAGGCGTTCCAGGGCAAGCTGCAGACGGGCGTCAACCTCACGGCGTCGCGCGTCAACAACAAGTACCTGCCCTTCGACAACACGGCCGGCTTCGACGGCGGCGTGTTCACGAACGTCGCGGTGTTCAACCCGACGCAGCCGGTGTTCGCGCAGGGCGGCACGTACTACGAGGTGGGCACGGGCGCGCAGTCGGTGCGCAACCCGGTGGCGCTGGCGCGCCAGATCACCGACGTCGCCCCCGAGAACCGCGTCCTCGGCAACATCAACGCGTCGTACGCGCTGCTCCCGAGCCTGACGGCACGCACGACGGTCGGCATCGACTACTCGAACTCGGTCCGCCAGACGTACTTCCCGCTGGCGAGCCCCGTGGGCGCGTCGACGGGCGGGCGCGCGCGCCAGGCCGAGCGGTCGCTGCAGAACGTGAACTTCCAGGGGCTGCTGACCTACGCGCCGCAGTTCAGCGACAACAGCGACCTCGAGGTGCTCGGCGGCTACGAGTTCTCCGAGTTCGACAACCGCGGCTTCGAGGCCGAGGCGCGCGGGTTCCGCACCGACGCCTTCCGGTTCGACAACCTGGGCGCCGGCACGCAGGCCAGCTCGCCGCCGCCGACGTCGTACATCGAGGAGAGCCGGCTGGTCTCGTTCTTCGGCCGCGCGAACTACGGCTTCCGCAACAAGTACTTCCTCACCGGCGTGCTGCGCTACGACGGGTCGTCGCGCCTCGCCGAGGGGAACAAGTGGTCGCTCTTCCCCGCCGTCTCGGCGTCGTGGCGCCTGAGCGAGGAGGAGTTCCTGAAGGACGGGCCGTTCTCGACGCTGTCGCTCCGCGCCGGCTTCGGCCGCCAGGGGAACCAGGCGGTGCGCCCGTACGGCACGCAGCTGCTCTTCCGCTCCAACAACGACGCGCGCTACCCGTTCGGGAGCGTCCTGATCAACGGCTTCGCGGCGACGCAGGTCGCGAACCCGGACCTCAAGTGGGAGACGTCGGAGCAGCTGAACATCGGCCTCGACTACGGCTTCTCGAACAACCGGTTCACGGGCGTCCTCGACTTCTACCAGAAGGACACCAAGGACCTGCTGCTCGACGTGCCGGTGGCGCAGCCCGCCGTCGTCGCCAACCGCGTCGAGAACATCGGCAAGGTGCGCAACCGCGGCGTCGAGCTGAGCCTCGACGCGAACATCCTCGAGGGCGCCGCGCGCACGCTGACGTCGGGGCTCGTGTTCAACGTGAACCGCAACGAGGTCGTCGAGCTGGGCCTCGGCCGCGAGTTCCTGGCCAACATCGGCACGGTCAGCGGGCAGGGGCAGTCGGGGCGGTTCGCCCAGCGCCTCATCCCCGGGCAGCCGATCGGCACCTTCTGGGGCCCGCGCTTCGTCGGCTTCAACGCGCAGAACAAGCAGGTCTTCGCCTGCAGCCGCAGCGGGTCGGACTGCGTGAACGGCCAGACGACGGCGCCGACGGGCGACGACGAGGCGATCATCGGGGACGCGAACCCCGACTTCAGCCTCGGCTTCCGCAGCAACCTGACCTGGAACAAGTTCGACGCGAGCTGGCTGTGGCGCGGCGAGTTCGGCGCCGACGTGTTCAACAACACGGCGCTGGTCTACTCGACGACGGCCAACGCGGCGCAGGGGCGCAACTTCCTGGCGTCGGCGCTCGAGCAGCAGGACGCCTTCCTGGAGCCGGCGATCTACTCCTCGCGCTGGATCGAGAACGGGTCGTTCGTGCGCCTGCAGAACGTGACGCTCGGCTACCGGCTGAACGTCGCCGGGCGCGACGCCCGCCTGTACGTGTCGGGCGACAACCTCCTCCTGTTCACGGGCTACGACGGCTACGACCCGGAGGTGTTCGTGCGCGCCGGCGACGGCGTGACGGGCTCGGCCTCGCGCGGCATCGACTACCTGGCGTACCCGCGCGCCCGGACCTTCACGGCCGGCGCCCGCATTCAGTTCTGACGAGGCGGGATCGGCGGGGCGCCCGCGCGGCGCCCCCCGGTCCGCCCCGACCGACCCGTCCCGCCCTCGGAACCCGCATTACCGGAGCTTATGCCGACCTCCATGCCGCAGTCCCTCCGCCGGCGCGCCCTGGGCGCGCTGCTGTTCGCGGGGAGCCTCGGGGCCGTGCAGGGGTGCACGGACCTGACCGAGACCCCGCGCGACGCGCTCACCCCGCAGAACGCCTTCAAGACGGACGAGGAGATCCTCGCCGGCTCGGCCTCGGTGTACGCGCAGCTGCGCCGCACCCAGTGGGCGTACTACAACCTGAGCGAGATCACGACGGACGAGCAGATCGTCCCCACCCGCGGCTCCGACTGGTTCGACAACGGCCGCTGGATCGAGATCTACCGCCACACGTGGGGCGCCAACTCCGGCTCGGCGCTCGACGACATGAACGGCCTCTGGAACGACATGTTCTCGGGCGTCGCCAAGGCGAACCTGATGATCAGCGTCGTCGAGACCAGCACCAGCCCGACCAAGGACCAGAACCTCGCCGAGCTGCGCACGCTGCGCGCGTGGTTCTACTACGTCCTGATGGACATGTTCGGCGGCGTGCCGCTCGTGACCTCGACCGAGGTCGAGGCGCGCCCGCGCGTGTCGCGCGACTCGCTCTTCCGCTTCATCGAGAACGAGCTCAACGCCGCGCGCACGGTGCTGCCGGAGCGCGCCTCGGCGTACGGCCGCGTCAACCGCCACGTCGCCAACGCGATCCTGGCGAACATGTACCTCAACGCCCGCGTCTTCCAGGGCACGGTGACGGCCGCCGGGCTGCAGCCGGCCGCCCAGCGCTGGCAGAACGCGATCGACGCCGCCGACCGCGTCATCAACTCGGGCGTCTACTCGCTGAACTCCGACTACCGCGCGAACTTCACGGCGTCGAACTCCAGCTCCCCGGAGCTGATCTTCGTCATCAACAACTCGGAGTCGCCGGGGCTCGGGAACTCGTTCCCGCAGCGGTCGCTGCACTACAACCAGCACGGCGTCGGCGGCGGCCCGTGGAACGGCTTCGCGACCATCGCCGAGACCTACCGGTCGTACAACGCGGCCGACGTGCGCCGCGGCGTGTGGCTCGCCGGCCCGCAGGTCAGCTTCGCCACCGGCCAGCCGACCACCGACCGCGCGGGCGCCCCGCTCGTCTTCACCGAGACGATCGGCGACATCACGCGCGCCGGCGAGGGCGAGGGGCCGCGCCTCAACAAGTTCTCCCCGTTCCTCCAGGCGCCGGACGGCGACTCGCACCCGCACGACTTCCCGTACTTCCGCCTGGCCGAGATGTACATGATCAAGGCGGAGGCGCTGAACGAGCTCGGGCGGACGGCGGAGGCGATCACGATCCTCAACCAGATCCGCGCCCGCGCCTTCGAGCCGGACCAGCCGCTGGCGGCGAGCCTCACGCAGGCGCAGACGCGCGACGCCATCCTGCGCGAGCGCCTCTACGAGTTCGCCGGCGAGGCGAAGCGGCGCCAGGACATGATCCGCCTCGGCGGCTTCACGGCGGCGCGCCAGTTCAAGAACGCCTCGGAGGCGTACCGGGTCCTCTTCCCGATCCCGGCCACCCAGATCCAGAACAACCCGCAGCTCGTGCAGAACGCGGGGTACTGAGCCCGGGCGACCGCCGCACGACCCGTCATCGCCTGCCCCCCCGTGCCGGGGGGCAGGCGGTGGTGTATATGTGAGTCTCCCCCCGCAGCACCGCCGTCCCCTGCCGCCGCCCCGCCCCGCCCGCCGCGCCCCCCCCCTGGCGGCCCTCCTCGCGCTCGGCGCCGTCCCGGCCGGCCGCCGCGGCGCCGGCGGCGGGCCGCCCGGCGGCGACGCGAC
>NZ_JARGEK010000108.1 GCF_029211165.1 Roseisolibacter sp. H3M3-2
GCCGGCGCCGGTGCGCGTCGCCGCCGGGTGGGCGGCGGTGCGCGCGGTCGGCGTGGCCGGCGAGGCCGCGGTCCCCGACGCCTGGCGCGTGCTGATCGAGGAGGAGCACCCCGACGGCGAGACGCGCCTCGTCGCCGCCGACCGCCGGCTGGGGGCGCCGGCGCGCTTCGCGGTGCGCGTGGACGTGCCCGGCCCCGCCGGGTCGCCGGCGGCGGCGCGCGGCGACGAGCCCGCGGCCGGCGCGCCCTTCCGCATGGCCGACGTCGACCCGCGCGCGATCACGATCCTCGTGCGCCCCGAGGGGGGGCACGCGCTGGAGGTGCGCGGGATCCCGCACGGGCTCGCGGTCGCGGTGAAGCTGGCCGACGTCCCCGAGCGGGCGCGGCGCGCGGTCGAGCTGGCGCTCCGCCGCGCGGTGGTGCACCGGCTGCTCGACGCCGACGAGCGGGCGCTGCTGGCGGCGGGGGAGGCGTCGCTCGCCGAGCTGGTCGAGTCGGCGCTGGTGCGCGCGGTGCAGCGGCTGGCGCTCGACCGGTCGCCGGCGGCGCAGGCGCGGGTGCACGGGCTGGCTGACCTCGTCGAGTCGCTGGGGCGCGGCGTGCCGGCCGACGCGCAGACGATGCTGGCCCGCGTGCGCGGCGTGGTCGGGCTCGAGGGACGCGAGCAGCTGGGGGCGCTGGCGTGGCGCCTCGGCTTCTCGACGCCGGCGTGGCTGGGCGAGGCGGACTGAGCCGCTGCGCGGCTGCGCCGGAACGACTCTCGCGCAGTGCCGCAGCCGCGCAGCCGCGCAGCGATCCCGGTCGGTCGCCGCCGCGCACCCGGCAGTGGTACATTGGCCGCGCCCCCCACCCCACGCGCTCGTGCCCACGGTCCTGTTCGCCGCACCCCTGCTGTCGGAGTCCGCGTCCCGCATGGTGCAGGCGATCGGGTCGCTCCCCGGCGTCCGCCTCGGCGTCGTCACGCAGGAGCCCGCCGAGCAGGCCGGCGAGGCGACGCGGCAGGCGATGCACGCGCACTGGCGGGTCGACGACGTGTGCAACCCGGAGCAGCTGCGCTGGGGCGTCGAGGGGCTGACGCGGCAGCTCGGGCGCCCCGACGCGCTGTTCGGCGCCTACGAGCAGCTGCAGGTGCCGCTGGCGGAGGAGCGCGAGCGCCTCGGGCTCCCGGGGATCTCGAGCGAGGCCGCGCGCAACTTCCGCGACAAGGCGCGCATGAAGCGCGTGCTGCGCGCCGCCGGGCTGCCGTGCGCGCGCCACGGGCTCGCCGGCTCGTTCGCCGAGGCGCACGCGTTCGCCGACGCGGTCGGCTACCCGCTGGTGGTCAAGCCGCCCGAGGGGGCCGGCTCGGTGGCGACCTTCCGCGCCAACGACGCGCGCGAGCTCGACGCCGCGCTGCACGCCGCGCCGCCGGCGCGCGACCGCCCGGTGCTGCTGGAGGAGTTCGTGGTCGGCGACGAGCACTCGCTGGAGACGATCTCGGTGGGCGGGCGCGCGCTCTGGCACTCGCTCACGCACTACGAGCCCAACCCGCTCGAGGTGCTGCGCCAGCCGTGGATCCAGTGGTGCGTCGTGCTGCCGCGCGAGGTCGACGACCCCGCCTACGACGACATCCGCGCCGTGGGCGCCGACGCGCTCCGGGCGCTCGGGATGACGACCGGGCTCTCGCACATGGAGTGGTTCCGGCGGCGCGACGGGACGGTGGCGATCGGCGAGGTGGGCGCACGCCCGCCGGGGGCGCAGATCACGACGCTCGTCTCGCGCGCCACCGACACCGACTTCGTGCGCACGTGGGCGGAGCTGATGGTGTTCGGCACGTTCACCCCCCCGGAGCGGAAGTACGCCGCCGGGATCGCCTACCTGCGCGGCCAGGGCGACCGCGCCGGGCGGGTCCGCGGCGTGCACGGGCTCGACCGCCTCTCCGACGCCACCAAGCGCCTCGCCACCGACTGGCAGCTCCCCACCGTCGGCGCCGCCCCGCGCCCGACGTACGAGGGGGACGGCTGGGTGCTGGTGCGGCACCCGGAGACGGCGGCGGTGCGGGCGGCGTTGAAGGAGATCGTCGAAACCGTTCGAGTCGAGCTCGCCTAGAACCCGAACCACGAGAGCGGGAGTCGTCACGGCGGGAGTCGCGAGAGCGGGAGTCGTGACCACGCAGTGCGCCGTCGCGACTCCCGCCGTGAAGACTCCCGCCGTCACGACTCCCGCCGTCCCCGAGCCCTAAATGACTACCGTCCTGTTCCTGGCCCCAGGCTACCCCGACGAAATGCCCCTCTTCGTGCGCGGCCTGTCGCGCGCCGGGGCGCAGGTGTACGGGCTGAGCGACGTCGCCGCGCACGAGCTCCCCGAGATGACGCGGCGGCACCTGCACGGCTACCTGCAGGCGTCGCTGCGCGACGAGGCGGGGACGGTCGAGGCGGTGCGGCGGTGGGTGGGGGCGCCGGGCGGGCCGTCGGCGTTCGACCGCGTGATCTGCCTGTGGGAGCCGGGGGTCATCCTCGCCGCGCGCATCCGCGAGGCGCTCGGCGTCCCCGGCATGGGCGTCGAGCAGTCGCAGCTCTTCCGCGACAAGGACCTGATGAAGCAGGCCGTCGCCGCCGCCGGGCTGCGCGTGCCGCACCACCGGCGCGCCTCCACCGCGCAGCAGGTGCGCGAGGCCGTCGAGGCGGTCGGCTACCCGGCCATCGTCAAGCCGATCGACGGCGCCGGCTCGATGGACACCTTCCGCGTCGACGACGCGCGCGAGCTGGAGCAGGCGCTGTCGCGCATGGGGCACGTCCCCGAGGTCAACGTCGAGGAGTTCATCGAGGCCGAGGAGTTCACGTACGACACGATCTGCGTCGACGGCGCGATCCAGTACGAGCACGTCGGCTACTACCGCCCCCGCCCGCTCATCGCGCGCACCAACGAGTGGATCTCGCCGCAGACGCTGTCGCTGCGCGACATCGACACGCCGTGGGTGCGGGACGGGGTGCGGCTCGGGCACGACGTGCTGAAGGCGCTGAACTTCGGCACCGGCTTCACGCACATGGAGTGGTACCGCAAGAGCGACGGCGAGGTGGTGTTCGGCGAGATCGGGGCGCGGCCGCCGGGGGCGCGCACGGTCGACCTGATGAACTTCAACGGCGACCTCGACCTGTTCACCGGCTACGGCGAGGCCGAGGTGGCGGGGACGTTCTCGCAGCCGGTCGAGCGGAAGTACTACGTGGCGAACGTGTTCAAGCGCGCGCAGGGGCAGGGGCGGATCCGCCACGTCGCCGGGCTGGAGGAGCTCAGGCGCCGGTTCGGCGACGCGATCGTCAACGTCGACCTGCTCCCGGTGGGGGCGCCGCGGCGCGACTGGGTGCTGACGCTCATCAGCGACGGCTACGTCACGGTGCGGCACCCCGACAAGGACACGCTGTGGGCGATGGCCGACGCGATCGGGACGGACCTGCAGCTGTACGCCGGGTGACGCCAGGCGGCACGCCGGGGGCGCCGGGGGGGCGGGCGCGGCGGGCGCCGCTCCGGCGCCGCGCCGTGCTCCGCCCGGGGAGCCTGGCGGTGCTGCGCGACGTGCGCAGCCCGCAGCTCCACAACCGGCGCGACGTGTACGTGTACCTGCCGCCGTCGTACGGCGCGGCCGGCGACCGGCGGTACCCGGTGCTGTACATGCACGACGGGCAGAACCTGTTCGACCCCGAGCTGTCGTTCTCGGGGGCGTGGCGCGTCGACCTGGCGATGCAGACCGCGGCCCGCCTCGGCTACGAGGCGATCGTGGTGGGGGTGGCGAACACCGGCGGGTCGCGGCTCGACGAGTACGCTCCGTTCTTCGACGAGGGCGTCGGCGGCGGCGGCAGCGCCGACCTGTACGTGGACTTCCTGCTGCACACCCTCAAGCCGATGATCGACGCGCAGTTCCGCACCCGCCCCGAGCCGGCGGCGACCGGGGTCCTCGGGTCGTCGATGGGCGGGCTGGTGTCGCTCTACGCCTTCTTCCGCGAGCCGCACGCGTTCGGGGCGTGCGGGGTGATGAGCCCCGCGCTCTGGTTCGGGAAGCGCGCGATCCTCCCGTGGGTCGAGGCCGCCGAGCCGCCGCCGGGGCGCGTCTGGCTCGACGTCGGCACCGGCGAGGGGGCGCGCACCGTCCAGAACGTGCGGCTCCTGCGCGAGCTGCTGCTGCGCAAGGGCTACGTGGAGGGCGACACGCTGCGCGTGATGGTCGCCGCCGGCGCGGCCCACAACGAGGCGGCGTGGGGGCGGCGGATCAAGAAGGCCATCCCATTCCTGCTCGGCGCATGAGCGGCGAGCGTCGAGCGGCGAGCGTCGAGGGGGACTCCTCGTAGCGCGGGGGGCGCCACGCCGCGGCGCCTCGCTCGACGCTCGACGCTCGACGCTCCTCGTTCGACGCTCCTCCTCCGATCCTGTCCACGACCCCATGCACTTCGAACGCCACCGCTGGCACAGCCCCGCGCTCGGCCGCGAGATGGAGACGGTGATCTTCGGCCACGCCGGCGCGAAGCTCATCGTCTTCCCGACCTCCTACGGCACCTGCTGGGAGTGGCCCGACCGGAAGATGCACCACGTCCTCGGCGACCACCTGGAGAACGGGTGGCTGCAGATGATCTGCGTGGACCAGGTGCACACCGACGGCGGGTGGTACTCGAAGCACGTGCACCCCGGCGCGCGCGCCTGGCGCCAGCTGCAGTACGACGCCTACCTGCGCGACGAGGTGGTGCCGCTGACCTACCACCGCAACCCGAACGACTTCTTCATCACGGCGGGGGCGAGCTTCGGCGCCTACGACGCGATGACGTTCGCGCTCCGCAACCCGGGGATCGTGAAGCGCGTGATCGGGATGAGCGGGATGTACGACATCCGGGGGCAGACGAACGGGTACAGCGACCACACCGTGTACCAGGTCAACCCGTTCGAGTTCGTCCCGAACGAGCACGACCCGCACCGGCTGGCGCAGCTGCGGCGGCAGGACATCATCCTCGCCGTCGGCGAGACCGACTACCACATCGAGCAGAACCACCAGTTCTCGGGGCTGCTCTGGCAGAAGGGGATCGGCAACGCGCTGCGCGTGTGGCAGGGGTTCGCCCACGACTGGCCGTGGTGGGAGCGGATGCTGCGACTCTACATCAAGGGGCACGACTGACATGGCCGACAAGAAGAAGCCCGCGAAGAAGGCGTCCGCGAAGAAGGCCGCCACCCCGGCCGCCGAGCCGACGGTGGCGCTCCCCAACGCCGACGTCGCGCACGACGCCGCCGACGCGACGCCGCTGCGCGGCGACCCGCTCGGCGCCGCCGCCGGCGTGGCGCCCGAGGCGTCCGAGGCGCCCGCGGCCCCGGCGGTCCACCGCAACGTGCGCGCGGCCCGCGTCGGGCTGTTCGTCGGCCGCGAGTGGTCGTTCCCGCCGGCGTTCGTGCAGGCCGTCGAGCGGCGCGACGCCAACGTGCAGGCGGAGCTGGCCAAGATCGGCGCCCCGCGCTTCGACGAGCCGAGCCCGTACGACCTGTGCATCGACCGCATCTCGCACGAGGTGCCGGTCTACCGCAGCTACCTGAAGCACGCCGCGCTCACCGGGACGACGGTCGTCAACAACCCGTTCATGTGGACGGCCGACGACAAGTTCTTCGGCGCGTCGCTCGCCGACCGGCTGGGCGTCGCCAGCCCGCGCACCGTGGTGCTCCCCAACCGCGAGTACGTCGAGGGGATCGTGCCGAGCGAGAGCCTGCGCAACCTCGAGTACCCGCTCGACTGGCAGGGGGTCGCCGACTACGTCGGGATGCCGTGCGTCCTCAAGGACGCGCACGGCGGCGGGTGGAAGGAGGTCTACGTCTGCCACTCGCTGCAGGAGCTGATCCACCACTACAACCACTCGGGGCTCCTCACGATGATCGTGCAGGAGTTCATCGAGTTCGACCACTTCGTGCGCTGTCTGGTGATCGGGCGCCGCGAGGTGCTGCCGATGAAGTACGACCCGAAGCACCGCAAGTACGTCGTCGACCACGCGCACCTCACCCCCGAGCTGGGCGCCCGCATCGTCGGCGACGCGCGCAAGCTGTGCGGGGCGCTCGGCTACGACATGAACTCGATGGAGTTCGCGATCCGCGACGGCGTGCCGTACGCGATCGACTTCATGAACCCGGCGCCCGACATGGACGTCAACTCGCTCACGCCGCTGTACTTCGAGTGGGCGGTCGAGACGATGGCCGACATGGCGGTGCGGCTGGCGACGGCGGGGCGCGACGGCGGCCGGGCGGGGCTCGACCCGGCGTGGGGCGCGCTCTTCGGCGGCGCGGCCGGCGGGGCGCGGCCGTGAGCCGTCGCGAGGACGCCACCCCGCAGGCCCCGATCGACGCCTGGCACGCGCTGCTCGACGGCTCGGCGGGGGAGCGGCTGGCGGCCGACACGCACGCCGCGCTCGAGGACCAGCTGACGCGGCGCGGGCTGGTGTTCGGCGACCGCGCGCTGTGCACCGTGCTGCGCCCGCGCTTCCTGTCGGCGGCGCAGCTGCGCGGGCTGGCGCGGCGCACCGAGGGGGTCATGCGGGCGTTCCGCGCGGCGCACGAGGCGGCGCTCGCCGACCCGGCGGTGCGGGCGCAGTTCCGCCTGAACGACTGGGAGGCGTCGCTGCTGGCGCACGACGCCGGGTTCGCGGAGCCGAGCCCCACGTCGCGCGTCGACGCGTTCGTGGTCGACCCGCACGGCGACGGCGGGACGATGGCGCTCACCGAGTACAACGCCGAGACGCCGGCGGGCGCGGGGTTCAACGACGCGCTCACCGAGGCGTTCCTCGAGCTGCCGGCGATGCGCGCGTTCGCGCGCGGGTGGCGCGTGCTCCCGATGCCGACCCGGCACGGCGTGACCGCGGCGCTGCTCGACGCGTGGCGGCAGTTCTCGGGGAACGGCGCCGCGCCGCGGATCGCCATCCTCGACTGGGACGACGTGCCGACGCGGCGCGAGTTCACCCTGTTCCAGGAGCACTTCGCGACGCTGGGGCTGGACTGCGTGATCGGCGACCCGGCGCGCTGCGAGTACGCGGGCGGGCGGCTGACGCTCGACGGCGGGCCGATCGACCTGGTCTACAAGCGCGTGCTGCTGCACGAGCTGGTGGAGCGCCTGGGGGTCGACACGCCGGTGCTGCGGGCGTGGAAGGAGCGGGCGGTGTGCCTGGTGAACCCGCCGGCCAGCAAGGTGCTGCACAAGAAGGCGAGCCTCGCCGTGCTGACCGACGAGCGCAACGCGCACCTGTTCGACGCCGACACGCGGGCGGTGGTGCAGGCGTGCGTGCCGTGGACGCGCGTGGTCGAGGAGCGGCAGACGGTGACGGCCGGGGGGCGGGTGGACCTCGTGCCGTACGTGCTGCAGCACCGCGACCGGTTCGTGCTCAAGCCCAACGACGACTACGGCGGCGCCGGGATCGTGCTCGGGTGGACGGTCGAGCAGGGGGCGTGGGAGGCCGCCGTGGCGCGTGCCCTGGAGGCGCCGTACGTTGTGCAGGAGCGGGTGGCGATCCCGACCGAGCCGTACCCCGGGTGGCACGACGGCGGGGTCCAGCTCCTCGACCGGATGATCGACACCGCGCCGTTCGTGACGCACGGCGCCGCGGTGGACGGGATGCTGACGCGGCTGTCGACCGCCGCGCTGCTGAACGTGACCGCCGGCGGCGGGTCGCAGGTCCCGTCGTTCGTCGTCGAGCCGCGCTGAGCGCGCCCGGCCCGCCGCCCCGGCACGGCGCCTGCCCCCGGGAACAGCAGTTTCGAGGAGCCCCCCGCATGCAGCAGCCGACGTTCACGCTCGGAGTCGAAGAGGAGTACCAGATCGTGGACCCGCAGACGCGCGCGCTGCGGAGCCACATCGGGCGCATGCTGGAGGACGAGGCCTTCGCGGCGCTCGAGCTCAAGCCCGAGCTGCACCAGTCGATGGTGGAGGTCGGGACCCCCGTCTGCCGCACCCCGGCCGACGTCCGGACGGAGCTCGTGCGCCTGCGGAAGGCCATGATCGACCTGCTGGCCAAGGACGGCCTCACCATCGCCTCGGCGGGGAGCCACCCGTTCTCCCACTGGTGGGACCAGGAGATCACGCCGCTGGAGCGCTACGTCGGCGTCAAGCAGGACATGGGCGACCTCGCCCACCGGCTGCTGATCTTCGGGATGCACATCCACGTGGGGGTGGAGGACCGCGAGCTGGCCATCGACCTGGTCAACGCCTCGCGCTACTTCCTCCCCCACCTGCTCTGCCTCTCGACCAGCTCCCCGTTCTGGATCGGGCGCAACACGGGGCTCAAGTCGTACCGCTCCTCGGTGTTCCGCGGCTTCCCGCGCACCGGGATCCCCACGAAGATGGAGAGCTGGGGGGAGTTCGAGCAGTACATCGAGACGCTGGTCGAGACGGGGAGCATCCCGAACGGCTCCAAGATCTGGTGGGACGTCCGGCCGCACTACAAGTACCCCACCATCGAGTTCCGCATCTGCGACGCCTGCACGCGCGTCGACGAGGCGGTGTGCCTGGCGGCGATCGTCCAGGCGCTGGCGTACAAGCTCTGGAAGCTGCGCCGCGACAACCTGTCCTGGCGCGACTACTCCTCGCGGCTGATCGAGGAGAACAAGTGGCGCGCGATGCGCTTCGGGCTCTCCGGGCGGCTGATCGACTTCGGCCGCCGCACCGAGCAGCCGGCGCCGGCGCTCATCCGCGAGCTGGTGGAGTGGTTCCTCGGCGACGTGGTCGACGAGCTGGGGACGCGGAAGGAGGTCGAGTACGTCTACCGGATCCTCGAGGAGGGGTCGAGCGCCGACCGGCAGCTGCGGACCTACGAGCGGACGGGGAGCCTGGAGGCGGTGGTCGACCAGCTCATCGCCGAGACCGCCGAGGGGGTGACCGGGGTGACGGAGCAGCCCGCCGATCGTCCCGCCCAGACGGAGCAGGCGGGCGCGGCGGTGGGCACCGGGATCGACGGGGCGCGCGTCGCCCACGGCCGCCCGGTCCCGCTGGCGGTCGAGGCGGCGACGCTGGCCGCGGCGGCGGCCGCCGCGCCCACCGCCGACGGGAACGGCCGGTCGCACCCGCCGGGTCCGCCGGTGGCGCCGGCCCCGCGGCCGGACCCGCGGCCGGACCCGGACCTCCGCCCGCCGAGCTGAGGGGCGACCCGGGTCACCCGACCGGGGTAGATTCCCGGGTCGGCGGCCTCGACGCTCGCCGCCGGCGCAATCCCTGCCTCTGCACGTCGGACTCCCCGTCGGGCCCGACGCCCGCCGTCCCCCAGTCGTTCTCGCCGTGTCGCTCCTGATGACGTCCGCCCCCACCCGCCCCGCCGCCTACGACACCGCGGCGGGAGAGGGCCGGGCCCCCCTCCTGCGCCGCCCCGTCATCGGGGTGACGACGCAGACGCTGCACGCGATCGAGGGGATCCCGGCCGGGCTGCCCGACAGCTGGGTGATGAACCAGCGCTACTTCCGCGCGGTCACGGCCGTCGGCGGCGCGCCGGTGATGCTCCCCCTGTTCGACGACGACCTGGCGACGGTGCGCGCGGTCTACGAGCGGCTCGACGGGCTCCTGATCCCCGGGGGCGTCGACATGCAGCCGGCGACCTACGGCGAGGCCACCCGCCCCGAGGTCGGCCGCCTCGACCCGGCGCGCGACACGGTCGAGATCCAGCTGGTCCGCTGGGCGATCGCCGACGGGATGCCGGTGCTCGGCCTCTGCCGCGGCGCCCAGGTCATCAACGTCGCCAGCGGCGGCTCGCTCTGGCAGGACATCCCGGCCCAGCTCGGGACGACGCTGATCCACGACTGCTACCCGACGCGCGGCTTCGCCCGCGACCACCTCGCCCACCCGGTCGCCCTCGCCGCCGGCTCGCGCCTCGAGGCGCTGCTCGACGCGCCCTCGGTGCAGGTCAACTCGATGCACCACCAGTCCGTGAAGACGCTCGGCGACGGCCTCCTCATCAGCGCCGTCGCCCCCGACGGGGTCGTCGAGGCCGTCGAGGGGACGGGCGACGCGTTCGTGGTCGGCGTCCAGTGGCACCCGGAGGTGTTCGACGCGGAAGACCCGACGACGCGGCCGATCTTCGAGGCGTTCGTCGCCGCTTCCATCGAGTACGGAGAGCGACGCGCCGCATAAGGCGGGAGTGGCTACTGCGGGAGTCACGAAAGCGGGAGTCGTAAGAGCGCACTGCGCCGTTACGACTCCCGCTTTCGTGACTCCCGTAGTGACGACTCCCGCCGTTACCGGTGCTCGGTAACCCCGACCCGCGCGCACATGTCGTTGACCGGACACGTACTGCACTTCGGTCTGACCCCCGTGCACACGTGCTTCCCGAACGGCACCAGGAGCCGGTTGATGTCGATGTGGTGGCGCGGCGGGAGCCGCTGCTCCAGCGCGGCGAGGGTGCGCTCGGGGGTGGGGGCCTGCACGTAGCCCCACCGGTTGGTGACGCGGTGGACGTGGATGTCCACGGAGATCACCGGGACGCCGGCGCCGACGCCGAGGGCGAGGTGGGCGCACTTGGGGCCCACGCCGGCGAAGCTGGTGAGGACCGCGGCGTCGGGCGGGAGGGTGCCGCCGAACTCGGTCGCGGTGCGCGCGGCGAGGGCGAGGATCTGCTTGGTCTTCGCCTCGTGGAAGGTCGACGCGCGGATCAGCGCGTCCAGCTCGGCCGGGGGCAGCGCGGCCACCGCGGCGGGCGTGCTCGCGCGGGCGAAGAGGGCTCGGGCGACCGGGAGGCTGACCTCGTCGAGCGTCCGGATCGACAGGATGCACGCCACCAGCTGCTGGAAGAGCGTGCCGTACGCCGGGTGCCCGTCGCCGCCGTCGCGCAGCGCGAACATCGCCGCCGGCGGGTAGGGGGCGACCGCCTCCGCGATGCGCGCCAGCGCCACGTCCACGTCGAACGGGCGGGTCGGGCGCGGGGGGAGCGGTTTCGCGGCGGCGGCGCGGGGCATGGGGGCGCGCCGGTGCACGAGCGGTGCCCGGCGCGTCGGAAAATGATGCGCACGTCATGCTGCAGTTCGCCCGCGAACCGGCCGACACTGAGGCGTGGACGCGTGTGTCCGCGCGCGACGGCGGTGTGAATTCCCCGTCAAGAACCGGCGTGCGTCCGTCGATACTGGGGCTCGGGCCGCAGCACGCCCGTCCCCGTGGTCCCCGTGGTCCCCGCCTTCGCCCCCGCCCGTCCGCCCATGCGCTGGTTCCGCAACCTCCCGCTGGCGAGGAAGCTCGCCGCCTCCTTCACCGTGCTCGTGGCGCTCACCGGCGCGCTCGGCGCGCTCGCGCTGCGCGGCACGTCGCAGGTGAACGACGTCGCCGTCGACCTCGGCAAGCACTGGCTGCCGAGCGTGCGCTACTCGCTGCAGGTGAGCCGCGCCGCGGCGGCCTTCCGCGGGGCGGAGGCGCTGACCGTCGCGTCGAACTCCGCGGTCGACATCGACGGCTACACGGCCGAGATGGACGTGCACCAGGAGACGATCGACGCGGAGCTCAAGAAGCTCGGGCCGACGCTGACGACGAAGGACGACTCGGCGGCGTTCGCGGAGTTCAAGACCGGGTGGGCGTCGTACCGCGAGACGAGCGGCAAGGTGGTCGCCGCCGCCAAGGCGAACGACGACTCGACCGCGCTGGAGCTGCTGGCCGGCGACTCGCAGATGCAGTTCGACGGCGCGACCGCCGCGCTCGGGCGCATCGTCGACGCGTCGGAGGAGGGGGCGAAGGCGCAGGTCGCCGTCGGCGCGCACACCTTCCAGGTGACGCAGCGCTCGGTGCTCGGCGCGGTCGCGTTCTGCGTGCTGTTCGGGATCGGCGTGGCGATCGGCATGGCGCGCGACATCTCGCGGCCGATGCGTGAGATCGCGGCCAAGATGCGCCGCCTGGCGCTCGGCGACACCGACGTCGAGGTGCAGATCGACACGAAGGACGAGGTCGGGGTGCTGGCCGCGTCGTTCCGCGAGATCGTGGGGGCGCAGGTGGCGCTGGCCGACGCGGCGCGCCGCGTGGCCGCCGGCGACGTGAGCGTGCCGATCACGCCGCGCAGCGAGGCCGACCGCCTGACGCAGTCGTTCGCGCAGGTGCAGGCGACGCTGCAGGCGCTGATCGCCGAGGGCGGCGTGGTGGTGGCCGCCGCCAAGCGCGGCGACCTCTCGGCGCGCGGCGAGGCGGAGAAGTTCGAGGGCGCGTACCGCGAGCTGGTCGACGGGATGAACGGCACGCTGGCGGCCGTCGCGGCGCCGACGGCCGAGGTGAACGCGGTGCTGGAGCGCGTGGCCGACCGCGACATGCGCGCCCGGATGGAGGGGAGCTACGCCGGCGAGTTCGAGGCGCTGAAGGCGCGCCTGAACGCCACGGTCGAGACGCTCGACCAGGCGCTGGCGCAGGTCGCGCGGTCGGCCGAGCAGGTGGCCGGCGCGAGCGGCGAGATCGCCGCCGGGAGCGCGTCGCTGGCGCACGGGTCGTCGCAGCAGGCCGGGTCGCTGCAGGAGGTCTCGGCGAGCCTGCACGAGCTGGCGTCGACGGCCAAGCAGAACGCGGCGAACGCGCAGCAGGCGCGCGGCATGGCGGAGAACGCGCGCAGCGGCGCCGCCGCCGGCGTGTCGAGCATGGCGAAGCTCAGCGACGCGGTGTCGCGCATCAAGCAGTCGAGCGACGCGACGGCCAAGATCGTGAAGACGATCGACGAGATCGCGTTCCAGACGAACCTGCTGGCGCTGAACGCGGCGGTCGAGGCGGCGCGCGCCGGCGACGCCGGGCGCGGCTTCGCGGTGGTCGCCGAGGAGGTGCGCGCCCTCGCGCTGCGCAGCGCCGAGGCGGCGCGCAGCACCGGCGCGATGATCGAGGAGAGCGTGCGCAACGCCGACGCGGGCGTGTCGCTGAACGCCGAGGTGCTCGCGCACCTGCAGCGCATCAACGCCGACGTCGACCGCGTGACCGAGGTGATGGCCGAGATCGCGGCCGCCAGCGAGCAGCAGGACCAGGGCGTCGGGCAGATCAACGGCGGGCTGGAGTCGATGAACGCGGTGACGCAGCAGGTGGCGGCGAGCGCCGAGCAGTCGGCGAGCGCGGCGACGGAGCTGTCGAGCCAGTCGGAGGCGATGCGCGAGCTGGTCGGCACCTTCCGGCTGACCGAGGCGCTGGCCGAGCGGGCCGAGCGCGTCCCGGCGCGCGAGGAGCGTCCGGCGGAGCGGCCGCAGGCGGCCCAGCCGGCCGCGGCGCCGCGCCCGACCCCGGCGGCCCGTCCGGC
>NZ_JARGEK010000109.1 GCF_029211165.1 Roseisolibacter sp. H3M3-2
CCCGACGAACCCGGCGCCGGCCGGCGGCGCGATCGGCGCGCCGGCGGCGACGGCGGCGGCGGTGCGGAAGAAGGGCGCGGGGCGGGTCGGCGCGGTCTGCGAGTGGCCCGGCACCGTGGTGCCGTTCTGCCCGGGGTAGCCGGTCGGGCCGACGCCGGCGCTGTTCGGCACGCGGCCCTGGAGCGCCCGGACGTAGTTCACCACGTCCCAGCGGTCCATCTCCTCGATGCGGTTGTACGAGGGCATCAGCCCGCGCCCGTTGCGCATCATGCCGTACAGGTAGCCGTCGGTGCGCCCCTGCGTGCCGGCGCCGACGATGTTGATCCCCGGCATGCCGTAGCCGTTCTTCGTCGCCGGGCCGTCGCCCTGGCCGGCGTCGCCGTGGCAGACGGCGCAGTTGATCTGGTACTGCTTGCGCCCGTTGGCGAGCGACGCCTCGCTCGGGGCCGTCGGGTTGGTGACGGCGCGGCCGATCGAGTCGATCACGCCCGGGAAGGCGCCGTAGCCGATCTGGTAGCCGGCGAGCTGCGTGCCGGTGACGGGCACCGCGAACGCGGGCTGCCCGCGCGGGGCGTGGACCGTGTCGCCGATCTGCTGGGAGACGGGCTCCCAGGCCTCGATGCGCGGCTGGTTCTTGAAGTCGGTGAACCAGTCGCAGGCGCCGAGCAGCGGGAGGAGGGCGGCCAGCGCCAGAAGGCGGGTGCGGGGCATGGTGGGGTCAGCGCTCACCGCGGACCTCCGCGGCACCGTGGCGGCGGAGGAGCTCCTCGGCCGCCTGGAACTTGTCGGGCGTGGTGGCGACGAAGACGCCGTAGTCGCCGTGGCTGAACCGCGGGTCGTAGCCGACGGTCATCGTCAGCCGCGGGACGCGGGCCAGGTAGAACATCCCGAAGACCGTCGACAGGGCGCCGACGAGCACCATCACCTCGAAGCCGATGATCGTGTACGGGATCCAGCTGGCGATCGCCTTCCCCCCGACCACCAGCGGCCAGTACTCGGAGGTCCAGATGGCGATCCAGTAGCCGAACGTGACGCCGAGCAGGCCGCCGACGAGGGTGAAGCGGCGGACCGCCGACGACGGGGAGCCCAGGGCGTCCTCGAACTCGTGGCGGGGGGTCGGCGTGTAGACGGTGACGTCCCCGACCCGCTTCTGCTTCAGCTCCTCGACGGCGTGGACGGCGGCGTCCAGCTCGCGGAAGGCGGCGAGTACCCCCTGCATCAGGCGAACTCCCCCGGCGTGTCAGGCTCGAACGCCTGGTGCTTGCCGGTGACGTCGATGTGGTCGTCGTGCTTGTGGGTGCCCTTCAGCTTCGGCGGGATGATCTCCTTGATCTCCGCCAGCGCGAACACCGGGAGCTGCTTCGTGAACAGCAGGAACCACATGAAGAACCACCCGAACGAGCCGACCAGGAAGCACATGTCGACCCAGCTCGGCAGGTAGCCGCCCCACTGCCAGGGCTCGAACTCGTGCGTCAGCGACGGGACCACGATCACGAACCGCTCGTACCACATCCCGATGTTGATGATGATCGAGAGGATGAAGAGCCAGGTCGTGTTGCGCCGCAGCTGCTGCGAGAAGAGCGACAGCGGGAACACCATGTTGCAGATCAGCAGGATCCAGGCGCTCCACCACCACTGCCCGAAGACGCGGTTGTAGAAGTACTCGATCTCCGCCGGCACGCCCGAGTACCAGGCGATGAAGAACTCGATCAGGTACGCCGAGCCGACCACGAGCGACGTGAACAGGACGACCTTGGCCGTCGCATCGAGGTGGTTCAGCGTGATGTAGTGCTTGAGCCCGAACCAGCGCCGCATCGGGATCGAGATCGTCCACACCATCGCGAAGCCGGAGAAGATGGCGCCGGCGACGAAGTAGGGCGGGAAGATCGAGGCGTGCCACCCGGGCGTCAGCCCCATGGCGAAGTCGAACGACACCACCGAGTGCACCGAGAGCACGAGCGGGGTCGAGAACGCCGCCAGGAACAGGTAGGCGCGGGCGAAGTGCCGCCACTCGCGGTCCGAGTTCCGCCACCCGAGCGAGAGGATCGAGAAGATCCGCTTGCGCACCGGGTTGGTCTCGCGGTCGCGCAGCACCGCGATGTCGGGGATGAGCCCGATGTAGAGGAACGTGGTCGAGATGGTCAGGTACGTCGAGATCGCGAAGACGTCCCAGACCAGCGGCGACTTGAAGTTGGGCCAGATTAGGCGCCAGTTCGGATACGGGATCAGCCAGAAGAACTTCCACGGGCGCCCGATGTGGATGATCGGGAAGAGCCCGGCCGTCATGACGGCGAACACCGTCATCGCCTCCGACACGCGGTAGATCGTCGTGCGGAAGCCGGCCCGGAAGAGGTACAGGATGGCCGAGATGAGCGTCCCGGCGTGGCCGATGCCGACCCAGAAGACGAACGTGATGATGTACACGCCCCACATGAGGGGCGGCTCGTACCCGGCCTGCCCTAGGCCCCAGTAGATCTGGTAGACCCAGGCGCTGGCGCCGATGAGCATGCACACGACCGCGAGCCCGAGGCCGGCGAACCAGCCGCCGGTGGGCCGCATGGTCGCGACGATCTCGTTGTCGACCTGCTCGTAGTCCCGGACCGCGGGGAGCTGGACGTCGGCCGACGCGATGTTCGGACGGCGGTGGGGGTCGCCCGCCCCACCGACCGGCCTCGCGAGAGTAGCCATTGCTGCGCGATCCTCCCGTTACGCCGTGGCCGGCGCGCTCTGCGCCGGGTGAATGACCTTCCTGAGGTAGACCACCGCCGTGTACGTGTTCAGCTCCGCGAACACGTGGTAGCTCCGGCGGTCCAGCGCCAGCTGCGCGACGCTCCAGCTCGGGTCCGCGGCGTCGCCGAAGGTGATCGCCCGCGACGGGCACGCCTGCGCGCACGCCACCGTGAACTCGTCGCCCTGCAGCTCCCGGTTCTCGAGCTTCGCGCGGTTCTCGGCCTCGCGGATGCGCTGCACGCAGAACGTGCACTTCTCCATCACGCCCTTGCCGCGCACCGTCACGTCCGGGTTCAGCTGCCAGTGCATCGGCTCCGGCCACGCGTACTGCCGGCGCTCCGGCTCGCCGTAGCCGAACCAGTTGAAGTAGCGGACCTTGTACGGGCAGTTGTTCGAGCAGTAGCGCGTGCCGACGCAGCGGTTGTACACCTGCACGTTCAGCCCGTCCGGCGAGTGGTACGTCGCGTACACGGGGCACACCGGCTCGCACGGGGCGTTGCCGCAGTGCTGGCAGAGCATCGGCACGAACCGCGTGTCGAAGTTCGGGTCGAACGTGTTCTCCGCGTCCTCCGCCCCCTCGAAGTAGCGCTCGAGGCGGATCCAGTTCATCTCGCGCCCCTTGAGGATGTTCGCCCCCGGGCGCTCGTCCCACACGCCCGGCGCCAGCGCGCGGCCCTGCCAGGGCGCGCCGACGGTGGGCAGGTTGTTCTCGCTGTAGCAGGCGGTCACGCACGCCGAGCAGCCGGTGCAGCGCGCCAGGTCGATGGTCATCGCCCAGCGGCGCTTGGCCATCCCGGTCGGGTGGTTGGGGTCGTACAGCCCCTTGTCCTTCGACGTCGGGTCGCCGTACTCGCCCTGCGCGTCGTTCGCGACCGGCGACCGCAGCCCCGGCAGGAACGCGATGCTCGGCTCGCCCGGGATCTCCGCCGCGCCGCCGTGCTCCTCGGTCGCGCCGCCGGCCGCGGCCGGCCCGGCGTTCCCCTGCGGCGCCACGCCGCCGACGTTCTCGTCGCCGCTGGCGTGCGACCCGCCGCCGCCCGACTCCTGGCGCGCGCGGACCTCGGGGGCGCTCAGCGTCCCCAGCTCGCCCACCAGCACCGCCTGCCCGATCCCGCGCCCGTGCTGGCGCGCCGAGCCCTCGGTGCTCACCAGCGGCGAGTGCTCGCCCGGCTTGGTGACGCGCCCGTTGCCGGCCGTCAGCACCAGCCCGCCGGCCGCGTCCTCGCCGCTCGGCAGGAGGACGAAGGCGTTGGCGCCGATCCCCTTCGCGTAGCGCCCGTAGGCGGTGTGCCCCTGCCCCAGCGCGACCGCGACCGTGTCCGGGCGGATGCCGAGGTAGAGGTAGGCCGGCGCCGTGAACTTGCCGGCCGGCGTCTCGATCGTGACGTGGTCGCCGCGCTCGATCCCCATGCGCTTGGCCGTCGACGGGTGGATCTCCACCCACGACTGCCAGCAGACCTTGGAGACCGGGTCGGGGAGCTCCTGCAGCCACGGCTTGTTGGCGCCGCGGCCGTCGCCGAGCACCGGCGACGGGTACACGACGACCGTCATCTGGTCGCCGCTCGGCGCGGGGATCGCCTGGGCCGGGCGGAGCTGGACCGCGGCGCGCGTCGGCGCCGAGGCGGCCAGCGCGCTGCCGTTCGTGATGCCGCGCGGGAGCGCGGCCGTCCACGCGGCCTCGCCGCCGCTGCGCCCCATCAGCCACTCGCGGTACGTGCGCACCGGGTAGCGCGCGGCGGTGGTCTGGTCGGCGCGGGCGAGCGCGATCAGCACGTCGGCGGTCTGCCGGGTGTCGAACACCGGCTCCATCGTCGCCTGCTGCAGCGCCAGCAGCCCCGGGCCCGCCTCGGCGTCGCCCCACGCCTCCAGCGGGTGGTGGTCCGGGAGGATCAGGTCGCACAGCTCGGTCGTCTCGTCCGGGTAGCTCGAGAACGAGACCTTGAACGGGACCTTCGCGAACGCCGCCTTGAAGCCGAGCGCGGTGGGCGTCGTGTGCACCGGGTTGGCGCCGCGCACCATCGCGATCGGCACCTGCCCCGCGTTCATGCGCTCGACCAGCCCGCGCAGGTCGGCGTAGGAGTTGAGGCGGTCGTAGGCGCCGATCCCCTGCTCGGGGCGGATCGTCGTGCCGACCGCGCCCGCGCGGCGGTTGAGCGCCGCGGCCGCGGCCGCGACCTCCTGCGCCGTCGCGTCGGTGCTGCCGGCGAGGACGAGCAGCCCGCTGCCCGCCGCCGTGACCTCCTGCGCCAGCCGCTCGAGCGTCTGCTGCGGGACGCCGGCCGCCTGCGCCGTCTGCGCGGCGGTGGCGGTCCCGTTCAGCATGTTGAGGATCGCGATCTCGCTGCCGGCGCGGGCCGCGATCCACTCGTCGGCGTTGAGCCCCGTGAGCGAGCGGCGCGGCCCGACGTAGATCATGCGCGGCGCGGTCTCGAGCTTCGCGCGCGCGTCGGCCCAGTCGACCTGGTGGGCCGTCGACGCGCCCCACCCGTCGAGGAAGTCGGCGCCGAACGAGACGACCAGGCGCGCGGCGTTGAAGTCGAGGCGGGGCCACGCGGTGCCGTAGGCGGCGCGGTGCGCGGCCATCGTCGCCAGCGGGGCCTCGGCGTCGTACGCCAGGTGCGCCGGCATCCCGAGCCCGGTCAGCCACTGGTCGAGGAACGCCGGGAAGCTCCCCAGCTCGTGCTGGTTGATGAACGCGGCGTTGGCGGCCGTCCCCTGGCTGCGCGCGCGCCCCAGCTCCTGGCTCAGGCGGGCGAGGGCCTTGTCCCACGTCGTGGCGACGAAGCCGGTCCCCTGCCGCACCATCGGCGCGCGGTAGCGGTCGGGGTTGTAGAGCCCCTGGACGGCGCTCTGCCCGCGCGCGCTGAGCGCGCCGCGGTTGGCGGGGTGCTGCGGGTTCCCCTCCAGCTTGATCACGCGCCCGTCGCGCACCTCGGCAAGCACGCCCACCGGCTCCAGCCCCTCGCGGCAGACCGTCGCGAAGTAGTTGGAGACCTGCGGGACCGTGTTGTCCGGGTTGACGACGTACGGAATCAGCCGGCCGACGTCCTCGGACGTGCAGCCGACGAGCGTCGAGGCGGCGCCGGTGGCGCCCAGAACCTTGAGGAAGTCGCGGCGCTTGACACCGGCGGACCCCGTCTCAGTGCTCATGCTGTGGAGCGGTGGGAGTGAGCGAAGCGAGGAGCGAGGAGCGTGGCGCGCGCGGGTCGCGGCGCGCCCTCCTCACCAGCTCAGTAGTGGCAGACGGCGCAGTCGTAGCGCGCCTTGCGGGCCGGCTGCGCGGCGGCCGCCTGGATCACCGAGTCGGGCGCGCCGGCGAGGCGGTGGCCCTCGGCGGCGTTGTAGCCGTTCACGTGGCAGTTGATGCACCACCCCATGTTCAGCGACGACGCCTGGTAGACGCGCTGCATCCCCTGCACCTGCCCGTGGCAGCTCTGGCAGGTGACGCCGGCGTTCACGTGGCGCATGTGGGGGAACTGCACGTAGTCCGGCACCTTGTGGATGCGGACCCACGGCACCGGCAGCTTCTTGTTGTAGTAGGCGGTCAGCTTCGCGATCTGCTGCTTCGAGCTGTCCGCCTTGCCCAGGACGACGGTGTGGCACCCCATGCAGGTGTTCACCGCGGGCATCCCCGGGTCGGGCGACTTGTTCGCCGCCGAATGGCAGTAGAGGCAGTTCATCCCGAGGCCGCCCTGCGCCACCGGCCCCGCGTGCTTCGGGTGCGGGAAGTTGACCGGCTGCTCGGGCTCACGTCCCTGGGAGGACGAGGCGCCGCTGTACGCGGAGAGCACGGTGGCGGCGGCGGCCAGGGCCAGGAAGCCCGGGATCACCGACCACTTCCGCTTCTTCGTCATCGCTGCGACCTGGGCGGGAGGATGGAGGCGTCGTGCGCGGCGCTCATGTTTGTGAACGATTTCACAAGACGCCGGTGGGAAACGGCGCGAAAGATGACCGGGCTTAACAGGTGACACAAGTGCGATTCCGTAGGGGGACTTACGGACTCGCGTGCGTCACGCGGCGCCGCCGTCCGCGAATACCGGACCGCGGATTCTCCGGCGGACGAAAGCGTCAACGCCGGGCCGCGTTCCGGGCGCGCGCGACGATCGCGTCGCCGCCCGTCAGCGCGACGTCGCGCAGCGCGCGCGGGAGCAGCGCGAGGTTCGCCGCGGGCGCCTGCGTGAGCCGCAGCGGCCACCCGCTCCCGAACACGAAGCGCTCGCCGCCGAGCGTGCGGAGGAGGGTCGCCAGGTGATCCTCGGGCGGCCCCCAGACCGAGGAGAAGTCGAAGAACACCCCGTCGCGCTCCGGCTCCGTCAGCGCCCACGCCGTCTCCTCGATGAACTCGCGCCCCGCCCCGAGCACCACCAGCGGCGGCCCCCCGCGGAGGCGCGCGAGCGCGCGCACGTGCGCGGGGCTCAGGTCCCCCGCCACGTCGAGCGCGGACCGCTGCCGCAGGTCCTCGAACCGCACCGGGAGCACGAGCGCCAGCCCCGCCTCGGCGCAGCCGGCCGCCAGCCGCGCCAGCGACGCGTCGCCCGCGCCCAGCCCCCACAGCTGCGGGTAGGCGCGCACCGCCGGCGCGCCGTGGTCCACCGCCTCGGCGACCCGCCGCTCCCACCCGGGCCAGTCGCAACGTATCGTCGGCACCGGATCCAGGGTCGGGTATTCCCCTACGGCGGCGTAGAGGATCTCCCGCTCCGGCGACGGGTCGCGCCAGAACGCGGCCGGCAGGTAGGCGACCCACCCGCGCGCGATCCCCTCGCGGGCGAGCACCCGCGCCAGCACGTCCGGGTCCGGGTGCGGAACGTGGCGGAACGGGTAGGCGCCGATCGCCAGGTTGACGTCGACGGGGATCACGCGTCGGCCTCCAGCCCGGGGAACGACCCGGCCGGGAAGAGCCGCACCGCGTTGCGCCAGCGGACGTCGGCCACCGCCCCGGCGTCCAGCCCGAGGTGGTCGAGCGCGCGGAGCTTGGCCAGCCCGGTCTCGATGGTCACGTCGCAGGCCCAGAGGAGGCGGCGCGGCCCCACCGCCGCGACCGCCGCGTCGAGCATCCCCCGATCGACCCCGCTCCCCGAGAGGTCCATGACGACGTTCGGCACGTCGGCCACCGCGTGGTAGGTGTGGCGGTACTCGCCCCCCCCGCCCACGTGGGCGAGGATGAAGGTCGCGCGCGGGTGCCGGGCCGCGAGCCGCGCCAGCTCGACCCCGTCCGACGCCTCCTGCATCGGCCAGTCGCGCCGCCGCCACTGCCAGACGTGGTGCAGGATCGGCAGCCCGCCGTCCGCCGCGCGCGCGGCGATCGCGTCGAGCAGGGCGTCGTCGGCGCGCCGGCTCGCCGAGAGCTTCACCCCGACCGCGCCGCGCGCCACGCCGCGGTCGATCTCGGCCAGCGCGTGGTCCGGGAAGTTCGGGTTCACGTGCACGTAGCTGCGCACCCGCCCCGGCAGCGCGTCCTGCAGCGCCAGCATGACGTCGTTGCCGAGCGTGACGTCGGCGGGCGACGCGAAGTAGGTCGGCGAGTCGAGGCCCCACGTGCCGAGCACCGAGGCGACATGCCAGGTGATGCCGATCCGCTCGCCGGCGCGCAGGCGGGCCGCGTTGACGGCCGCCCACTCGGCGCGCGGCGAGGCGGGGTGGTAGAAGTGCGCGTGGACGTCGATCAGCGGCCCGCCCCCGCCGAGGAGCGGGCGCGCGTCGAGCGCCTCCTCCTCGCGCACGGCGAGGAACGCCTGCTGCGCGGCGACCGCGGTCGCCTCCGGCACGTCGGCCGTCGTCATGCCTCCTCCTCGTCGAGCGCGCGCACCGCGTCGAACCCGGCCCGCGCCGCCGCGGCCACCACGCCGTCGACGGACGCGTCGTGCGCCAGCGTCGGGTAGTTGTACGCGCCGCGCTTGAAGAGCACTCCGGCCGCGCGCGCCGCGTCGAGGAAGCGCGCCTCGCGGCGCGCCCCCCGCTCGGCGTCGGGCCCGAAGCGCAGGAACCACATCGCCGGGATGCCCGCCAGCGCCACGTCGGCCGCCCCCGCCGCGTCGCGCGCCTCCGCCACCAGGGCCTGCAGCGACTCGCCGTGCAGCCGCAGCCGCGCGCAGACGTCGATCTCGGCGTGCCGGTCGAGCACCGCGTGCGCGGCGGCCAGGGCGGTCGCCTCGCTGGCGAGCGTGGACGACACCCACGCCCGGCGCGCCGCGTCCATCACCGCGCGCCGGCCGACGACCGCGGAGAGCGGCCACCCGTTGGCGAGCGCCTTCCCGAACGTCGCGACGTCCGGGAGCACCTCGCCCGCGTCGGCGGTCGCCTGGAAGCCGCCCGCGTGCAGGCGGCAGCCCGTCTTGACCTCGTCGAAGATCAGTACCGCGCCGGCGCGGTCGCACAGCCGGCGCGCGGCGCGCAGCCACGCGACCGACGGCAGCCGCTCGACCACCGGCTCGAGCACGATCGCGGCCAGCCGGTCGCCCGCGCCGTCGACGGCCGCCTCGAGCGCCGCGACGTCGTCGAACGGCACCGCGACGAAGTCGGCGTGTGCGCCGGCGGTGATCCCCGGCCCCCCGCCCCACCAGTCGAGCCACCCGAAGTAGCCGCTCCCCACGACCGCGTCGCGACCGGTCGCGGCGCGCGCCAGCCGCACGGCGGCGGCCACCGCCTCGGCGCCGCTCTTGAGGAAGAGCACGCGCTCCGCGCACGGGATCAGGTCGACGAGCCGCTCGGCGAGCGTGACCTCGTCGGCGTGCGTGAGCAGCGAGACGGCGCCCGCCGCCGCGGCCGCGCAGGCGCGGCGGGTGACCTCGGGGTCCGCGTAGCCCAGCGCCACCGCGCCGAGCCCGCTCCCGAGGTCGACGAGCGTCTCGCCGCCGACGGTCGTGACGCGGCACCCGGCGGCGTGCGTGAAGTGCAGCGGCGCGTCGGCGTCGTCGGTCGCGCCGTAGAGCGCGGCCGGGCGCTTGCTGCCGGTGGACGCGGTCGCCGCCACGACCGCCCCGGCGCGCGCGCGCCACGCGCGGTGCGCGTCGCCGGCCGCGCTCACCCCTCCCCCACCCGCCGCTGGATGCGCTCGATGGTGCGCAGCACCTCGAAGCACATCGAGCGCAGCATCCCCGTCTCGCGCGCGTCGGGGCGCGCGCGGAACACCAGCGAGCGCACGCTGCGCATGACGTGGTCGGGGTTGCGCGTCTTGAAGAAGTCGAGCGCCTCCAGCGCGCGCTCGGCGTCGCCGAAGAGGTTCTCCAGCTCCTTCGCCTCGGGGGGCGGCGCGTGGTTGCGGTTGCGCGGGAGCGCGCGCGTCGCGTCGCCCGACGCGAGGTGCAGCTCGTACAGCCCGACCAGGACCGCCTGCGCCACGTTCAGCGACGCCCGCTCGGTGGTCGGGATCGTGACCTCGGCGTGCGCGCGGTCCATCGCCTCGCCCGGGAGCCCGTCGTCCTCGCGCCCGAACATCACCGCCACCGGCCCGTCCGCCGCGTATCCGAGCAGGTGCTCGGCGGCCTCGCGCGGCGTCATGCGCGGCCACTTGGCGGCGCGCGGGCGTCCCGTGAACCCGACCACGCGCACGCAGTCGCCGATCGCCGCGTCGAGGGTGTCGAAGTGCTCGATCGCCGCGACGATGTCGCGCGTCTTGTGCGCGACCACCTCGATCAGGTTCTCGTCGTACGGCGTCGGGCGCACGAGTCGGAGCCGCGACACCCCCATGTTCGCCATCGCGCGCACGGTGCCGGCGATGTTCACCGCCTTCTGCGGCTCGTAGAGGACGACGCGGACCTGCTCGAGGAGGGACGGCATCACGGGGCGGCGGGGGGCGGCAGCTGCACGGCGACGCAGCGCGCCGGGTCGTGTCGGTCGCCCTGAAGATACACGAACCGCCCCTCGGCGCCGCTCAGCACGAGCTGGCCGCGCCGCCGCTCGCGCCCCGGCGGCATCTCGTTCACCAGCACGTCGAGGCGGACGGTGCGCGCGTCGCCGGTCACGGCCGCGAGCGCGCCGCGGTCGATCGCCAGCTCCATCGCGTAGCCGCGCCCGGTGCGACGCCACGCCGCCTCCAACGATAGAGCCGCCGCGTCGGGGGTCGTGGGCACGACCCGCGGCGGATCGCCCTCGCCCTCGGGCACGACCAGCCACCCGGCCAGCGCGTCGCCGCGCGCCCGGACGAACAGCTCGACGCCGTCGCCGTTGACCGCCGGGCGCTCGTTGTCGAGCGGGTTGTCGGCGCCCGCCGGCACGAAGGTGGTCGGCCGGTCGAGCCGCACGTCCAGCGCGATCCTAAACCGCCCTGGATCGGCGGAGAGCGTGACCGCCGCGGTCGGGCGCCCGGCCTCCTCCCACGATTCCTCCGAGGGGCGATAGTGCGGCTCCTCCAGCTCCACCGTGCACGGCAGCGGCAGCCGCGTACCGTCCTCGCTGGACGCACGCGCACGCGCGGCCGGCGCCGGGCGCGCGCCCGGTACGAGCGGAAGCCCCAGCCGCAGCGACCGCTCACCGCCGTCCGCCGCACGGTGCGTGATCGCCCAAGCGCCGCGCGGATCTCCCACCTCCGGCAATCGGTGCGTCGTCGAGCCGCCGTCGACCAGCGCGATCGTGACCTCCCCGCCCTCCTGCGCCACGCCGGCGACGCGCCCGCGCGGATCGAGCACCGCCAGCAGCGCCGCCGCCTCCCCCGCGGCGTGCACGACGTGGAAGCGCCGCGGCCCGCGGCCGGGGGCGCCGGGCGCCGTCGCGCGCCAGAGCTCCGCGCCGGCCAGCAGCCACAGCGCGCCCCCGTCTCGGAGCGCGAGGCGGACGGCCCCGGCGTCCGGCAGCGACGCGCGCTCGACGTCCGCCAGGAAGTCGAAGCCGTCCTCCAACCCGCCGGCGCCCGTCCGCGACGCCGGCTCCCACGCCAGCGCCGCGTCGCCCTCGACGTGGTACGGCAGGTCGAGCACCACCGCGCGGTCCGCACGCCAGTGCAGTCGGTCGACCACGACCTCCCCGTGCAGCGCCACCGCGCGCGCGACGTGGACGCCGTCCGCCGGCCAGCACTCGGCGGCGATCCCCGAGGCGTCGCCGTCCTCCGCCAGCGCGATCAGTCGGCCGTCGCCGCGCGCCTGCGACGCGCCGTCGACCAGCGGCGCGTTGTGCGCCAGCGTGCTCCGGTACCAGTGCAGCGCGCGCTCGACGTACGAGCCGGTCCCCATGTCGTCGAGCCGTCGCGTCGCGCCGTCCGACACCAGCAGCTGCAGCCGGTCGGGGTGCCCGTGCCCTCCTCCCGAGTGCCCGTAGTCCACCGCCACCCAGAGCCGGCCGGCGTCGCGCCGGAAGACGGCCAGCCCCTGCGCCTCCAGGTGCACCGCGCCCGGTGCCCAGTCCGCGCTCGGCGGCGGCTCGGCGGACGCGTACAGCAGCGCGCGCCAGCCGAGGTCCGCGCGGTCGAGCGCCGAGGGGGGCTCGTTGCGCTCCGACTCGGCGGCGGAGCGACAGCGCCCGGTGTCGCCGCGCGCGACGGCGCCGTCGTACAGGCGCGTGAGCGCGGCCGCCAGGCGTACGTCGCCGGTGCGCGCGAACCCGAGCTCGAACGACTCGGCGTAGCGCCACTGCCGCAGCGAGATCGCGTACTGCGAGTCGCGGCGCGCCGGCAGCGTGAGGTCCGGGAGCGCGACCAGGTAGGGCGCCGCGAACCCGTCGTCGAAGCGGCGGCGCAGCGCGTCGGGGACCGTCATCCCCGCGGCCTCCGCGAGCGCCGCGCCGTACCACAGTCCGCGGTGCGCGAACTGGTGGTAGTTCTCCCCCTCGTACCACGTCCCATCGGCGAGCAGCCCGTCGCCCAGCCGCTCCACCACGCCCCCCGCGCCGTCGAACGCGCGCGCCGCGCCCCTGGCGTCGCCGAGGACGCGCGACGAGGCCAGCAGCGCGGCGGCGTTCCAGACCTGACGGTTCGAGCCGCCCTCGGGAAAGCCGGCGATCAGCCGCCGGCTCGGCTCGACCACGCGCTCGCGCAGCCGCGCGCCGAGCGACGCGACGCGCGGCCCCTCGGCGGCCTCCAGCGCGTCGAGCGCGACGCACAGCTGCAGCAGCCAGATCGACTCGAGGTACGTGCTGAAGAACGGGCGGCTGGGGCCGAGGACGTTGTCGCGGTTCGGGTAGTCGAGATAGCGGTCGGCCCACGCCGCGAGCGTCTCGGCGGCGAACGCGGCGAGCGGCGGCGCGCCGACCAGGAGGTGCAGCACCGCCGCGTGCACGGCGCGCTCGGCGAGCCACAGGTGGTGCCACATCACCCACCAGCGGTCGTGCGCGTCGCCGCGCAGGGTCGCGCCGCAGCGCGGGCAGCGGTGCTCGGTGGGCGCGAACGGGTCGAAGGCCAGCAGCGTGCCGTCGTCGGGGCACCGCCCGCCGACGCGGGAGAGGCGCGCCTTGCGCGGGTCGGGCTCGGGGCGCGCCGCGAGCACGCGCGCGAGATCGCGCGCCAGCGAGCCGGCGAGCGGCGCGAGCGGGCGCGCGA
>NZ_JARGEK010000011.1 GCF_029211165.1 Roseisolibacter sp. H3M3-2
CGCTGGCCCGGCGCCTGGTGGCGCGCGGCCGCGCGCGCGCCGGGCACGACGCCGCGGTGTCGCGCGTGCGCTCGGCGCTGACGCTGCTCGACCGGGCCGCCGAGCCGGCGGGGGACCGGCCGGGCGACGTGGAGAGCCACGGAGCGGCCCGCGTCGCGGCGATCGCGCGCGTGCTGGCGGTGAGCCAGCGGACGCTGGAGCGGCTGTTCGCGGAGCACGTGGGCTTCGCGCCGCGCACGTACCAGCGGACGCGTCGCGTGGGCGCGGTGGCGGAGGCCTTGGAGCAGGAGGCGTGGGCGCGGCAGGCGCTCGCGCGCGACACGGACGGCCGCGATCCCCTGTCTCGCGCCGTGCCGGACGACGTCCGCGACGACGCGTCGCGCCCCGTGCGTTACGCGCGGCCGGGCGAGCGTCGGGCGCCGCGTGCGGCGACGCTGTCGGAGCTCGCCCACCGCGTCGGCTACACCGACCACGCGCACATGACGCGCGAGTTCACGCGGGTGATGGGGACGGCGCCGTCGGTCTACCGGCGCGACGCGCACGCGGCGCCGCTGGTGCGGCGCTTCGGGCCGGTCGCGTTCGAGCGCACGATCCCGTGGGGGACGATGGGTCGTGGGGCGCAGGTCGCGCCGGAGGCGTCGGGGATCGATCCGGCTTCGCCCTGACGCCACGGTAGCGCGGCGGCAGGGCGGTCGCGACGGCCGCGACGGCGCACGATCGACGCGGTCCCACACGCCCTCGCGACCGGTCGCGTCGCATCGTACCGCGTCGCGGCGGCGGGGTCCGGCCGAGCGGGCACCGAGGGTGCAGCGTGATCGCACGCCGTGTCGCGCGGTCCGACGGCCGCGCGCGACAGTTCGCGACCTCCGGCTCGCCGACGCCTCGCATGCACGACCGTCCCCACGCACCACGCCTGCTGCCGCGACTCGCCGAGTCGCTGCTGGTGCGCCACTACAGCCCGCGCACGGTGGAGGCGTACGTCGCGTGGGTGCGGCGCTTCGTGCGCCACCACGGCCTGCGGCACCCGCGCGAGCTGGGCGCCGCGGAGGTGGGCGCCTTCCTCTCGGACCTCGCGCGCCGGGGGCGGGTCAGCGCCAGCACGCAGAACCAGGCGCTCGCGGCGCTCCGCTTCCTCTACCACGAGGTGCTGGGCGAGCCGCTCGCCGTGCTCGGCACGGTGGTCCACGCCAAGCGGCCGCGCCGCCTGCCGGTGGTGCTGTCGCGCGCCGAGGTGCGCGCGGTGCTCGCGGAGCTCCGGGGGCCGCCCGCGCTGGCCGCGGGGCTGCTCTACGGCGGCGGGCTGCGGCTGCTCGAGGCGCTGACGCTCCGGGTCAAGGACGTCGACGTCGAGCGAGGCGAGCTGCGCGTGCGGAACGGGAAGGGGCAGAAGGACCGCGTCACGGTCCTGGCGGCCGCCGCGGTCGATCCACTAATGGCGCACCTGCGCCTGGTCCGGCGGCAGCACGCGCGCGACCTGTCGGCCGGGGCGGGGCGCGTGGCGCTGCCGGGGGCCCTCGCGCGCAAGCTGCCCGCGGCGGCCGGGACGTGGGCGTGGCAGTGGGTGTTCCCGGCGGCGCGCCAGTACGTGGACCGCGCGACGGGCGAGCGGCGGCGGCACCACCTGCATCCGTCGGTGCTCCAGCGGCTGGTGCCGGAGGCGGCGGCGCGCGCGGGGGTGGAGAAGCGGGTCACCTGCCACACCTTCCGGCACTGCTTCGCGACGCACCTGCTGGAGGACGGCTACGACATCCGCACGGTGCAGGAGCTGCTGGGGCACCGGGACGTGCGGACGACGATGGTGTACACGCACGTGCTGAACCGGGGCGGGCGGGGGGTGCGGAGTCCGGCGGACGTGTTCTGAGTCCGGATGACGACTGGGCGCCCGGCGTCGGTGCGCGGCGCGTTAGGCTGCGGGTGGGGCAGCCGAAGCGGCAGGCGGTGGGAGGCGTGGATGGCGCAACGTGTGGCGCGGGGGCAGGTTACGGCTGCGCGCTCGCTGGCGCTGCTGCGCGTTAGGTCGCGGGGCGGCGGGTTATGTAGTTCGACCTAATGGGCGTTAGGTGGCGTCGCCGGGACGCCCCGCACCCGCCCCGTCGGCTGCGCTCCGCCGCTCGCTGCGCTTGCCGTTTGGCGTAGCTGCTCGGCCCTTCTGCCGCAGCATCTCGAGCTTGCGCTCGGTGCCGTGGTGCTCCTATGCGCCCGGCACCCCGCCACCTAACGTGACGTTGCAGCCGACGGCGCCGTGCGCGCATCATGGGTTCTCCGGCTCGGCTCTGGTGCCCGGCTCGGCGCCGTCGCGCGCGCTCGGGCCGGAGCGCCGCAGCTGAACTTGGGCGTTAGGTGGCTCCACGCACTCTCACATGGACGTCGTCCTTCGCACGCACACTGACGATCCGTCACTCGCGTTCCGCCGGGTACGCCGCCTCGGACCGGCGGACGGGTACGAGTGCGAGCTCCACGTGCGGTCCGCCGGCTTCGTGCTCGCGCGGTCCTTCTGGTTCGAGCCCTCGGATCTGGCGGCGTGTATTGACGACCTCCGGATCATGGATCGAGACCTGGCGGGCGCCGCGGAACTCCGCACGCGCTACGAGGACAACTTCGTCCGGTTCGACGTCTCCGCCCGCGGCGTCGTGACCGTCTCGGGCACGGCGACCGAGTATTCGGCGCTCGGCCAGTCGCTACGATTCGCGTTCGAGACTGACCAGACGGTGCTCCGGCCGCTCGCCGAAGACCTGGCAGCCCTCGCTCGGCCGGTAGCCACCTAACGTGACGTTGCAGCTGACGGCGCCGCGCGAGCATCATGGGTCGTCCGGCTCGGCGCTCGTGCCCGGCCCGGCGCCGCCGCGCGCGCTCGGCTCGGAGCGCCGCAGCTGAACTTGGGCGTTAGCCCGTCGCCGGGCGTCTCGTGCGGGACGGCTCCGCCGCACCCGTTCGACCCTCTCCGCTCCTCCGACCGCGGCTTCCGCTGCCGCTGCGCCTCCGCTGCTGGCCACGCGCTTGCTGGCGCGGGGCGCGTCGGTCACGCGTCAACGCGCTGCGCGGGCTAACGTGGCGTTGCAGCAGACCGGCCGGGGGGAGCGTCAGGTTGTGATCCGGCCGACCGTGTCGCACAATCGAGCGCGTCGCCCCCGCCGGCTCGGGGCCGGCAGCTGAACTCGGGCGTTAGCCGGACCACACTGATCATGCGCCTGCGCGACCTGTCGTTCACCGATCCCCGGCTCTCACGCCGGTTACTGCTCGGCGCGTGGTTGGCGGTGATCGCCGCCCCGAGCGTGGCCCTGCTCGACCTGCTGCGGATAGCCGGCGGGTCGCGCTACCGCGTGGAGAGAGGGACGGAGTACGACCTCTGGGTGCGGGCCGCCGCCGTGGCGGTCGCGGCGGCGCTCGCCTCCCTCCTCGGCGCCGCCTTCGGGCCGTGGTGGCGGCACCGGCGCGTCGCGGCGCTGCTCGGCGCGCTCTGCACCCTGCCGCTCGCCGTGGCCCTGTCGCTAGCGGCCGACCCGCGTGGGCCCGCGCCCTTCCGTGTGCGCTGGGGGCTCGTGCTCATTGTCGCAGCGTGTGGGGGCGTGGCCGTCGCGTTGGAGCACCCGCGCGCCGTCCGCCGACACCTTGAGAGCAAAGCGCGCGGGGCCGGCTAACGTGGCGTTGCAGCTGACCGAGCGACCGAGCATCAGGTTGCTTCCGGGCGCGCCTCCGAGCCCGGCTCGGCCTCCGCGCGGGCGCTCGGCTCGGGGCTCGGCAGCTGAACTCGGGCGTTAGCCCGTCGCCGGGCGTCTCGTGCGGGACGGCTCCGCCGCACCCGTTCGACCCTCTCCGCTCCTCCGACCGCGGCTTCCGCTGCCGCTGCGCCTCCGCTGCTGGCCACGCGCTTGCTGGCGCGGGGCGCGTCGGTCACGCGTCAACGCGCTGCGCGGGCTAACGTGGCGTTGCAGCAGACCGGCCGGGCGGAGCATCGGGTTGTACGCGGCCCAACTCCATCGCACAATCGAGGGCGTCGCGCCCGCCGCCTCCGGGCCGGCAGCTGAACTTGGGCGTTGGGTGGACTCGTCCGTCGGTACCGTCGCTCGCTACGGTGCTGCGCACCTGTCGCCGCCCTCTTGTCGCTCCGCTCTTGCCACCTGTCCGCTGGTGCCGGTTTTTCGTCGCCTGTTCTGCGGAGCGTCTGCCACCCAACGGGGCGTTGCAGCCGACGGCGCCGTGCGGGCATCATGGTTCCTCCGGCTCGGCTCCCGCGCCCGCCTCGGCGCCGCCGCGCGCGCTCGGCTCGGAGCGCCGCAGCTGAACTCGGGCGTTAGCCCGTCGCCGGGCGCCGCGGCCGGGATGGCTCCGTCGGTGCGTCGACCGCCGTTTGCGCCTCTCGGTCTGCCGCTGCTCATGCTGCCGCCCTTTTCCTCGCGGGCCATTCCGTCTGCCGCTGGCGCTGCGCTCCTCCGGCGAGCGCCCCCGCGCTGCGCGGGCTAACGTGGCGTTGCAGCTGACGGGCCCCGGGGAGCATCAGGTGGCGCCCGGGCGTCCCGCGTCGCACAATCGAGCTCCGCACGCGGGCGAGCTCGATGCCCGCAGCTGAACTCGGGCGTTAGCCAGCAACACAGGATCTCGCATCGCACGCATGCCAGAAGTGAAGCTCACGGCCGCAGAGGCGGAGGTGCTGCGGACCGTCCTCGCAGCCCTCGCGGTGAAAGGCCGGACCGGCGAGGTGGGGATCCTTCACGGAGCCGACCGCTTCGTCTCCACGCAGCAGCTACTCAAGCGCGCCGACCGCGAGGCGCTCGAGAGCGCGGCGCGGAAGATCGGCCTCTCGGGCCTGCGCGTCTACGCAGGGTGAGCGGGCGTGCGGGCGCCGGCCGACGCGCCTGCTGGCTAACGTGGCGTTGCAGCAGACGGCGCGGGTAACGCATCATGGAGTGGCCCCCGCCGGCGCCCGCGTGCGCAGCATCATGGTGTCGTCCCGGCGGGGGCGCCGCAGCTGAACTTGGGCGTTCGACAGCACACACGATGTCTCGCTCGGAGCAGCTTCTGCTTCTGTACTCCGCGGCGTTGTGGGCGGGCACTGAGCGCTGTGCCAGGCACTTCCACGATCTGAGCGTGTCTTGGGGAGGCATTGATGACGTCGAGTCGTCGGCGCGCGATACCCAGTGATCGTACTCCTACTGCGCTCGCGTGCGACCGGACGCCGGTGGTGCTCCTCTTTGTGCTCGTACTTGGGGTGGGTATCTCTCCGCTGGCTGCGCAGGGCACGCCCGAGATCGTCCGCGGCCGCGTCCTTGACGACTCGGCGCGCGCGGTGCTCGGTGCCGCCATCCACGTCACCCGCGGGCCCGACCGGCTCACGCAGCAGACCACCACCGACAGCGCCGGACGGTATCTCGTCCGCTTCGCGGACGGTACCGGGGACTACCTGGTCGCGGTCAGCGCCCCCGCCTACCGGCCCGCCAGGCGGCGCGTGCAGCGACAGGGCACCGAACGCGAGTTGGTGGTCGACTTCCAGCTCGCCCGCGATCTCTCGGTGCTCGCGGCTGTGCGTGTGCAGGCGCAGCGTCCGACGCGCGCGACCAACACCGTCGGCCCCTTCGTCCCGGAGCCCGGAGCGTCGGAGCGCTGGCAGGAGGGCGTGAACGCCCAAGTGCCACCATCGCTAGTCAACGACCTCGGTGCCGTCGCGGGGACGATGCCCGGGGTCACCCTCACGCCGGGCGGGGCGTCGATCCTGGGCGCGAGCGCCGAGTCGAACCTGACCACGCTCAACGGCATGGCGCTGCCGCTCGGCGGCCTGCCGCGTGCCGCCCGCACGGAGACGCGCGTCACCGGCAGCACCTACGACCCCACCCGGGGCGGCTTCTCGGGGGCCAACATCGACGTGCGGCTCGGGGCCGGGAGCCGCACCATCCAGGAGCGGACCGCCTTCGTGACGCTGGACGCGCCCCAGCTGCACGTCACCGACGCCGTCGGCCGGGCCACCGGCGCGCAGAGCGGCGGCATTCGGGCCAGCGTGGGCGCGAACGGCGAGCTGATTCGCCGCGCCCTGACCTACAATGTGGCGCTCGACGTCACCCGCACGACGAGCGATCCCGCCACGCTGCTCACGGCCAACGCGGCGACGCTGCGGCGCGGGGGCATCGCGCCCGACTCGGTGACCCGGCTGGTTGGCCTCGCCGGCCGGATCGGCCTCCCGGTCGGTGCGGCAGGCGTGCCGGTGGCGCGGCGGCGGGACGGCCTCACGTGGCTGGGCCGCCTGGACGACACGCGCGACTCCCTGCGCGTGCGCACCCTGACCAGCTACGCCGCGCTCGTGGATGCGGGGGCGCTCGGCGCAGGCCCACTCGTCGCCCCCTCGACGGCCGCCGAGCGTCGAGAGCGCACCGCCGGCGCGCAGTTCGTGCAGCGCGACTTCCTCGGCGCCGGCCGGCGCGTGCTCAACGAGGTCCGTCTCTCCGCGAGTGGTGCGCGCGGCACGGTCGCGCCCTACCTCGCCCTACCCGGCGCCGCGGTGCTCGTGCGCTCCCCCGCGGACGACGGGGAAGGCACCGGGGAGGCCGACCTGGGCGTGCTCGCGCTCGGCGGGGGCGGCACGCTGCCCGCCGCGCGCGAGAGCTGGACGCTCGAGGGTGCGAACGAGACGATCTGGAACGCGGGCGGGACGCGCCACCGCTTCAAGGCGCTGGCCTGGGGGCGTGCCGACGGCCTGCGGCAGGAGCCCGAGGGGAGCCTGCTCGGACGCTGGACCTTCAACTCGCTGGCGGACGTCGAAGCGGGTCGCGCGGCGAGCTACACGCGCACCCTCGCGCAGCCCGTGCGCGCGGGACGCACGTGGAACGGCGCCACCGCGCTCGCGCACCAGTGGGCGCCGTCCCGGTTCTTCAGCGTGCTCTGGGGCGCGCGGCTGGAGGCGGGCGGCTTCGGCGGCGCCCCGCCGCGGAACGTGGCCCTGGAGCAGGCGCTCGACGTCCGGACCGGCGTCGCGCCCCTGCGCTGGCACGTCAGCCCCCGCGCGGGCTTCACCTGGACGTACAACCGCGACGCGCGCAACCGTGCGAGCAGCGCGATGTCGCCGCTCGGCCGCTTCCACCGCCCAGTCGCCGGCGTGGTGCGCGGCGGGATCGGCGAGTTCCGCGACCTGCTGCGCCCCGGCATGATTGCGGACGCGGCCGCGGGGGCCGGGCTCCCGGGCAGCACGCTGCTGCTGTCCTGCGTCGGCGGCGCAGCGCCCGTGCCCGACTGGGCACGCCTGCTCGCCGACCCGACGGCGGTCCCCGACCGCTGCGTCGACGGGAGCGGCGTGCTGGCGGAGCGTGCCCCCGCGGTCGCGCTGCTCGACCCGCGCTGGGACGTGCCACGCAGCTGGCGCGCGTCGCTGGACTGGAACACCAACTTCGGCCGGTGGATGGTGCGCGCGGGCGCGCTGGCGTCGTACGACCTAGCGCAGCCGGGACTCGTCGACGCGAACTTCGCCGGCGTGCCGCGCCTCGCGCTCGATGCCACGGAGGGGGGACGCCCCGTGTTCGTGCCGGCAACGGCGGTCGACCCGGCTTCGGGCGCGGTGTCCGCGGCGGCTTCGCGACGTACGCCGGAGTTCGGCCGCGTGGGCGTACGCGCGAGCGACCTGCGCGGGCGCGGCGGGCAGCTCACCCTGACGCTCACCCCCGACATCCCCCGGCGGCCGAATGGCGGGGCGGCGTTCGCGACCTCTGCCGCGTACACGCTGCAGGGCGTCCGGCGCCAGTTACGTGGCTTCGACGGCGCGGCGTTCGGCGATCCGCGCGTGCGCGAGTGGGCGCCGGGATCCGGCGACGCGCGCCACATCGTCGTGCTGCAGACGGGCGTGGTCACTCAGCGCCTCGGGGCGCTCACGCTGTTCTCGCGCCTGCAATCCGGGCTCCCGTTCACCCCCCTGGTGCAGGGGGACGTCAACGGCGACGGTCAGGGTGGCGACCGGGCGTTCGTGCCCGACGTCGGGGCCGAGCGCGATCCGGTGCTCGCCGCGCAGTTGCGCGCATTGCTTGCCGACGGCGCGCCGGCGGCGCGCCGCTGCGTCGACGCCTTCGCCGGTCGGGTCGCGGCGCGCAATGGGTGTCGCGGGCCGTGGACGCAGACGCTCAACGTGCAGTGGAGCCCGCGCCTGCCGGTGCCCGCCAAGTGGTACGGGCGGCTGCAGGCGAACGTCTACCTCGAGAATGTCCTCGGCGGCATCGACCAGCTCGTGCACGGAGCGGGGAGGGCGCGGGGGTGGGGCACGGCGGCGCTGCCCGACCCGGTGCTGCTCGTGCCCCGGGGCTTCGACGCCGAGGCGCGCCGCTTCCGCTACGACGTCAACCCGCGCTTCGCCGACACGCGGAGCGCCAGCACCCTGCTGCGTACCCCGTTCCGCGTCACGCTCGATTTCTCCCTCGACTGGTCGACGGACTACGACCTGCAGCGGCTGCGTCGCGCGCTGGAGCCGATGCGCGCGTCCACAGGCCGGTGGGTCGCGCGCTCTGCAGACTCGATTGCCGCGTTCTATCTGGCGAACACCTCGAGCATCCACCGACTCCTGCTCGCGCAGAGCGACTCCCTCTTCCTCAGCCAGTCGCAGATCGCCGCCCTGCGTCGGAGTGACTCGGTGTACGCGGAGCGCGTGCGTGCGGTCTACCTGCCGCTGGGCCGCTTCCTCGCCGCCGCCGGCGGCGCCCCGGCCGGACGTGCGCAGCTCGACAGCGTGGCGGCCACCGAGCGCGCATACTGGCAGATCTTCTGGGAGCAGCCGGAGATCGCTGACGCAGTGCTGACGCCGGCGCAGCGGCAGCTGATTCCGGTGCTCGTGACCATGCTCTCACGCACCGCTCGCGAGCGTAAGACGTACCGGCAGAACTTCCAGTATCCTGTGGCTCTTGATCCGTTGCGTGCACCCGCGCCACGTTGATCCCTGCGTGCTGTCGAACGTGGCGTTGCAGCAGACGGCGCCCTCACGCATCGTGGTGTGCCGCCCGCCGACGCCGGTGAGCGGAGCCACCCGCGACGCGCCCGCGAGCTTCGGCGCCGCAGCTGAACTTAGGCGTTAGGTGACGCGAGCATCGTCGATCCGCACACGCATGCGCAGTCCCCGATTCACCCGCACGCTAATCGTCATCATCTCCGCAGCGTGTGGCGCGCCAGCTGCCGCGCCCGGCACGGCTGCGCCGCTCGACAGCGCCACCGCCGTCGCACGTGCACGTGCCGCGGTCGCCCAGCTCTACGCGGACTCGCTGCGCGTGCACGGTCGGCTCAACCGCGGTCCGGATCGCGTCTTCGTTGAGCTCTCACTCGAGGAGGTCGCCCCTGGCGGGCAGGGGCGCGGGCTGCTGGTCTTCCCGGTCCAGGTCGGGCCGGGGGACTCGGTGAGCATCCTGAGGACCTTCCCGGCGAGCCGGTGACGACGCGCTCGTCACCTAACGTGGCGTTGCAGCTGACCGGCCGCGGGGAGCATCAGGTTGTGCCCTGGCGCACCGCGTCGCACAATCGAGGGCATCGCCCCCGCCGGCCCGATGCCGGCAGCTGAACTGGGGCGTTAGCTCGCACACTACCGACCTGCGAAATGCAACCCGCCCAACCTTCCCCGAGCAGCCGAGGGATCCGCGCCGACGTGCGCTGGGGCGTGCGGGGCGGGCTCGGGGTAGCCGGCACATACGCGCTCGTCGCCACCGTCATGCGTGTGGCCGGCGGCACGCGCGCGTTCGAGCGGCAGGGCGTCAGCTACCCGGCAGCCGTCATATCGTACGTCGTGCTGGGCGCGGTTGCCGGCGCGGCCATCGGCCTGTGTCGGCCGGCCCTCCGCCACGGCCTCGGCCGGGCCGTCGTCAGTCTCGGCGTGGGCCTTATGGTGGCGACGGGGATCACGCTGGTGGCGTCCGGTCACCCGAGCCGGTGGGATGTCGACGAGTACGGGGCGATCATCCTCGTGGCGCTCGGCGTCTCGGTGGTGCTCGCGCGCGAGTTTCGGCAAGCGGCCACCGCGTCCCGTGCGAGCTAACGTGGTGTTGCAGCTGACGGACGGTTCTCGGACTCGCCTCGCCTCTGGCTCGGCGCTATGATGTCCGCCCGCAGCTGAACTCGGGCGTTAGGCCGCGACTATCCTCCTCGAGTGTTCACCGACCCGCCTCTGCCACGACCGCGCCGACTCCGCCGCGTGCTCGCCTCGCCCGGCGTGCGCTACTTCGGGCTGCCCTGGGGCGTGTCGATGGCGCTCGTCACGCACGGGCGCGACTACGGACTGGCCCCGGCGAGCCTCCTCACCGAACGCTTCGCCGTCACGCTGGCGAGCTACCTGTTGGGCGGCGTACTCGCCGGGGTCCTCTTCGCGCGCGCCATGCGCGCGATGGGGGCGTCCATCGACCACGTCGGACGTGGGGACGGCGACCCGCCGGCCTAACGTGGCGTTGCAGCTGACCGGCCGTGGGGAGCATCAGGTGGCGCGCGGGCGGGCCGCATCGCACAATCGAGCGCGTCGCGCCCGCCGGCTCGATGCCGGCAGCTGAACTTGGGCGTTAGGCGACGCCACGCATCCGGAACGGCATGACACCTAAGTGGGAGCGGGTCTACACGGTCGACGAGTTCTATGACACGCCGCGCTTCGGCGTAGCGGACTGCGGCGGCGCGCCGCACGTCTACCGCTCGCTCGCGCTCGACGCCGCCGCCGGAGACTGGCACGACGGCCGGTTCGCGCTCAGCCCCATCGCGCCGGAGTTCGCGACGCTGGCGGCGGAGGCCGGGGCCATCGAGGAGCGGTTCAGCATCGCGTACTACGGCGGCCAGCTGGAGGAGCCCGAGCGGGACGAGGATTGGGGCGCGTTGCCCGGCGAACGCGCCCGCTACGACGCGCTCCGCGCGACGCTCGCGCCGCTGCTGGCGGTTGACCCGACGCGCCGGTTTGTGCGTCGCGGCGAGTTCCGGGGGCGCGCGGCGGCCGTCCCCCGGCCGCGCGGCGTGATCTGCGGCAGCGGCTTCGAGGTGTGCTGGCACGCAGACGGGTGAATCGCGTCGCCTAACGTGGCGTTGCAGCAGACGGGCGAGTTTCGGAGTAGCCTCGCCTCCGGCGCGGCCTCGGGTAGATTCGCCCGCAGCTGAACTTGGGCGTTAGGTGACACCCACCCTCATCGGTCGGCAGCGATGCACGGCGTCCCCGCCGACCTCGGTCGGCACCTCGAGATGTTCCGCGGCACCACCCTGACTGAGATCGGCGTGGGGCGGTACATCCTTCAGTTCCGGTTCGACGGCGGAGTGCGGCCGGTGCTCGGCGTCGAGGGTGACTGGGAGCTGGTCGGTCCCGACGGGCAGCTCCTCGACCGAGACGTCGACCCCACGGAGCGGGAGACGTACCGGTTCCACGCGATTCTCAATGGCGAGGTGGTGGGCTACGAGGTGGCCGCCCCCGAATCCTTCACCCTGCGCTTCGAATCCGGGCACCAACTTCGGGTCTTCGACCGCTCGCCACAGTACGAGTCTTTCTCCATCCAGCCGGGCGACGTAGTGGTCTGACGCGCCGTGTCACCTAACGAGGCGTTGCAGCTGACGGGCGAGCTATGGTATGCCTCGGCTGCGCCTCGGCGAAGGGTAGATTCGCCCGCAGCTGAACTTGGGCGTTAGACCGCACCCCGCCACGGACTTCGGCATGGAGTTCGATCTCGACCTCGACGAGTTCCTCTGCACCGCGTGCCGGCTCCGGGTGTACGTCACGGCCGTGTACCCGCGGCCGCTCGGCTCCGCGCCGCCCGAGCGGCTGTGCGCCGCGTGCGCGACGGCGCGCGGCGTGCCCTTCCAGGAGCTCACGGCGCGGCAGAAGGCGGAGTTGCGACGGCGCGCGCAGGACGAACGGCGCCGCCCGGGGGAGGACCCGCCGCCGGGTGCGGGGCGCGCGCGGCCGCGCTGAGGTGAGCGCGCGGCCTAACGTGGCGTTGCAGCTGACGGGCAGGCTGCGGAGGCGGCTACGCCGCGACGGTTGTAACCTGCCCGCAGCTGAACTCGAGCGTTAGGCGTCCACCATCCTCCTCTCCGTACGCGCCTGCATGTTGACGCTCCGCGGCCGTGCCGCAGTGTTCCTCCCGCTTCTCCCGCTGGCGGCGTGCACCCACGCGCAGCCCACGCCCGTGGCGAACGCCGCTCCCGCCGATCCGCGTTGCGTGGCGGTCGCCGACAGCGTGGCGGCGAACACTACCCTCGCCCAGCTCGCGCTCGCGCCGGGGCCCCGCGCGATGCGGCCGCCGCGGCTCGGCGCCGACGTCGCGCCTGGGGCATCGGTCGCCGTCACGGTGTTGGTGCGGCCCGACGGCACGGCCGACACGACCCAGCTGGAGATCCGCGGCAGCACCGACGCGCGCTACGCGGCCGCCGTGCGTCGCCTGCTGGCGAGCACGCGCTTCGCGCCGGTCCGGCTGGCCGGCTGCGCGGTCCCGGGCCGGTACACCTTCGTCACCACGCGAACGCGCACCGCGGGTGGGGCCACAGATGATCGACGGGCCGAAGTTCGCGGCGGGGACGCCTAACGAAGGGTTGCAGCAGACGGGCGCGTGGGGAGCATCGGGTTGTGCGCGAGCGCGCCGCGTCGCACAATCGAGGGCAGCGCGCCCGCGACTCAGAGGGCCCGCAGCTGAACTCGGGCGTTAGCTCGCACACATCCCTCGTGGCTGACCCGACCTGCCATCGCGCGCTCCGCCGCTTCTGGTTCATGCTCTCCGCCGGCCCGGGCATCGGCGTCACCGCCGCCTCCGAGGCCGAGGCGCGCGAACTCGCGGAGGCCACGCGGGCGCGGTTCGCGCCGGAGGCCGTGATCACCGGGGTCACGCCGGACGTGGACGTCTCCACGCTCGACGCCGCCCACGTGGTACCGAACGCCGGGCCGGTCGTGGTCCGCGGGGTGTGGTTCCCGCGGCTGAGTCTCTGAGGGCGAGCGCCCGTCTCGCGTGCGAGCTAACGTGGCGTTGCAGCAGACGGGCGCGTGGGGAGCATGAGGTTGTGCGCGGGTGCGCCCTGTCTCACAATCGGGTAGCGTGCGCGGGCGACGCTCTCGCCGGGCGCGGCCAGCAGCGCGCGGAACGCGGTGGCGTCCGCGGCCACCGCGGGCGCGGCGTTGGGGCGGTACACGACGACGCCCGCCTGGTCGGGGTCGAGCCAGCGGCGGACGGCCGCGGTCACCGCGTCGGCATCCGTCGCCAGCATGCGCGCGCGGTACTCCTCGCCCAGCCGCCAGTCGCCGAGCGCCTCCCACTCGGCGAGCCAGCTCGCCTGCCCCTCCATCGACTCGAGGCGGCGCAGCCACCGCGCCTCGGCGATGCGCTGCACGCGCGCCAGCTCGTCGCGCGTGACGCCGTCGGCGCGCAGCGCGAGCACCTCGCCCCACGACGCCCGCGCGGCGTCGGCGAGGCGCGCCGGGTCCCCCTCGGCGTGCACCACGAAGACGCCCAGCTCCGTCGGCGTGCTGTCGTAGGCGCCGACGTGCGCCGCCAGCGCGCGCTCGCGCACCGCGCGGTAGAGCCGCGAGCCGCGCCCCGTCCCCAGCACCGCCGCCGCGAGGTCGAGCGCCGGCGTGTCGTCGTGGCGCGTCCCCGGCGTGCGCCAGCCGAACGCGAACTGCGCCTGCTGCACGTCGCCGGCGAGCTCGCGGTAGCGGAACCCCGGCGCGCCGTCCTCGTGCGGGCCGCGGTCGGTGGGCACCGCGCCGTCGGCCAGCGCGCCGTAGCGCGCCGCGACGCGCGCCATCGCGTCGTCCGGGTCCACGTCGCCGACGATCGCCAGCACCGTCGCGCTCGGGCGGTAGTACGTGCGGTAGAAGCCGGCGACGTGCTCGCGCGCCAGCCGGCGCAGCCCCTCCTCGGTGCCGATGCGCCAGCGGCGCATGCGGTGGCGGTCGTGCAGCAGCGCGTACAGCGTCTCGACCGTCACCGCGCCCGGGTTGTCGAGCTTGCGCTTCGCCTCCTGGATGATGACCTCCAGCTCCTTCGCCAGCTCCCCCGCGTCGACCAGCGAGTTGGCGTAGGCGTCGGCCTGGATGTCGAGCCCCTCGGCGAACCCCGACGCCGGCAGCACGGCGTAGTAGCTCGTGTGGTCGTAGATCGTGTGCGCGTTGAGGTAGCCGCCCTGCGCCTTGGTCTGCTTGGCGATCTCGCCGACGCCGCGCGTCGGCGTCCCCTTGAAGAACATGTGCTCCAGCACGTGCGCGACGCCGACGACGTCGTCGGTCTCGTCGAAGTAGCCGGCGCGCACGAACGTGTTGATCGCGACCACGGGCGCCGAGGCGTCGCGGCGCACGAGCACGGTCAGGCCGTTGGGGAGCACCGTGCGGCGCACGGTCGCGGGGTCGAGCAGGGGCGCGGGGTCGGTCGGCATGCGCGGGTCCGGGATGCGGAGCGGGGACGTCCGACCGGAGGATGGTCGGACGTCCCCGCTCGGCAAAGCCCCCCGCGCACCGGCCGTGCCGCCGCGCCGGAACGCCCCGCTCAGGTCAGGATCGACCGGCGGCGCAGCACCGCGATCCCGGCGGCCACGCAGAGGGCGCCGTAGCCGAAGGCGTAGAGCATCGCCCGCAGCGGGTCGCCGTTGATCGACGGGTCGACCAGCGGGCCGAGGTGCTCGACCGGGGGGAGCAGCACGCGCAGCTCGCCCAGCCAGCGCAGGTAGGGGATGTCGGTCTCCTGCGAGAACTCGCGCAGCGGGATGACGGCGAGCGTGGCGATGAGCGCCATGCCGCCCTCGAAGCGGACCAGGGTCGAGAGCAGGAAGGCCAGCCCGCCGACCGACGCGAACAGCGCGGTCGCGAGCATCAGCGCCTGCTCCACCGGCACCGCGCGGCCGAACACGAGGCCGCCCAGCAGCACCACGACGAGCGTCAGCGCCAGCGTGCCGGCGAACGCCACGCCGAGCTTCTGCAGGTAGTACGGGACCCGCGCGACCGGCTTGGCGAACAGGAAGCGCTGCAGCCCCCGCTCGCGCTCCTGCGACACCACGCCGTGCACGGAGAACACGGTCGCCAGCAGCGCGAACGCCGACGACAGCGCCAGCGTGATGCCGCGGAACGACTCGGCCTCGGGGACCCGCTCGGTGCCCCCGCCTGGAGCGCTCCGCATCCGCTCGGCCATCTGCGCCGGGTCGTAGTTGTCCCAGAAGAAGTAGATCCCCATCAGCCCGAGGGCGAGCAGCCACACCGCGCGCTGCTTCACGAAGTCCTGCACCTGGTAGCGCAGGTAGCGGCGCAGCGGCGCCTCGGCGGGCTCCAGCTCCAGCGACTCGTCGGTGGCGAGGAAGTCGTCGTCGTCGAGCGCGGGGAGGGCGCCGGCCGGCTGCGGCACGAGGCCGGCGGCGGCGGTGAGCCCCTCCAGCGCGCGGGCGGTGCGGGCCCGGTCGGGGGCCGGGGCGTTCCCGTCGAATGCGATCACAGCAGCACCTCGCCGATGGCGTCGTGGAAGACCTGCTCGAGCGCGCTCTGCGCCGGCGCGACGCCGGCCAGCAGCACGCCGCGCTCGATCAGCGCCGCGATGCCGTGGTTCAGCGCCTCCAGCGTCGGCGCGCTCACCGCCCAGTCGCCGCGCCCGAGGTCCGTCGCCTCGGCGAACACCTCGGTGAGGCGGTCCGCGCCGCGGGCGACGGTCAGGCGGTACAGCGTCTCGTGCGTGTGGGGGAGCATCTCGCCGACCTGCACGACGCGCGTCACCCGCCCGCGGTCGAGGATCGCGACGCGGTCGCACAGCCGCTCCAGCTCCTCGAGGTTGTGCGACGCGACCAGGATCGCGCGCCCGGGGCGCCGCAACTCGGCGAGGATGCCGCGGAAGCGGATCATCCACAGCGGGTCGAGGCCGTGCGTCGGCTCGTCGAGGATCAGCACCCGCTCCTCGCGCAGCAGCGCCTGGGCGAGGCCGAGCCGCTGCTTGTTCCCCTTGGAGAGCTTGCGGAACGGGCGGTCGTGGAACTCCTCGAGCCCGAGGCGCGCCATCACCTCGCGGGTGCGCATCTCGAGGCGCACCGAGGGCACGCCGGCCAGCGTGCCGTAGCGGCGCAGCGCCTCGGTCACCGTCCAGCGCGGGTCGACCTCGACCAGCTCGGAGAGGTAGCCGACGCCGTGGCGCTCGATGTACTCGCGCACCGGCCGGTTGGCGATGCGCACCTCGCCGCGGCTCGGCGGGACGTAGCCGAGCAGGATCGAGATCAGGGTGCTCTTGCCGGCGCCGTTGGGGCCGGCGATGCCGAGCACCTCCCCGGCGTGGACGTCGAACGAGACGTCCTCGAGCGCGACGACGTCGGAGGCGAAGGGGCGCTGGTAGCGCTTGCCGACGCCGCGGAACTCGATGAGGGAGGGCACTCGGCCACTACGGAGGCGGTGCGCCGCCCGGTTTCGCGACGGGCGGGTCGCTACGGGCGCGGCGCGGTCTGCGGGTACGGCGCGGCCGGGTACTGCGCGGGGGGGAGCCCGCCGGGGACGGCGCCGGGCGCGCCCGGCATGGCGCCCGGCGGAACGACGAGCTGCGGGGTCGCCGCGACACACCCCGACCAGTCGCCCTGCCCCGCGCGCCCGGAGAACGTCTGCGCGAGCTGCACGTTGCCGACGCGCGTCAGCGCGCAGGCCATCCACCCCTGCGCCACCCGGTCGGCCGGGTCGAGCTCGATGGCGCGCTTGAAGAAGTTGATCGCCAGCGTGGGGTTGTTGATCTGGAGCTGGAGCTGCCCCATCTCGCGCTGGGCGATCGAGCTCCCCGGCTCGCCCGAGATGCCGCGCGACAGCTCGGTGGCGGCGCGCTGGTAGTCCCCCTCCTCGCGCGCCAGCCGCGCCAGCCACACGCGCGGGAGCGCGAGGTCCTCGCGGTCCTCGGCGACCGCCTGGAACTCGCGGCGCGCCACGTCCTTCTGCCCCGCCTGGTAGGCGAGCACGCCGCGCTGGAGCCCGGCCGGGGTGCCGCGGCTGCCGGCCCACCACATGGCGCCCGCGATGAGCACCGCCGCCAGCACCGCCCCGACCGCCATGAGCGGGCGCGACGGGAGCCGCCGCCGGGACGACGCGAGCGCCGGCAGGGGGTCGGCCGCGAGCGGCGCGTTCCCGAGCCCGCCGCGCGCGCCAGACGCGGGGCCCGGGGGGAGCGGCGACGCGCCCGGCCCGCGCGACGGCGGCGGCGGCGGCGTCGGCGCGGGGAGCGGCCCGTCCACGGTGCGGTGCACGCCGGTCAGCGCGCCGATCCCGATCCCGAGCGCGGCCTCCAGCGACTGGAAGCCGGTGCGCGCCGCGTCGACGTCGGCGGCGTCGGGAACGTGCCCCTGCCGCGACGCCCGGTCCCGCGCCGCCAGGAAGCCGAGCAGGTCGTGCGCGTGCCGGTAGTCGAGCAGCCCGCGCTGCCGCACCTCCCCGACCAGCGCCTGACCGCCGAGCGCCGAGCCGCCGAGCAGGGCGCGGAGCGACGTCTCGACGGCGCCCCACGCCTCGATGAGGTCGGCCGCGACCTCCTCCGGGTGGCGGGCGGGGTCGAGCCGGGCGATGAGCGGGCGGGCCGCATCGAGCGCGGCCATGGCGGTGCGGTGGTTCGGGGTAGTCATGTGGAGGTCGTCAGTGCAAGGGACCGACCACTGCCCGGGGGCGCCGGAACGCGCGACCGGCCCCCGGCGGGGGGCCGGGAGCCGGTGCGCGTCGTCCGGGGCGGTGCACGGCGGCGTCCCCCAGCGGGGACGGCGCCGCTCAGCGTACGATGCGCAGGAGCCCGGCGTCGGCGCTGCCGCGGATGAACGACTCGGCGTCGCGCGCCGAGATGCGCACCCCCGTCTTGCCGTACTGCCGCCGCGAGACCGCCGACATGAAGTCGTCGACCGAGCGGTCGGAGAACTCGCCGCTGGCGTCGCGCAGGAGGCCCACGATCTCCTCCCACGTGCCGTCGATCTCGCGCCCCTCGCTGGTGACGACGCTGTGGCGCCCGCTCTCGAGGCGCGCCGGCGGGACCGTCGGCTCGTCGGTGCGCTCGGTCGGCGGCGCCGCCTCGGCGGCGAACAGCTCCAGCTGCGGCTCCTGCTCCTCGCCGCTCTCGATCTCGGAGAGCAGCTCGTCGATCGCGTCGGGCTCCCCCGCCAGCTCCTGCAGGCGGGCCTCCCACGGCTTCAGCTCGGCGTCGTCGTCGGCGAGGCGGTAGATCGACTTCTTGAGCTCGAGCAGGCGCCAGATTCCCAGCTCGTCCCAGTGGTCCTCGGGGGTCGAGCGGTCGAGGTGGTAGAGCGCGCTCTCGAACTCGCCGCGGTCGTACAGCAGGTTGCCGAGGTAGACGCGCGCCTCGACGTGCTCGCCGTCGAGCTGCAGGGCGCGGCGGAGCGCGGCGGCCGCGCCCTCGTCGTCGCCGAGCCGGTGCAGCGCGTAGCCGACGCAGGCCACCGCCTCGGCGTTGTCGGGGGCCTCCTGCACCGCGATCTCGAAGTACGAGCGCGCCTCGTCGATCAGCCCCTCGCGGAAGCAGGCGCGCCCGATCTGCAGCATCAGCTCGATGTCGTCCTGGTAGCCCAGGGTGAGCGTCTGCTGGAACTGGGCGAGCGCGACGTCCTGCTGCCCGAACTTGAGCAGCACCTCGCCGAGCCCCGCCAGCGCGTCCTCGTGCTCCCCGTCGAGGACGAGCGCCTCGTCGAACGCGCGCCGCGCCCACGCGTACTCCTCGCGCGCGAGCCGTGCGTAGCCCAGCCCCACGTGCAGCTCCACCGCGAGCGGGTAGAGCGAGAGCCCCTCTTTGAGCACGTCGAGCGCGTCGTCGTACTTCCCCTCGTTGTAGAGGGCGTGCGCGCGCTCGTCGTACTCCTCGGAGCTCAGGAAGGGGTTGGTCATTCTCGGAGTCCTCCGCCTGATCGGGTACGTCTATAGTACAGTCCGGGCGCGGGCGAGTTCAATGTTGCGTGGAACCGGCAGCGCACCTTTCACGCCCCCGCCAGGGCGGTCCCGCCCAGGGCGACCGCGACCTCGGCGGCGAGGCGGGCGTTGGCCTCGAGGAGCGCCAGGTTGGCGGCCAGCGAACGCCCGTCCGTGGCCCGCTCGACGGCGGCGAGCAGGTGCGGGGTGACCGCCGGCCCGCTGACGCCGGCCGCCGCCGCGTCGGCGAGCGCGTCCGCCACCGCCCCGTCGACCAGCGCCCGCGGGAGGGCGGTGTCGGCCGGCGGCGGCTGCACCACGAGCACCGCCTGGCGGCGCCCGAGCGCGCGGTGGTGCCTCCACAACGCCGCCAGCTCCCCGGGAGTGTCCAGCCGGGCCGGCAGTCGCAGCCCGGTGTCGACGGTGAAGAACCCCGGGAGCGTGTCGGTGCGGTAGCCGACGACCGGCACGCCCAGCGTCTCCAGCCGCTCCAGCGTCGCCGGCAGGTCGAGGATAGACTTGGCGCCGGCGCAGACGCAGAGCATCGGCGAGCGCGCCAGCTCGGGGAGGTCGGCCGACTCGTCGCGCACCCACCGCTCGGCGGGGACGCCCGGGACCTCGCGGTGCACCCCGCCGATCCCGCCGGTCGCGAAGACGGGTACCCCGGCCAGCGCACCCAGGGCGAGGGAGGCGGCGACCGTGGTGGCGCCGTCGTGGCCGCGGACCATGGCGGCGGCGAGGTCGCGCGCGGACACCTTGCGGACGCCGTCGCGGGCGAGGAAGCGCTCCAGCTCCGCCGGCTCGAGGCCGAGGGTCGGGGTGCCGGCGACGACCGCGGTCACGGCGGGGACCGCGCCGGCGCGCTCGACCGCTCCCGTCATCCGGTCGGCCGCCTCGCGGTTGGCCGGGATGGGAAGCCCCTGGGCGAGGACGGAGCTCTCGAGGGCGACGATCGGGCGCCCGGCGTCGCGGGCCTCCCGGACGGCGGCGGTGAGGCGGAGGGGCGACGGGCGGTCTGGCATGCGGCGGATCGTAGGCGCCCCGCCCTCCCGTCGCTACCGGCGCGCGCTACGGGCGTCCGGCGGCCGGCCGTCCCGCCTCGGCCGACGGGCGGCGCGGCGGGGTCCGGGGCGTGGTGCGCGAGGGCGACGGCATGGGCGGCGGGGGCGCCGGCTCGGCGCGCGGCACCGGGGCCGTGACCGCCGGGGCGGGCCGCGGGGCTGCCTGGAGCGCGGGGGCCGCCGAGTCGACCCAGGCCTGCAGGTCGAGCCGCTGGACGATGGCCGCGGTGTCGGCGCGCCACGGCTTGGGCCGCGTCGAGTCGGCCGCCGAGTCGAGCGCGGCGACGGTCGCCGGCGCGGGGCGCGGCGGCGGGAGGGGGACGCCGACCTCCTGCGCGCCGGCGGCGGGCGCGACGGTCAGGGCGAGGGCGAGGAGGACGCGGGCGGTGGGCACGCCGCCCGAGCGAGCACGGGCCGTGCCGGCGCCCGGACGCCGCTCAGGAGCGCGGCGCGCGGCGCGGCCAGGCGCCGACGATCGCGCGTCCCAGCTCCGCCATCAGCAGCTGCGGCTCGCTGTCGGCGATCCAGCGGGTGTCCTTGTTCTCCTTGGTCAGCACGCAGGCGACGACGCGCGACTGCAGCTCCCAGAGCGTGCACTCGGTGCGCACCGAGTCGGTGGCGCCGGTCTTGTGCGGGGCGCGCACGCCGTCGACGTGCCGCTGGAGGAGCAGCCGGTCCTCGTTGTCGGCCAGCACCGCGAGCATCGCCGAGTCGGCCGCCGGCGACACCGCGGTGCCGGCGGCGAGGCGGGCGAACAGAGTGGCCATCTCGTCGGCGGTCGTGACGCCGAGGCCGTACTTCGCCGAGCTGTCCATCGCCACCGACGTGAAGCGCTGGAAGGTCTTGGAGTGGACCTTCGTGTGGGGCAGCCCGAGCGCCTCCATCTTCTCCCACACGCGCCGGATCGCGATCCGGTCGAGCAGGAGGTTGGTCGCCGTGTTGTCGCTGATGGTGGTCATCAGCCGCGCCGCGTCGCCGACGGTGACGGTCACGCCGGGGTGGAGGAACTGCAGCTGCCCGGCGCCGGGGACCTGGTCGATCCGGAGGATCGTGATCGGGTCGTCGAGCGCGATCATCCCCTTCCCCACCAGGTCGTGCAGCGTGACCAGGATCGGGACCTTGATCAGGCTCGCGGTCGGGAAGGTCTCGGCGGCGCGGCGGTCGAGGCGCTCGCCGGTGTCGAGGTTGCGGACCGCGTAGCCGACGACGCCCCGGCCGGCCCGCTCATAGCGGTCGACCAGGGCGTCGAGGGTGCGGCGCAGCGCGGCCGTGTCGGCGCGCGCCGGCTGGGCATCCGCGCCCCCCGCACCGACGGCGAGGAGCGCGGCGGCGAGGAGGGCGCGGGCGACGCTCACTCGTCGGCGGCGTCCGGGAACTCGTCGGACTTCTTGGTCGCGACCAGCTCGCGGTCGTGCGACGTCGGGTCGTACATCGCCAGCAGCTTGATGGTCTCGCCCGGGTAGGCGTCGAACTCCTTGCCCGTGCCCTTGTAGACCTTGATCTCGTGCCCGTCCTCGAAGCGCATGATGACGAGCGGGTACTCGCTGTTGACGTACTGCTTGCGGACTCGCTTGGGGGCGGAGCTCATGGCGCGGGTTCGGGCTGGGGGGAAGGTCAGGTCACCACGGCGCGCCGCCCGGCGTGCCGCTCCCACGCGCCGGCGGCGAGGATCTCGTCGATCGCGGCCACGGCCGCCTCGAGCTCGTCGTCGGTCGTGTAGAAGTGGGGCGCGACGCGGATCCCCGCGCCCGGGCGGTAGTCGATGACAATGTCGCGGGCGAGCAGTTCCTGCGCCACTTCGTAGCCGTGCGGGACGTCGAAGGCCACCGTCCCGCCGCGCCGGGCGGGGTCACGGGGGGCCCGCACCGGGTAGCCGCGGGCGTCGGCCAGCGCGACGAGGCGCGCCGTCTGCCGCTCGCTCTTGGCGCGGACCGCCGGCATCCCGGCCGCCCGGACGAGCCGCGGCCCCTCCAGGGCGGCGTACAGCGCCGGCACCGACGGGGTGCCGGAGAGCCAGCGCCAGGCGCCGGCCGCGTGGTCCATCGTGTCCTCGAAGGCGAACGGGCGGGCGTGCGCCTGCCACCCGGTGAGCGCCGGGCGCACCGCCCGCCCGGCGCGCGCCTCGACGTCGGGCGCCACGTAGAGGAAGCACCCGCCCGGCCCGCCGCACAGCCACTTCAGCACCCCGCCGGTCAGGAAGTCGCAGCCGAGCGCCCTGACGTCCACCGCGAGCACGCCGACCGAGTGGTAGGCGTCGAGCATGACCAGCGCGCCGGCGTCGTGGGCGTGGCGCGCGATGCGCGCGGCGTCCATGACGTACGCGGAGCGGAAGAGGACGTGCGACACCGCGACCAGCCGCGTGCGCGCGTCGATCGCCGCGCACAGCGCGTCCTCGTCGACCGACATCCCGTCCTCGGCGGCCGGCACCACGACCACGCGCGCCCCGAGCCGCGCCGCCATCCCCTCGACGGCGTAGCGCACCGACGGGAAGTCGAGCGCGGTCATGACGATCGTGTCGCGCCCGCCCGCGAAGTCCAGCGCCGACAGCACCGCCACGTGCGCCAGCGAGACGTTGGCGACCATCGCCACCTCGTTCGCCGCGGCGCCGATCAGCGGCGCGATCTCGTCGCCGACGCGCACCGGCAGCTCCCACCACGCGTCGGCCCACGCGCGCACGCCCCGCGTCGCCCACACCTCGGCGTACTCCGCCAGCCGGTCGCCGGTCGCGCGGGGCATGGCGCCGAGCGAGTTGGAGACGAGGTAGGTGCTCGACGCGAGGATCGGGAATTCGGGGCGGAAGCGGAGCAGGTCGTCCATGGCCTTCTCGACGGCGGGAGTCGTCACTACGGGAGTCGTCACTACGGGAGTGGTAACCGCGCTCGCACTACGCCGTATCGACTCCCGGTTCGTCGACTCCCGCACTCTCGACTCCCGCCCTCCTCCTGGCCAGGAAGAACGCCGGCACCGACAGCCCCGCCACGACGGCGAGTGCGACCCACTCGCGCGAGGTCAGCCCCGAGAGCAGGAACGCGATCACCAGCAGCGCCAGCACCGGGGCGACGCCGCCGAACGGGGTGCGGAAGGGGAGGCCGCCGCCCTGGCGGACGTCGCGGCGGCGCAGCTGCCACGCGGCGGCGACGCAGGCGGCGTAGGCGAGGAGGCCGGCGCCGTTGGCGACCAGGGCGAGCTGCTCGAAGCCGCCGCTGAGCGCGAGGGCGGCGGTGAGCAGCGCCTGCGCGACGATCGCGACGTGCGGGGTGCGGAACTCGGGGTGGATGCGCGCGAACGCCGCCGGGAGGAAGCCGTCGCGCCCGAACGCGTAGAGGATGCGCGGCACGCCGAGCGTCATCCCGCTCACGTAGCCGAACATCGAGATCGTCGAGCCGACGAGGATCATCGTGCGGCCGGCCGGGCCGAGCGCGGCGCCCGCGGCGTCGGCGACCGGGGTAGCGGAGCGCGCGAGCGCCGGGCCGAGGATCCCCTGCGTGACGACGTGCACGGCGAGGTAGACCAGCGTCACCGCCAGCATCGCCACGAACAGCGCGCGCGGGACCGTGCGCGCCGGCTCGCGCACCTCGCCGCTCGGCACCAGCGCCGCCTCGACGCCGAGGAAGGCGAAGAGGAGGAACGCGCCGCCGCGCGCGAGGGCGTCGGTGGTGGGGGCGCGCTCGACGGCGAGGTTGGCGCCCGACACCGCCGCCGCGCCCAGCGCGACGAACACCGCCAGCGGCAGCAGCTTGGCGACCGTCATGACGGCGTTGAAGCGGCTCGCGCCGCGCACGCCGCGCACGTTGAGCCACGCCAGCACGGCGAGCGCCAGCAGCAGCGCCGCGGCGCGCCCCGCCCCCGGGCCGAGCGCCGGGACGAGCGCGACCAGCCCGTCGGCGAAGAAGGTCGAGACGGCGGCCAGCGCGGCGCTCATGCTCGCCCAGAGCATCACGCCGGTGACGAAGCCGAGGAACGGGCCGAACGCCACCTCGACGTACGCGTAGAGCCCCCCGGTGAGCGAGACCCGGCTCCCCGCCTCGGCGAAGCAGACGACGATCAGCCCCATCGCCACCGCGCACAGCACGTAGGCGAGCGGCGCCGCGGCGCCCAGCGCGTCGGCGGCGCCGGCGGGGAGGCGGAAGATCCCGCCGCCGATGGTGACGTTGACGATGCCGGCGGCGAGCCCCCAGGTGCCGACGGCGCGCACGAGGGCGGCGTCGCGGCCGCCGGCGGGGGCGGAGGCGCTCGCGGTGGGAGTGGGCATGGCGCCAATGTAGCGCGCGCCGCGACTGGCGCGCTTCTTTCGTTCGACGTCCGCGAGGCGTGACCGGCGGAACCCCGGCGGCGTCTCCCGGTAGAGAGGCGTGTCGACAGCCGTGCACGTCGCCGCACCCGCGCAGGAGAGCCATGCCCCGATCCCGCACGCCCGAGGGGGACCAGCCCACGGCCCGACTGGCGCCGCGCGTCGTCTCGCGCGCGGCGCCGCGCGTCGCGCTCGTGCTGGGCGGCGGGGGGCTCAAGGGGTTCGCCCACATCGGCGTGCTGCGCGCGCTGCGCGAGCGCGGGATCCGCCCGGCCGTCGTCGCCGGGTCGAGCATCGGCGCGCTGCTGGGCGCCGCCCACGCCGGCGGGGTGCACGAGGAGGACATGGCGGCGCGCGCCCGCGCCCTCCGCCGCCGCGACCTGTTCCGCATCAACCACTACGGGATGCTGGTGGACCGGATGCGCTCGGCGTCGCTGTACCTGCCGGAGCCGCTGCGCGCGCTGGTCGACTCGGTCGTCCCCGACTGCGACTTCGACGGGCTGCGCACCCCGCTCCTCGTGAACACGGTCGACGTGGCGCTCGGCACGCAGGTGGTCTGGGGGCTCCCCGGGCTGCGCGACGTGCCGATCCGCGACGCCGTCTACGCGTCGTGCGCGCTGCCCGGGTTCTTCCCGCCGGGGCGGGTGGACGGGCGCGTGTGCGTCGACGGCGGCACGATCGACAACCTCCCGGTCTCGATCGCGGCGCGGCACGGCGGCGCGCCGCCGGTCGACGCGGTGATCGCCGTCGACGTCGGCAACGCCGACCTCTCCCCCGACGCGACGATCCACGCGCAGGGGTTCGCGTCGATCTTCATGCGCTCGGCGAGCGTGATGATGCAGGCGCTGCAGGCGCCGCCGCTCGCGCACTGGGAGGGGCCGCCGATGCTGCTCGTGCGCCCGCGCGTGAACCACATCGGGTGGTTCGTGTTCGGGCGCGCCGAGGAGCTGATCGCCGAGGGGTACCGGGCGGCCAAGGAGGCGCTGCGCGGGCTCGACGCGCTGCTCACCGCGCCGGGCGGGATCTTCCCGCGCCGCACGGTGCGCGTGGCGGTCGACCGCGGGCGCTGCACGGGGTGCGGGCTGTGCGTCGCGCTCGCGCCGCGCGTGATGGCGCTCGCCCCCGACGGCAAGGCGTTCGCGCTCAGCCACGAGTTCTCGTGGTCGGCCGCCGACGGCGGCTTCGTGCGGAGCTGCCCGACGGCGGCGATCCGCACCGAGGTGCTCGACGCCTCGCCGGCGCTGGCGGCGACGCCGGTCGTGCTGCCGCCGGCGGTCGTCCCCGCCTCGGCCACCCCCGGCCTCGCCGAGGTGCGCGCCGCCGAGCCCGCCGACGCGGTCCTCGGCGGCCAGGTGGACGTCCCGCCCGCGGCCTGACGCGTCAGGCGCGGCGCCGCCGCGCCGCGCCGGCCAGCAGCAGGAGCCCGGTCGCGGTCAGCGCGACCGTCGCCGGCTCGGGGACCACGGCCGCCGCGCCCGGCTCGCCGTAGAGGAAGTCGTCCATCACGACGAGGTCGCGCTGCAGGGCCAGGTTCTCGGTCACCCCGGCCCCGAGGGCGGCGGTGCCGCTCGTGATCCGCACGCGCCGCACGGCGGCCTCCGCGAACGAGACGCCGAGGAAGGAGAACGACGGGTTCGCGCCCACGACGTTCGGCACGAAGAAGGTGCCGAGCGAGTTCAGCGCCGCGTCGAAGAACTGGATCGACGTGAGGTTCGCCAGGTCGACGTCGGAGAACACGGCGCCGAAGCCGCGCGTCAGCGCGGGCGTGGCCGTGCCGGGGGCGAGGAACTCGACGTCGACGACGTTGCTCCCGAGCGCCGTGAAGAGACGCTGCGCGGAGAAGGGCTGGAACGTCGCCGAGTAGGACGGGTCGAGGTTGTCGAACTCGATCGGCGCGACGCCGGCGTTCGCGCTGACCTGGAACCCGGTGCCCGGCGTGGAGAGCACCACGCCGCGCGGCGAGTTCGTGTTGAAGAAGTTCGCCGGCAGGCTGTTGGGCGCCGCGGCGGCGTCGGGCACGCCGTCCCAGTTGATCTCGCGTCGCACCCCGCCGAACGCGCCGTTGGCGCCGGCGACGGTCCCGCCGCCCAGGTCGAGGCGGAACTGGTCGCGCGCGGCGGTCACCGCGGCGAGGTCGCCCGCGCCCGATCGCACCAGCTGCGCGGACGCGGCGAGCGGCGCGAGGGCGAGCAGCGCGAGGGCACGACGGAGCGTACGCATGACGTCTCCTGGCACGTGGTGGGGCGGCTGCGGTGCCCCAACATGCGCGACGCCATGCGTTTACGAAAGCGGATCCGCCGTCCGGACGGCGCGGCCCACAACTTTCCTCTGCCGGAGACCGTCCCCGATGCCCCACCCATCGCCGAGGTGTCGCATGTCCCTGCGTTCCGTCGTCCTCGCCCTCCTCGTCGCCGCCGCGCCGGCGGCCGCCCAGGAGCACGCCGCCCCCGCCCCGGCCGCGGAGCCCGCGACCGCGCCGACGGTCGCCAACGCCCGCGCCGGCGTGAGCGCCGCCCCCGTGCACGCCGCCGCCGCCGCGCGCGAGGTGCTGCAGCAGCAGGAGGAGGAGCGCGCGCCGCGCAACGGCCCGGGGTTCGGCCAGCCCGAGGCGCTCATGATCGTCGGCGGCGCCGCGGTCGTCCTCGGGATCCTCGTGGGCGGCGGCGGCGGGGGCGCGCTGGCCTTCGGCGGCGCGGTCGTCGGGCTGGTGGGGCTCTACCAGTACCTGCGCTGAGCCGGCCGGCGCCGGGCCCCGCCCGCGGTCAGGACGCCAGGGCGGCGCGCGCCAGCCGCTCGTAGGCGTCCACCGCCGCCCGCAGCTCGTCCACGTCGACGTACTCGTGGTCCGTGTGCGCGACGTGGATCGAGCCGGGGCCGAACAGGTACGGCCGCCCCCACGCCCCCAGCACCGGGATGTCGGTGGCGTAGGCGACGACGTCGGTGCGGAAGCCGGGCGCGGTCGCCAGGTGCACCGCGGGCACGGTCGTCCCGTACGTGACCGTCGCGCGGTCGCCGACCCACGCGTCGACCACCGCGCGCAGCGCGTCCGCGCTCGTGACCAGCCGCGCCATGCAGCGCGCCTCGGCCCACGGCGCCACCACGTTGTCGGCCACGCCGCCGGTCACCGAGCCGACGTTGATGGTCGTCGCGCCCAGCACCGGGTCGGTCGGCACCGCCAGCGTCTCCAGCTCGATCAGCAGCCGCGCCAGGCGCGCGATCGCCGAGTCGCCGAGCTGCGGGTAGGCCGAGTGCGCGGCGCGCCCCGCCGTGCGCAGCGTGAAGCGCAGCGCCCCCTTGGTGCCGACGCCGAGCACGCTCTCGGTGGGCTCGCCGTTCACCAGCGCGCGGTTGCCCGGGGCGAGCCGCGCCTTCGCGTCGTTCGCGGCGTGCGCGCCGTCGTGCGCCGTCTCCTCGCCGACCACGAACAGCAGCCCCACCGGGACGCCGGCGTCGCGCAGCCGCTCGGCGGCGCACACCATCGCCGCCGCGATCCCCTTGGCGTCGCACGCGCCGCGCCCGTGCAGCCGCCCGCCCTCCAGCCGCGGCGGCAGGTACGGCGGCACCGTGTCGAGGTGCGTCGACAGCGTGACCTCGGCGGGCAGCGCGCCCTCGGCGAACAGGTCGTCGCGCCCCGGCGCCACCGGCACCCGCGTGACGCGCCAGCCGCGCGCGCGCAGCACCGCCTCCATCCGGTCGACCGCCGGCGCCTCGCGGTTGCTGGTCGAGTCGGCGGCCATCAGGTGAGCCGCCAGCAGCACGGGGTCGAGCGCGGGGGCCGCGAGGTCGAGCCGGTCGAAGTCGGTCATGCCGGCAACGAAACGGGCGCGCCGTCCGACCGCAACGGCGCGCCCCCGCCGTCGCCCCCTACTCCTGCCGCAGCGCGCGCAGCGGCTCGGCGCCCGTCGCGCGCAGCGCCGGGACGAGCAGCGCGCACAGCGCCACGCCGAGCAGCAGCGCCACCGCGCCGACGAACGTCGCCGGGTCGGTGGCCGTCGTCGCGTAGAGCTGGCTCTGGAGGAGGCGCGTGAGCGCGAACGCCCCCGCGAGCCCGATCCCGGTGCCGGCCGCGGCGAGCGTCATCCCCTGCCGCAGCACCAGCGTCAGCACCTGCCCGCGCGCCGCGCCGAGCGCCATGCGCACGCCGAACTCGCGCGTGCGCTGCTCGACGGCGTGCGACATCAGCCCGTACAGCCCGACCGACGCCAGCAGCAGCGCGATCCCGGCGAAGGCGGCCAGCAGCACCACCGCCAGCTGCCGCGAGCCCACCGAGCGGTCGAGCAGCGCGTCGAGCGTCGCCACCTGCGAGATCGGCTGCGCCGGGTCGACGTCGCGCACGGCCGCGCGCAGCGACGGGAGGAGCCGCTCCGGGTCGCCCGACGTGCGGACCAGCAGCGACGGCATCCCGACCGCGAGCTGGCGCATCGGCCGGTAGACCTGCACGCGCGCGTCCTCGTCGAGCCCCTCGGACTTCACGTGCCCGACGACGCCCACCACTTCGACCCACGTCGGCGTCTGCTGCCCGGTGGCCGAGTCGGTGACGAAGCCGTAGGCGATGCGCTTGCCGATCGGGTCCTGCCCCCTCCAGTAGCGGCGCGCCGCCTCCTCGTCGACGATCGCGACGCGCGGCGCGTCGGGGCCGTCCTGCTCGGTGAAGGTGCGCCCGCGCTTGAGCGGGACGCGCAGCGTCTGGAAGTACTCGGGGCTGACGAGGCGGTAGTCGCCCCACGGGTTCGGCTGCCCCTCGGCGACCTCGTACCCCTCGACGCCGAACGACCGCGTGCCGCCGCCGGGGCCGTACGGCACGCCGTTGGTCGCCGCGACCGCGACCACGCCCGGGATCGCGCGCACGCGCGCCAGCGCCGCGTCGACGAACGCGCGCTGCCGCTCCGGCGTGTCGTACTTCGCCTGGGGGAGCGCGAGCGTCGCCGTCAGCACGCCGCGCGCCTGGTACCCCGGGTCGACGCCCTGCACCCGCGCGAAGCTGCGCAGCAGCAGCCCGGCCCCCGCCAGCAGCACGAGCGCGATCGCCACCTCGGCGACGACCAGCACGCGGCGCGCGGCCAGCCCCTTCCGGTCGCCGGCGGCGCCGCGCGACCCCTCCGACAGCGCGTCGCGCAGCGCGACCGTGGAGCGGTGGAAGACGGGGACGACGCCGAACACGAGCCCCGTGGCCAGCGTGACCAGCGCCGCGAAGGCGAGCACCGCGCCGTCGAGGCGCACCTCCCCCTCCAGCGGGCCGCCGGCGCCGGCGGCGCCGAGCGCGCGCACGCCGACCGCGGCCACCACGATCCCCAGCGCGCCGCCGATGGCGGCCAGCAGCAGCGCCTCGCTCAGGTACAGGCGCAGGAGCTGCGTGCGCCCGGCGCCGAGCGCGGTGCGGAGCGCCAGCTCGCGGGTGCGCGACGCCGCGCGCGCGAGCAGCAGCCCGGCGATGTTGGCGCAGGCAATCAGCAGGACGCAGCCGACCGCCGCCAGCAGCACGAGCAGCGCCGGGCGCACGCCGCCGGTCCCCTTGTCGCGCAGCGAGGTGGCGGCGAGGGTCCAGTCGGCCGGGTAGTTGTCGGGGTGGTCGCGCTTGAGCTGCTCGCCGAGCGCGCGCAGCGCCCCCTCGGCGTCGGCGAAGGTCGCGCCGGGGCGCAGCCGGGCGAGCATGAACAGGTACTCGTTGGTGCGCCGGTTGTCGGCGAAGTCCTCGGTCGCCAGCGCGAGCGGGCGCCACAGCTCGACCCCGCGGTCCTGCGGGTCGCGGAAGCCGGCGGGCATGACGCCCACGACCTCGTGCGGCTCGCCGTCGAGCAGCAGCGTGCGGCCGACCACGCCGGCGTCGCCCCCGAAACGCCGGCGCCAGAAGGCGTCGCTCAGCACCACCACGCGCTCGCGCCCGGGCGCGTCCTCGTCGGCCCGCAGGGCGCGGCCGAGGGCCGGCGGGACGGCGAGGGTGGGGAAGAAGTCGCCCGAGACCCGCGCGCCGCTCAGGCGCTCCGGCTCCCCGGTCCCCGTGAGGTTGGGCCCCCACCCCGTGCGCACCGCGGTCGACGCGAAGGGGCGGACGCGCGCCTTCACGTCCACCAGCGTCGGCGCGCCCACGCCGGCCTGCAGCCCGTCGAGCGACGGGTACAGGTGGTCGACCACGACCAGCCGCTCCCCCTCGCGGTACGGGAGCGGGCGCAGGAGCGCGGCGTCGACCGCGCTGAACACGGCCGTGTTGGCGCCGATCCCGAGCGCCAGGGTGAGCAGGACGACGACGGTGAAGCCGGGGGTGCGGAGGAGCCGCCGCAGGGCGAGCGGCAGGGCGGCGGGGGGCGGCGGCAGGCGCATGCGCGACTGGGCTGGGGACCGGACCGTCGGGACGCGTGGTTGGACCGCGCCGCCGGGCCGATGGTTTGCGCGCCGGTCGTGCCCCCCGCCCTCCCCGGCGCGCTAGATTGCCCCGCAGCCTGCGCCGGCCCTCGCTCATCCGCCGCAGCGGCTCCGTTCCGAACCTCGCGTCACGGCCGCGGTCGAGGCCCCCGCCGGGCGCGATCACCGAGCACCCGCAATGACGCACCCCAACACCTTCGGCAGCCGGGCGACCCTGACGGTCGGCGGCCGGTCGTACACGTACTTCCGCCTCGACGCGCTCCGCGAGCGGTCGGGGGGGAACCTCGACCGCCTCCCGTTCTCGCTGAAGGTCCTGCTCGAGAACCTGCTGCGCGGCGAGGACGGCGCCTTCGTGAAGGCGGCCGACGTGGAGGCCCTCGCGAAGTGGGACGTGAAGGCCCCGCAGGAGAAGGAGGTCGCCTACCGCCCGGCGCGCGTCCTCCTCCAGGACTTCACCGGCGTCCCCTGCGTCGTGGACCTCGCCGCGATGCGCGACGCGATCACGAAGCTCGGCGGCGACCCGCAGCGCATCAACCCGCTGCAGCCGGTCGACCTGGTCATCGACCACTCGGTGCAGGCCGACGAGTACGGGACGCCCGAGGCGTTCCTGCAGAACGTGTCGTTCGAGTACGAGCGGAACCAGGAGCGCTACCGCTTCCTGCGCTGGGGGCAGGACGCGTTCTCGAACTTCTCCGCGGTGCCGCCGGGCACCGGCATCTGCCACCAGGTGAACCTCGAGTACCTGGCGCGCGTGGTGTTCACGAAGGACGAGGACGGCGAGACGATCGCCTACCCCGACTCGCTGGTCGGCACCGACTCGCACACGACGATGGTCAACGGACTCGGCGTGTTCGGCTGGGGCGTCGGCGGGATCGAGGCCGAGGCGGCGATGCTCGGCCAGCCGACGTCGATGCTCGTCCCCGAGGTGGTGGGCTTCAAGCTCGTCGGGCGCCTGCCGGTCGGCGCGACGGCCACCGACCTGGTGCTGACCTGCACCGAGATGCTCCGCAAGAAGAAGGTCGTCGGCAAGTTCGTCGAGTACTTCGGCCCCGGCCTCTCGGGGCTGTCGCTGGCCGACCGCGCGACGATCGCCAACATGGCGCCCGAGTACGGCGCGACGATGGGCTTCTTCCCGGTCGACGCGGAGACGCTCAAGTACCTGCGCCTCACGGGGCGCAGCGAGGAGCAGATCGCCCTCGTCGAGGCGTACACGAAGGCGCAGGGGCTCTTCCGCACCGACGAGACGGCGGACCCGGAGTACACGGACACGCTGGAGCTGGACCTGTCGACGGTGGTGCCGTCGATGGCCGGCCCGCGCCGCCCGCAGGACCGCATCCCGCTGCGCGAGAGCAAGGCGAAGTTCGACGCCGACCTGCAGGAGACGCTGGCCAAGGCGGGGACGGTCGCGGCGAAGGCCGAGATCGCGAGCACGCACAAGGTCAGCGCGTCGCCCGAGCTGTCGCCGGCCGTGGTCGCGACCGCGGTCGCCGAGCAGGAGCCGGATGGGGTCGAGGTCGAGTACAACGGCGCCAAGTTCCTGCTCAAGCACGGCGCCGTCGTCATCGCCGCCATCACCAGCTGCACCAACACGTCCAACCCGAGCGTCATGCTCGGCGCCGGGCTGCTGGCGCGCAACGCGCGGCGGAAGGGGCTCGCCAGCAAGCCGTGGGTCAAGACGACGCTGTCCCCGGGCTCGCGGGTGGTGACCGACTACTACGAGAAGGCGGGCGTGATGGAGGACCTCGACGCGATCGGGTTCGCCCTCGCCGGCTACGGCTGCATGACGTGCATCGGCAACTCGGGGCCGCTCCCCGAGCCGATCGCCGCCGCGGTCGAGAAGGGCAAGCTCGTCGTGAGCGCGGTGCTGTCGGGGAACCGCAACTTCGAGGGGCGCGTCAACCCGCACACCCGGTTCAACTACCTCGCGAGCCCGATGCTCGTGGTGGCCTACGCGCTGGCCGGCCGCATGGACATCGACCTGGAGCGCGAGCCGCTCGGCGTCGGCGCCGACGGGCCGGTGTTCCTGCGCGACATCTGGCCGTCGCCGCAGGAGATCGAGGACACGATCCTCTCGAGCGTGAAGGGGGAGATGTTCGCCAAGCAGTACGCGAACGTCTTCGAGGGCGACGAGCAGTGGCGCGCCCTCGACGTGCCGAAGGGCGACACGTACGCGTGGGACCCGCAGTCCACCTACGTCGCCAACCCGCCGTACTTCGAGGGGATGACGATGGAGGCGCCCGGGGTGAAGCCGATCGCCGGCGCGCGCGTGCTCGGCATGTTCGGCGACTCGATCACCACCGACCACATCTCGCCGGCCGGCAACATCGCGGCGGCCAGCCCGGCGGGGAAGTGGCTGATCGCGCACGGCGTGAAGACGCGCGACTTCAACTCGTACGGCGCCCGCCGCGGGCACCACGAGGTGATGATGCGCGGCACCTTCGCCAACATCCGCCTGCGCAACGAGCTGGTGCCGGGCACGGAGGGCGGCGTCACGACGACGCAGCCGGGCGGCGACGTGGTGTCGATCTTCGACGCGGCGATGCAGTACCAGCAGGACGGCACGCCGCTCGTGATCCTCGCCGGCAAGGAGTACGGCACCGGCTCCAGCCGCGACTGGGCGGCCAAGGGGACGGTGCTGCTCGGCGTGCGCGCGGTGATCGCCGAGAGCTTCGAGCGCATCCACCGCTCGAACCTGGTCGGGATGGGCGTGCTGCCGTGCGAGTTCACGAACGGCGACACGCGCCAGTCGCTCGCGCTCACCGGCTTCGAGACATTCGAGGTGGTCGGCCTCTCCGAGGCGACGCTGCGGCCGCGCGCCAAGCTCACCGTGAAGGCGACGGCGGCCGACGGGAGCGTGAAGCAGTTCGAGGTGCTCGCGCGCATCGACACGCCCGAGGAGCTGAGCTACTACAAGCACGGCGGGATCCTGCCGTACGTGCTGCGGTCGCTGGTGGGGAAGAAGTAGTTTTTTGGGGAAGAGCATGAGAACGCCCGCCCGGTCGCGATGACCGGGCGGGCGTTCTCTCGTTTGCGATTATCCCGCCGCGGGCGCGGTGTGGGGGCACCCCGGGACTCGCGGATGACGGCTGCGCCGTCATAGGCTCGCCCGGAATGCCCCCACGCCGCTCCCGCCGTGCACCCCAGCGCGCACGCTGGTCCCATCCCTCCATCAATGCCCGGGCGGCGGGGCGCGGGGGCCGGCGCAGGCGCCGCTATGATCGCGCCAGCGATCATCCCGGCGCCGGAGGCGGCTCCCGCACCCCGCCGCACGAGATGGCCTTTCCCTAGAGCAGATCACGGCGCGCTGTAGCGAGGTGAAGGGCTCGGGGCGGCATCGCT
>NZ_JARGEK010000110.1 GCF_029211165.1 Roseisolibacter sp. H3M3-2
CCTCCCAGCGCGCGTCGAGCGGCGTCAGCGCGCCGCCGGGCGCCCGCTCGAACACCGCGACGCGCGTCGCGCCGGTCACCTCGCCGAGGTGGGCGACCATGCGCCGCGCCGCCTCGCGCCCGCCGAGCCGGCGCGCCAGCTCGTCGGCGAGGCGCTGCAGCCGCTCGGTGCGCGCGACCGCCTGCGACGCCTCCTCCGACGCGGCGCGCCCGGCGGCGCGCAGCGCGATCTCCGTCGCCGCCACCGCCGCCAGGTCGTCGAGCAGCACCAGGTCCTCGGCGTTCCACCGGTGCGGCACGAAGTCGACGACGCACACGCTCCCCAGCACCTGCAGGTCGGGCGCGCGCAGCGGGACGCCGAGGTAGGCGCCGATGCCCGCCTCGCGGGTGGCGGGGATCTCGCGCACGCGCTCGTCGTGCGGCGCGTCCTCGACCACCATGGGCGCGTCGCCGGCGACCACGAGCTGGCAGTACGAGTGCGACAGCCCCACCGGCACGCGCCACGGCGCCGCCTCGCGCGGCGGCGCGACGTGCGCCGCGACCGGCACCTGCTGCGCGTCGGTGACGAGGTTCACCTGCGCCAGCGGCGCGCCGAGGCCGACCGCCGCCATGCGCGCCACGCGCTCCAGCGCCTCCACGCGCTCCCCGTCGAGCAGCCCCGTCGACCGCAGCGCGCGCAGGCGGGCCGGGTGGCGGAGCGACGCGAGCACCCGGCGGACCGCCTCCTCCTTCTCCTGGTCGCCGGTCGGCTGCATCGGTCTCCGCGCGGGTGGCACTGGTGGTACGGCGTGCTGTCGTGGAGGCACAACGTACCGACCGGATCGGTGACGCGACAGCCACGCCGGTGGCCAGTGTTGGCCGGGAGCGTGACGGCGCCGGTTGCGGCATCGGCGGTGCCACACGAGACTGCGACACCACTCCCGGACACCGGACCCGATGCCGACCTCCCTCCCCCGCGCCGCGCTGCTCGGCGCCCTCCTGACGGCGGCGCCGCTCGCCGCGCCCCTCGCCGCGCAGTCCCCGGCCGCCGCGCGCCCGGGGCTCGACAAGATCACCCCCGACGCGATCCTGGCGCGCACGCGCGTGCTGGCGAGCGACGCGTTCGAGGGGCGCGGCCCCGGCACGCGCGGCGAGGACAGCACGGTCGCGTACCTGACGCGCGAGTTCACGCGCCTCGGGCTCGCCCCCGGGAACCCCGACGGCACCTACGTGCAGGACGTGACGCTCGTCGGCTACACCGGGCGCGGCGGCGGGTCGTTCACCGCCGGCGGGCGCACGATCGCGCTCGAGCCGCTGAAGGACGTGGTGGCCGTCGCGCGCCACGCCGCCGCCGACAACGTCGTGCGCGAGAGCGAGGTGGTGTTCGTCGGCTACGGCGTCGTCGCCCCCGAGTACGGCTGGAACGACTACGCGGGCGTCGACGTGAAGGGGAAGACGGTGGTCATCCTGATCAACGACCCGCCGGTGCGCCGCGCCGGCGCCGCCGCGTCAGACACGAGCGAGCGCGCGCTCGACCCGAACGCCTTCCGCGGGCGCGCGATGACGTACTACGGGCGCTGGACGTACAAGTACGAGGAGGCGACGCGCCAGGGCGCGGCGGCCGCGATCATCGTCCACGAGACGGGCCCCGCCGGCTACCCGTGGGAGGTCGTGAGCGGGAGCTGGGGGCAGGAGAACTTCGACATCCGCTCCCCCGGCGGCGAGCCGCCGCGCGTGACGGTCGAGGCGTGGATCACCAACGCCAAGGCGCGCGAGCTGCTGTCCGCCGCGGGGCAGGACCTCGACGCGCTGCAGCGCGCCGCGCGCACGAAGGGGTTCCGCGCGGTGCCGCTCGCCAGCACGACGGCCGACCTGCGCGTGCAGAACACGGTGCGCGAGGTGCGCTCGCGCAACGTCGTGGCGCGGCTGGAGGGGAGCGACCCGGCGCTGAAGGCGCAGCACGTGGTGTACTCCGCGCACTGGGACCACTTCGGGCGCGACACGACGCGGCAGGGGGACCAGATCTTCAACGGCGCGCTCGACAACGCGAGCGGCACGGCGGCGCTGGTGAACGTCGCCGAGGCGTTCGTCGCGCTCCCGCAGCGGCCGAAGCGCTCGCTCCTCTTCCTCGCCGTGACGGCGGAGGAGCGCGGGCTGCTCGGCGCCAAGTACTACGCCGAGAACCCGCTGTACCCGCTGCACACGACGGTCGCCGACATCAACATGGACGGCGTGAACCAGTGGGGCCGCACGCGCGACCTCACCGTCGTGGGGCTCGGCAACTCGACGCTCGACGACGAGCTGCGCGCGGTGCTCGCGCCGTCGGGGCGCGTGCTGCGTCCGGACCCGGAGCCGGAGAAGGGGTTCTTCTACCGCTCCGACCACTTCGAGTTCGCGAAGAAGGGGGTCCCGGCGCTGTACGTCGACGCGGGGGTCGAGTACGTCGGCCAGGCGCCCGGCTACGGCATGAAGAAGCGCGACCAGTACGAGGCCGACGACTACCACAAGCCGAGCGACGAGGTGAAGCCCGACTGGGACCTGCGCGGCGCGGCGGAGGACCTGCGCGCGCTGTTCCTGGTCGGCTGGCGCGTCGCGAACGGCGGCACGTGGCCGGCGTGGAAGCCGGGGACGGAGTTCAAGGCGATCCGCGAGCAGTCGCTGCGGGTCACGAAGCAGGTGCGGTAGCCTTTCAACCGCCGGGAGAACGGATCGAACGGATGAAACGGATCCGTTCCATCCGTCTCATCCGTTCTCCCGGCAGTTCGCAGCACGAGGAAGCAGCAGATGAAGTGTCGATGGATGCTCGTTCTCGCCGTCGCCGCGTGCGGCGAGTCCGCGCCGCCCGAGCCGGTGGTCCCGACGGTGGCGACGGTCGGGGTGCGTGCGAGCGTCCCCGCCCCCGCGCCCGGCGACTCGGTGACGCTGATCGCCGAGCCGCGCGACGCCGGCGGGCGGCCGGTGCGCGGCGCGCCGGTCGTCTGGTCGTGGTCGGACTCCTCGACGTTCGTCGGCGCCGCCTCGGGCGACACGCTGCGCGGCCGCGTCGTGTTCACCGGGACCGTGCGCGTCGTCGCCCGCGCCGGCGCCGCCGACGGCGCGCTGGAGCTGACGGTGCGCTGGCCGGACCCGGCGGCGGTGCGGTTCGTCCTCCCGACCACCGACACGGTGGTCGTCGGCTCGCAGCGGCTGGTGGGCGCGGTGGCGGTCGACAGCGCGGGGCGCGCGCTCCCCGGCGTCACGCCGCAGGTCACGAGCACGGACCCGACCGTCGTCGAGGTGCGCGGGTCGAGCGCCGGGACGCGGCTCCACGCGCTGCGGCCGGGGCGCGCCGAAATCGTCGCCGCCGTCGGCGCGCTGCGGGCCGTGTGGGCGGTGCGCGTCGTGCCGCCGCCGCGCTACGTGTGGCCCGACACGTCGGTGCTGGTGCCGGGGCTCGCGCGCGCGCTGCGGCTGCAGGAGCGCCCCGACGACCAGCGCGCGACCGTGCTCGCCGCCGAGCGCTGGCTCAGCGACGCGCCGGGCGTGGCGACCGTGGCCGGCGACGGGACCGTCACCGCCGCGGCGCCCGGGCGCGCGACCGTCGCCGCGGTGCTCGGCGGCGACACGCTGCGCGCGACCGTGATCGTGAAGGCGCCCGCGGCCGGGCTGCGGTTCGTCGCGCTGGCGCAGGGCGCGCCGTGCGCCGTGTCCGCCGACGGCGGCGTCTGGTGCTGGGGGACCGACGAGTCGGGGCAGCTCGGCACCACCGAGCCCGTGGACCGCTGCGAGTCGTTCCAGCCGTTCAGCGGGGCCGGGCGCTTCTGGTACGAGCGCCGCGTGTCGCGTTGCAGCGCGCTCCCCGTCCGCGCGCAGAGCGCGTCGCGCTTCGTCGCGGCCACCGGCACCGGGTCGGGCGTGTGCGCGCTGACCGACGCGGGCGGCGTCGAGTGCTGGGGCGCGCTCCCGGCGGCGGCGCCCGCGTACGTCCGCAGGGTGCCGCTGCCGACGCCGATCGCCCCGGGGATCCGCGCGACCGCGATCGACCGCACCTGCCTGCTCGACGACCGGGGGGCGATCCACTGCTGGGGCTCGTACGTGGTCCCGATGTTCGGCGACACGACGCGCGCCGCCGACGCGCCGCGGCGCGTCCCGAGCCCGGTGGCGTTCGCCCGGTTCAGCGTCGGGGGCGCGCACCTGTGCGGCGTGACCGCGGCGGCCGAGACCTACTGCTGGGGCTCCAACTACGCCGGGCAGGTGGGCGTCGCCGCCTCGGTCCAGCGGCCGGGCTGCTTCACCGCCTGCGAGACCGCGCCCGTGCGCGTCGCGGGGATGCCCGCCGCCCGCGACGTGCGCGCCGACGCGCTCTCGGCGACGTGCGCGCTCGACCTGCAGGGCGCGGCGTGGTGCTGGGGGGAGCAGCGCGCGAACGGGCGGGACGCCGCGTCGCCGGAGCCCGCGCGCGTGCCGAACGCGCCGCCCTTCGCGTCGCTCCTGTCGTCGCCGGGGGGCACGCCGTGCGGGCTGACGGCCGGGGGCGAGGTGTGGTGCTGGGGCTCCGGGCACTACCGCCCCGACGGCTCGCGCGCCTCCGCGGGGGCACGGGCCGAGCGGATGGCGCCCGGCTTCCCCGTCCGCACCGCCGTCCTCGACGCGGCCCGCGGGTGCGCCATCGCGCTCGACGGGACCCTGGCCTGCTGGGGGCAGGGGCCGCTCGGCGACGGCGCTTGGCCGCTCGAGTCGGGGCCGTTCCGGATCGCGCGGGTGGCGGGGCAGGGGCCCTGAAACGACCTGCGACCTGCGACCTGCGCCCCGAAGGGCAACGGTCGCAGGTCGCAGGTCGCAGGCGCTTCAGCGGCTCAGGGCACCGCCGGCCGCCCCAGCGGATACTCCTTCGGCGGCTCGTTCCCCTGCAGGTTCTTCACGAAGTAGTCCCACCGGCGCCGCATCACGTACGCGCCGTCGGCGCCGTAGCCGTGGCGCGCGTGCGGGAGCATCAGCAGGTCGAAGTCCTTGCCCGCCTTCATGAGCGCGTCGACGACGAGCTGCGTGTTGTACGGCGGGACGTTGTCGTCCATCTCGCCGTGGATGAGGAAGAGCTTCCCCTGCAGCTTGCCGGCGTGCGTCTGGTTCGCCTCGTCGGCGTAGTTGTCGGTGTTCCCCTGCTTGGTCAGCAGCCCCTGGTAGCGCTCCCCCCAGTCGTCCTCGTAGTTCCGGTTGTCGTGGTTGCCGGACTCCGAGATGCCGACCTTGAAGAACTCGGGGTGGCGGAACATCGCCGCCGCGGTGGCGAAGCCGCCGCCCGAGTGCCCCCAGATCCCCGCCTTGTCGATGTCGATGAAGCGGTAGCGCTGCGCGAGCTCGCGCATGCCGGCCACCTGGTCGGGGAGCGTGTTGTCCCCCATGCGGCCGTAGTACGCGTCGTGGAACGCCTTCGAGCGGCCCGGCGTCCCCATCCCGTCGATCTCGACGACGACGAAGCCCAGCTCCGCCACCGCCTGGTTGTCGCCGCGCGCCGGCACGAACGCGCGCGTCCCCACGCTCCCCGACTGCGGCCCCGGGTAGATGTGGTTGATGATCGGGTACTTCCGCGTGCTGTCGAGGGTCGTGGGCGTGTACATCAGCCCGTAGATGTCCGTCTTGCCGTCGCGCGCCTTCATGCGGATCGGCGTCGGCGCCTTCCACCCCGCCTGCGCCAGGCGCGACACGTCGGCCTTCTCGAGCGTCGCCACCAGGCGCCCCGCCCCCGTCGCCTCGCGCAGCACCGTCGTCGGCGGCGTCGCGGGGGTCGAGTACGTGTCGACGAAGTGCCGCCCGTCGGGGGACATCGACACCGTGTGGTGCGCGTCCTCGGGCGTCAGCAGCGTCTGCCCCTTCCCGTCGAAGCCGATGCGGTACAGGTGCTGGAAGTACGGGTCGCGCGCCGCGTCCTTCCCCTGCCCCATGAACCAGACCTGCCGCGCCTTCTCGTCCACGCGCACGATCGACGCGACGTTGCCGTCGCCGGCCGTGATCCGGTTCTTGAGGCGCCCGCTGGCGAGGTCGTACAGGTAGAGGTGCACCCAGCCGTCGCGCTGCGACCACCAGAGCAGCTCGTTGCTCGCCGGCATCACCTTCCACAGCTCCTCGTCGAGCGAGGCGTCGCCGATCTGCGTGCGCGACGTCTCGTCGAACAGGGTGCGCACGTCGCCGGTGGCCGCGTCGGCCACGCGGACCCACGCCCGCTTGTGGTCGCGCGAGCTGGAGACGAACGCGAGCTTCGACCCGTCGGGGTACCACTGCACGTCGCAGATCGTCCCGCCGCTGCACGCGATGTGGTCCGACACCGTCGAGCGGTGCTGGTCGGGATCCATCTTGAGGCGGACCACCTTCGGCTCCCCCTCGACGTTCAGCACGACGCGCGAGATGCGGAAGATCACGCTGTCGCCCGGCAGCGGGTACTTCCACGACTCCAGCCGCGGCGCGCCGACGTTGGTGCTGACGAGGTGCATGTCGCGCACCCCGCGCCCGTCGTGCTGGAACGTCGCGATGCGCTTGCTGTCGGGCGACCAGGTGAGGATCGCGCGGTCGCTGTGCGTCCACCCGGCGTTGTCGGTCGCGTAGCCGAACTCCTTCACGCCGTCGGTCGTCAGCTGCGTCTCGGCGCCGCTGGCGACGTCGCGCACCCACACGTTGTGGTCGCGGATGAAGGCGGCCTTCCGCCCGTCGGGCGAGCGCGTCTCGGGGGCGGCCCCGCGGCGCGGCGCGCGGGCCGGCGGGGCGGGCGCGGGGGGCGTCGCGCCCGCGCACCGCGCGGCGTCGGCGGCGCAGTCCACCTTGGCCCCGGTGCGCGGGTCGACCAGGACCAGCCCCGGCGCGGCGGCGTTCGCGGCGCGCACGCGGTAGGTCAGGCGCCCGTCGGGGAGCCACGTGGGCTGCGACACGACGCCGCTCACCAGCGGCGTCACGCGCTGCGCCAGGAAGCGCTCGGCGCGCGCGTAGTCGTCGGCCGTGAGGGCGCGCGGCGCCTGCGCGAACGCGGCCCCCGCCGGCGCGGCGAGGAGCAGGAGGGTCGGGCGGAGATGCATGGGGCGGGAGGGAGGGAACGCTACGGCGCCCCGGGCGGGGCCTTCGCGAGCAGCAACGTGATCGGCAGCGTGTCGGCCGGCGAGATGGCCACCGGGACCTCGCGCGAACGATAGCCGGCGCGCTCGACCCGCACCGTCCCCCCGCCGTCGGGGAGGACCGCCAGGACGGCCGTGCCGGTGACCGACGTCAGCGTCCGGAGCCCGGTCGTGACGGCGACGACGGCCGCCCCGTCCACCGGGGCGCCCGTCGCCTCGTCGTATACCCCGAGGACCCGCATCCGGTACGCGGGGAGGCGGTCCACCGGCTCGGCGCCGGCGGGAGCCGAGGCGGCGGGAGCCGGCGCGGCGAGCAGCGGCAGGTTCGTGAGCCCCTCCGCCGAGTCCGCGGCGGCGACGGTCTCGGCGGCCACGTACGACCCGACCCCCGGCCGGAACCCGACGCCCGGCTTGAGCACCACGAAGATCGCGCTCTCGCTGCTGGCGCGCGCCATCGTCGCGTCCCGGCAGTCGGTGCCGTGCATCTCGGCCACGTGCTCGGGGCGGATGCTGCGCAGCATCGTCTGCACGTCCAGCGGGATCGCGCGGCGCCCCTGCGGCGCCAGGCGCGGCGTGGCCCGCTGCGCGCGGCGCCCCATGCGCACGTCGGGCACCAGCGACGGGTCCACCGCCACCATGCGCTGCCGCTTCCCGTTCACCCACACGTGGCGCACCGACCCGCACGCCGCGTACGCGCCGCCGACCCCGTAGATCATGTCGGGACGCAGCCCGGTCACCACGTCGAGCGCGTCCACCACCGGGCGCCGGCTCGCCGCGATCGCCTCGGCGTCGATGCTCATGCGGCGCCGGCGGATGCTCTCGCGCTCGGTCACGGTGACCGCCGCCAGCGCCTGCGCCACCGGGAACAGCGTCACGCGCACCGACAGCGTGTCGCCCCCCGCCCACGTCACGAAGCGGTCGGCGCGCAGGTGGCCGATCCTGCGCACCACGAGCTGCAGCGGGCCGGGGGGCGCGGTCGCGGCGAGCGTGCGCCACCCCGCGGCGTCGGTGGCGCCGGCCGCCAGCACCTCGCTCACCCCGCGCACCAGCTGCACCCCCGCGTCGGCCACCGGCGCCCCGGTCGAGTCGACGACGCGCACGCGCACCACGCCCGACACGGCCGGCGCCTGCGCGCGCGCGGCGGCCGGGAGCGCCAGCGCGGCGGCGAGCAGCGGGAGCGCGCGGCGTGTCATGCGCTCAGCGCTTCGGCACGCGCGCCAGCAGCGTCGTCACCGGGACGGTGTCGGCCGGCGCGATGACCACCGCGACCTCGCGCGCCACGTACCCCTCGCGCTCCAGCCGCACGGTGCCGCCCCCCTCGGGGAGGAGCGCCAGCGTCGCGGTCCCGGTCGGGCTGGTGACGGTGCGGGCGCCCGACTTCACGTCGACGACGTGCACCCCGCCCAGCGGCGCCCCGCTCTCCTCGTCGAACACGCCGAGCAGGCGCAGGCGGTAGGTCGGCAGCCGCTCGGCGGCGACCATCGGCAGGGCGAGCGTCCCCGTCTCCGCCGGGACCTCGGCGGCCGTCGACTCGGCCGGCGCGCGCGTCGCGAACACGCGGTGATGCGGCGCGTTCGGCCCGATCACGACCGAGCCGATCCCCTCGCGGTAGTCGATCCCCGGCTTGAGCGTCACGAACACCGCCTGCCGGCTGCGGTCGGTCTGGTCCTCGAGCGCGGGGTCGTTGCAGTCGGTGGCCTGCATCGACGCGATGTGCTCGGGGCGGATGCTGTTCAGGATGCTCTGCAGGTCGAGCGACAGCATCTCGACGCTGGGACGCCGGAGCCGGGACGCGACCCGCCGCGCGTACGCCATCTGTCCCTGCCGGAACGTGAGGACCGGGTCCGGCGGGACGAGGCGCACGTTGCGCCCGTTCACCCACACGTGCGCCAGCCCGCCGCAGCTCGCCCCGTCGCCGGTGAGCCCGGTGAGCATCACCGGCCGCAGCGCGGCGACGACGTCGAGCGCGCTGGTGATCGGCAGCGCGCTGGCGGCGATCTCGTCGGCGTCGATGAACAGCAGCCGGCGTCGGATGGTCTGCCGGTCGGTCACGCGGACCGCGTCGAGCGACGCCGCGCTCGGCGTGAGCGCGACCGCGACCGGAAGCGTGTCGGCCGCCAGCCGGAGCAGGAACTGGTCGGCGCGCTGGAAGCCGATGCGCCGCACGACCAGCTGCACCTCGTCGCCGCCGACCGGCGCGGTGAGGAGCCGCACGCCGTCCGCGCCGGTGGTGCCGACGGCGACGGTGTCCTTCACGCCGCGGATCAGCGAGACGGTCGCCTCGGGGACCGGCGCGCCGGTCGGGTCGGTGACGCGCACGCGCACGGCACCGGTGGCCTGCGCGTGGAGGAGGGCGGGCGCCGCCGCGAGCGCGGCGCCGAGGGAGGCGAGACGGAGGGACCGCATGCCCCGAAGGTACGGCCGGGATCCGGAGGCCGCAGCAGGGGCGATGTCAGACGGCCGTCGTCAGGCGGCCGCCGTCAGACCGCGGCCGCCGCCGAGCGCCCCGCCGCCCGCCCCGAGAAGAGGCACCCGCCGAGGAAGGTCCCCTCGAGGGCGCGGTAGCCGTGTACGCCGCCCCCGCCGAACCCCGCCGCCTCGCCGGCCGCCCACAGCCCGGGGATCGGGCGCCCGTCGGCCGCCAGGGCGCGCCCCTCCAGGTCGGTCTCCAGCCCGCCGAGCGTCTTGCGCGTGACGATCGAGAGGCGGACCGCGATGAGCGGCCCCGCCGCCGGGTCCAGCAGGCGGTGCGGCCGCGCGACGCGGATCAGCCGGTCGCCGCGGTACGTGCGCGCGCGGGCGATGGCGTGCCACTGCGCGTCCTTGCCGAACGGGTTGTCCAGCTCGCGGTCGCGCGCCACGACCTCCGCCTCCAGCGTCGCGCGGTCGACGAGCGGCGCGCCGGCGAGCGCGTTCATCCCGTCGACCAGCGCGGCGAGCGTGCGCGCGTGCACGAAGTCGGAGCCGCGCTCCTGGAACGCCGCGACGGGCGCGGGCGCGCCGGGGAGGACGCGCTTCAGCACGAGGCGCACGTTGCGCCCGGTGAGGTCGGGGTTCTGCTCGGAGCCCGAGAGGGTGAACTCCTTCTCGATGATGCGCTGCGTGAGCACGAACCAGGTGTGGTCGTGCCCCGTGCCGCGGATGTGCGCGAGCGTGCCGAGCGTGTCGAAGCCGGGGAAGAGCGGCGCGGGGAGGCGGCGCCCCGTCGCGTCGACCCACAGCGACGACGGGCCGGGGAGGATGCGGATGCCGTGCTGCGGCCACACGGGATCCCAGTTGTGCAGCCCCTCGGTGTAGTGCCACATGCGGTCGCGGTTGACGACCCGCGCGCCCGCGTCCTCGGCGATCGCCAGCATGCGCCCGTCGACGTGCGCGGGGACGCCGGACAGCATGCGGTCGGGCGGCGCGCCGAGCCGCGCCGGCCAGTGGGCGCGCACGAGGTCGTGGTTCCCGCCGATCCCGCCGCTGGCGACGACCACCGCGCCGGCGCGCAGCGCGAACTCGCCCACGACCTCTCGCGTGCTGCTCTCGCCGCGCGCGACGCCGCTCGGCGCCAGCACAGCGCCGCGCACGCCGTCGACGACGCCGTTCGTGGTGGTCAGCGCGTCGACGCGGTGGCGGAAGCGGAACGACAGGCGCCCCGCCGCCTCGTGCGCGCGCGCCCGCCGCACGAACGGCTCGAGCACGCCGGGCCCCGTCCCCCACGTGACGTGGAAGCGCGGCACCGAGTTCCCCGGCCCGCTGGCGACGTAGCCGCCGCGCTCCGCCCACCCGACGACGGGGAAGAAGCGAATCCCCATCGCGCGCAGCCACGCGCGCTTCTCGCCGGCCGCCCAGTCGACGTACGCCTCGGCCCACTTTCGCGGCCAGTGGTCCTCCGCCCGGTCGAAGCCGGCGGTGGCCATCCAGTCCTGCAGCGCGAGGTCGCGCGAGTCGCGCACCCCCATGCGGCGCTGCTCGGGGGAGTCGACGAGGAAGAGCCCCCCGAACGACCAGAACGCCTGCCCGCCGAGCGAGGCCTCGGGCTCCTGGTCGAGCACGAGGACGCGTCGGCCGGCGTCGGCGAGCTCGCAGGCGGCGGCGAGGCCGGCGAGGCCGGCGCCCACGATGATCGCGTCGGAGTCCATGGTGTGGCGAAGGTAGCCCTGGTGAGGCGTGCTCAGGTAGGGCGTGGTCAGGTGAGGCGTGGTCAGGTGAGGCGTGTGGCTGGCCTGTCCGGAGCGACGCCGTAGAATCAGCTCACGCAGTATCGGACCACGCCGTATCAGAGAACGCCTCATCTGAGAACGCCGTATCAGAGAACGCCCTTTCTGGAGGTTCTCCATGCGTACCGTCACCTACGGCGCCGCCTGCTCCCTCGACGGCTTCATCGCCGGGCCGGACGGCGCGATCGACTGGCTGCAGTTCACTCCCGACGTGCAGCGGCTGATGGGCGACTACTGGAAGACGGTGGACGCGGTGGTGATGGGGCGGAAGACGTGGGAGGTGGCGGCGGCGGGGCAGCCGGCGGACGCGCCGGCGACGCCGGGGGTGACGACGTACGTCTGCTCGCGCACGCTGCCCGACCTCGACCGCCCCGGGGTGGAGCTGGTGCGCGGCGACGCGGCGGCGTTCGTGCGCGACCTCCGGCTGCGCCCGGGCCGCGGCATCTGCCTGATGGGGGGCGGCGAGCTGGCGACGTCGCTGCTCGCCGCCGGCGTGGTGGACGAGGTGGGGATGAACGTGCACCCCGTGGTGCTGGGGCGCGGGATCCCGTTCCTGCGCGACCCCGGGCGGCGCGTCGACCTGGAGCTGGCGTCGTGCGAGCGGATCGCGGGGGGGTGTCTGTACGTGATCTACCGCGTGACGGCGGGAGTCGCGACCGCGGGAGTCACGACCGCGGGAGTCGACACGGCGGGAGTCGTGACCCCGTAGTGCTCCCGCGGGCACGACTCCCGTAGTTTCCATTCCCGCCGTCACGACTCCCGCCGTCCGCATGACTCCGGAATTCCTCGCCCTCCAGGACGCCGTCGCCAACCGCTACGCCCTCGAGCGGGAGCTCGGCCGCGGCGGCATGGGGGTCGTGTTCCTGGCGCGCGACGTCGCGCTCGACCGGCCGGTGGCGATCAAGCTGCTGCCGCCGGCGCTGGCGGCGTCGGACGGGGCGCGCGCGCGGTTCCTGCGCGAGGCGCGCGCGGCGGCGCGGCTGTCGCACCCGCACATCGTCCCGGTGCACGCGGTCGAGGCGCACGACGCGCTGGCGTTCTTCGTCATGGCCTACGTCGACGGCGAGACGCTCGGCGCGCGCGTGCGGCGCGCGGGGCCGCTGCCGGCGGCCGAGGCGATGCGCGTCACGCAGGAGGTGGCGTGGGCGCTCGGGCACGCGCACGCCAACGGCGTCGTGCACCGCGACGTGAAGCCCGACAACGTCCTGCTGGAGCGCGACACCGGGCGCGCGCTGGTCGCCGACTTCGGGATCGCGCAGCTCACCCTCGCCGACGCCGCGCAGACGCCGGCCACGGGGCACCCCGTCGGCACGCCGCAGTACATGAGCCCCGAGCAGGGCGCGGGCGCGCGCGCCGACGCGCGCAGCGACCTGTACGCGCTCGGCGCCACCATGTTCTGGGCGGCGAGCGGGCGGCTGCCGTTCGAGGGGCGCACGGCGGCGGCGCTGCTGGCGCAGCTCGCGGCGACGCCGGCGCCGACGCTGCTGGGCGTGCGCCCGTCGCTCCCGCCGCGCTTCGCGGCCGCGGTCGACCGCTGCCTCGCCAAGGACCCCGACGCGCGCTTCCCGAGCGCCGAGGCGCTGGCGGCCGCCGTCGGCGACGCGCGCGGGTCGGCGCCCGCGACGCCGCTCCCCGTGAAGGACTTCCTGCGCGACGCCGGCGCGGCGGGCGGCGAGATCGGCACCGCGGTCACCGCCGCCGCGTCGTCGCTCGGCGTGCTCGGCGCGACCATGGCGCTCGACGCGTCGATCTTCGCGTGGGTCGCGGTGGCGGCGTACGCGTCGACCGCCGCGCTGGCGGGGGCGCTGGCCGGGATCCGCGGCGGGAAGGTCGTGGCCGACGCGCGCGCGCTGCTGCGGCGCGGCCACGCGGACGCCGCCGTCCGCGCCGCGCGCGCCGCGCACA